>NZ_JBHFAB010000012.1:0-205228 GCF_042510955.1 Streptacidiphilus cavernicola
AACAAGCGACCGAGGACCCCCACCGAGAAGATCAGCCAGCAGTCCGCAGCCTGACTGCGGCGGCCCCAGGGGTTGGAGAATTACGCCGACACCACCCCTGGGGAAAACCGCCGTCGTTCACAGCTCCCCGCCAACGCGGGGGTGATCCGCTCATCGAGGTCAGGACGAGCTCCGCGCTCTGCTGCTCCCCGCCAACGCGGGGGTGATCCGGCTGCCTAGGGGGTTGATCTCCAGATTGCATCCAGATTGATCATGGAACCTGGCAGGTCAAGCCGCCGGTGGAGACGGTCTCGGATCCAGACGCAGAGCCGGCCGCCCGCAGCCGATGGGGTGACTGCGGACGGGCGGCGCTCTGGGCTTACAAGGAGCAGCGAGGGCTACCCAGCCCCGTCGCATCAGCCACAGGGAACGCTGCGCAGGCTCGACTGGTAGTTCTCGACGCCATCCATGCCGGCCTGGGCGCGATCGAGGACAAGTCGGTAGGCGAGATCGGTGCGGCAGTAGAGAATCCCGGGACCGATCAGCGTGCCCTGCTCGATGTGGTCGACCTCGGTCGCGAGCTGATGGTGGCGGCGGTCAGGCGGGCAGATTGTATACGAACCCGCAATCCACCTCAGGCTGTCGAGGAACATTTCGTCGTCAGGGTGTGCCTGAGGCATTGGGGGCTCCGTAGGTCGTCGCTGTCTTGAAAACGACGCTACGGGCGGTCCCGGATCATGACCCGTGCTGTGGGCACGGCTGTGCTCTCAGCACGGGTCAGAGCATCCCCATCCGTCCGGCCAAGGCCTCGGCCTGCCGGGCGTGTAGCAGGCGGGCTCGGCGCAGCAGACCAACCGTCATCTCCCGGGCGGCCTGAGTCCGCGCAAGATCTTCCGGAGCGAGATCCTCTGCCTGCAGGAGCTGCAGCAGCACACCGGCGTCCTTCCGCCGTAGGTCGTAGCATCGGGCGACCTCGATCAGATGAGTGAAGGCCCGTTCCCTGGACGGAATACCGCCGGTGTCGATCGCGTCGGCGCGGTGGAGCGCGTCCGACGCCTCGCCGGCTTCCCTCTCGATGCTAACCATGTGCAGCGCCACGTTCGTCGGCCCGAAGGCAGTCCACATCACATTGCCCTCGCCGACGCGCTCAGCTGCCGGTAAGGCGCCTCCCGGACCCGGTCGCGGGCCTTCCACCAGTCTCGGCGCCGAACGCACGCCACAGCCGAGACCAGGTGCAACGCACCTTGCATGGCCGCGCACTCCTCGTCGCCGACGTCCACTTGCGGCTGCAGCTGCTCGACGCCGAGGATGCTGATCTGCTCAGCATCGCCAGCAGTCAGCAGGACGTGACCCAGATTCCCTGGGCTGCAGCGATGCGCAGCGGGTCGTCTGCGTCCTCGGCCGCGCGCATGGCCCGGTCTGCGGCCAGCATCGACATGTCTACTCGACCGGTGCGGCGAAGGTAGGAGCGCAGCAGGAAGTAGAGGTCGGCGGCGTGGCCGCGCTTCCCGGCGTCCGACAGGGCATCGTGTCCGGCAACGTCCGGCGTGTCGCCCAGACCAAGCTGGCTACTTTCGGCCTGGACCGGCACATCGACTTCGACCTGGGCGGATATGCGGAGGACTCGGATGACCGGGCCACGCTCGTCCGAATCGCCTTCGTGCGCGCGGGCCGCAGCGATGATCTGCTGCGCGACATCGCCGAGGTCTTGGTCATCGGCGACACGCCCGCTGACGTTGCCGCGGCGCGCGGTCGGCGCCAGTTCCCTCGCCGTCGCCTCCGGCAAGAGCAGCTCGACCGACTTGGAGGACGCCGGGGCGGACGCGGTGCTTCCCAACCTCGCAGACAGCGACCGGGTCGTGGGACTGATTCGAGACGGCATCAGCCCTAGGTAGCGCTCCGGGCGCTCGGCCGTCCGAAGCCGATCGGGGCTTGGCGGTGCTGGAGTCAGGTCTGCTCCCTCCGATCGCGACTGCCGCGCAGGTTTGGCGACATTTCGCAAAGTGGTGCTCGCTGCGATACCCGCGTCAGTACTGGCCAGCGAGAGGGCCGCAGCTATGCTCCGGCCTGTGACCGCCATCCAGCCCGAGTCCCTGACCCATGAGGCGGCGTCTGCCCTGCTCGCTGCCTTGCCTGTCGAGGTCGGTCCCGGACTGAGCGAAGCCGAACTGAAGGAGGTTGAACGCCGGTACGGGTTCACCTTCGCGGACGATCATCGGGTCTTCCTTCGGGCCGGGTTGCCGCTGGGCGGGTCCTGGCCGGACTGGCGTGACGGTGATCCGCAGGAGCTTCGTGACCGCCTGGACGCACCTGCCGGCGGGGTCCTCTTCGACGTCGAGCACAACGGTTTCTGGTACCCCGGTTGGGGCGAGCGGCCTGAGAACCGCGGAGAAGCGTTGCAGCTCGCCCGCGAGCATATGCTTGCCGCCCCGCAACTGGTTCCGGTCTTCGGGCACCGCTACCTGCCCGCCGGCGCCGGGCAGAGCGGCCATCCCGTGCTCTCGGTCATGCAGACCGACATCATCTACTACGGCAACCACCTCGCCGACTATCTCCACCACGAGTTCGGCGGACCCGCAGTCGACCTCAGCCGCACCCGAGCGAGCGTGCCCTTCTGGTCCTACTTCCTCGGCGGGACCGGGACGTCGCGAGAGATCGTCCTCACTGCGCCCCATGACCCCTACGCCCTCAGTGCGGACCAGGCAGTCGACCACCTGCGCATGCTCGCCATCGAGCAGCGCCTCGGCGGCATGGTCGGCTCCGACCAGCTCATCCAAGCCGCCCTGGTCGCCCTCGTCCTGGACGTCGACACCCCGGCCCTGCGGGTTCTGGCCGGCCTGACCCGCAACGAGGAACCCCTGGCCAACGACCTCTTCGTCCAGGTCATCGATGAACTCGACCTCGCGCCCAGCATCCCCGACACGCAACCGGCCGCTCGCTGGACCTTGGTCCGCTGGTGGCTCCAGCTGATCGCCAACGGCAGCCTGCACCCCGCCGAGGGCGGCCACCTCATCTGGTACGAGGGTTGGAACAGGCTCGGTCACCCCGACGCGCTGCTCCCGATCATCGGCTGGATCAGCGAGTACGACGACTGGACACCGGACTACACCTTGCCCCGCGACACCTACAGGGACCGCATCATCCAGGAGGCCCGCACCCTCTTGAACGGGCCGTGGCCACCCGGCAGTTGATGAGCGACGGAGGCGGCATCCGGGATAGCCTCAGGGTGGGTGCCGCGGGGCGGTGTAGCGGAGGATTGTGGTGTTCCAGCTGGCGAGGGGCGCAACCGGATTTCGGGGCGCCAAGGACGACCTGCTCCCTGAGACCGACCTGCAAGCATTTCGGGCTGCCTGGTACATGGCTGCCCGGGTCACGGGCGGGCAGGTGGGCGAGTTCGTTCGGCAGGCGTATCCACGGAGCTTCCACACGGCCACGGTCGTGGAACGAAACGGCACACACGTCGTCGTCCTGTGCCATGCCTATCTCCCGCTCATCGCCTTCGCCGCCGCCGACCCGCGGCCGGGCTATGTGGACGAGTTCCAGGACCCTCCGGTCTGGTCGAACATCTTCACGGACGCGGGGTTCACAGTCATGTCCGCTCACCTGCTCAACTCGCCGCTCAGTCAGGTGGACACCTCGGACCTGCGCCCTGCCGAATGGATGCAGATCCGATACTGGCGCGCCACCAGACTGGGCGAGGTGCTCTTCAACTCCTGGGACTGAGCGGGCTTCCGGGTAGTCCTGTCCGGGATCAGGCCGGACTGGGTGGCCGTCCAACCACGCTGCCCAGGGAGACGGAGGCAACGGAGCCGAAGGCGAAGTCCCCGCAGGGTGAGGAGCCGGCGTTGGGCCTCACTGTTCTGCTGGGCGCGCCGTACCGTTCCAGGAGCGGGGAGTCTTGCCGGCGGTCCAGTCGATCTCCAGGGTGACGTTGTGGATGTCTGCGGCGAGGCTGACGACCATCGTTCGTGCGGCTGCCTTCGCGTCGTCGTCGCCGGCCTCCGCGGGCAGGTCCAGGCGTCCGCAGATGAACCCGCCTGCCCAGATGCTGTGTCGCCAGCCTTCCGGCGTTGCGAAGATCGTGATTCCGGTGGGCACTTGCGCCCAGGGTGGCGTGCTCTTTCTCTTGCTCATTTCTCGCCCCTGTTCCCCCGGAACCCCCGGGCCGAAGACTCGGGGTTCCGGGTCTCACCGATTTCAGGTCAGCGTGTCCCAAGCAGATCGGGACAGGCAAGCCAGTTGCTCCGCCCTCGTCGGCGCTGGTGTGCTGACAGGGGAGCAGCCGAGTACGGCACCGAGTGCCCGCAGAGCAGGCGGATCACCCCCGCGTTGGCGGGGAGCAGGGGCTCAGCCGGTATGGCCTTGGAGCCGTTCGGCGGCTTCTTCGGCAACCCGGGTCCACGGATGGTCAGGGCCCAGGATTCGTACCCGTGCGTTGGCCACTGCCCGGAACTCCCGCGCGGCAGCAGCGCACCGAACACTCCTTGCGGGCACGGTCGGTCCGATACCGGCCGCGGACCCGGCGACTGTTCCTGCCGCGGCGGCAGCCCGGCTCGATCAGCGCCCACGACTCCCGTCGCTGCTCCGGGCTCGCCCGATCGAGCACAACGCTGCGCACAACTGCCCACGGGCCACAAATCCGTAGCCGTCCGACTCCACGGTGTCTGATACTCGCAGGGTGTCCACGCCATCGCAGACGCGCCGGTTCCGGGATCCCCGCAGCACGGAGTACGACTTCCTCCACGACATCCACGTGACCTGCCCGCGCTGTGCGAGCAGCGCGCGGGTCATCCCGGCAGGCCGGGACCCGGAGGCTGGACATCGGCCGGCGTTCGCCCCTCGCCGCCTCGTCTGCCGACACTGCGGCCTGACCAGGGCCACGCTCAGCCACCGCCTGGTCTTCCTTCGCGGCACCCGCAGAGGCATGACCGACCCCTACTTCGGTACCGCGTTGCGACTCCAGACCGAGACCCGGCACGGCTGGCTGTGGGCCTACAACCCGGAGCACCTCACCCTGATCCACCACTACGTATCGGCCACGCTGCGGGAACGCACCCCCTGGTACGACAGCCGCCGGAAGATGACGCTCGTCGCCCGCCTGCCCGTCTGGATCAAGCACGCGAAGAACCGCGACGAAGTCCTGCGCGCCATCGACCGCGTCCGCACCTCCCTCACCGCCGGCTGACCGGAAACGATCACAGCGAGGTCGGTACCAACAGCTGAGCTACTCGTCCGGCAGGGTGTCCAAGCCCAAGCGTGCGGCGAGCTTCACCAGGTCGGCAAAGTCCAGTTCCCGGCCGTCGGATCCCGGTAGCAGGAGATGGAGCGGGCGGGTCCACGGGGCGGGTATCGCGTCCAGCCCGTAGACCGCGCCTGCGAGGCCGCCGGTGACTGCGGCGACGGTGTCGGTGTCGCCGCCGAGGTCGACGGCGGTGCGGAGGGCGGCGTCGAAGGTGGTGGTGGTGCGGAGGGCCCAGACGGCGGAGCCGAGGCAGGGCCAGACGGCACCGTTGAACTCGGTGGCCTGGTCGGGGTGCCAGTCGGGGGCGAGGACGACGGCGTAGCGCTCGCGCTGGTCCGGGGCGATCAGGGGCAGGATGTCGGGCAGGGCGGTGAGGGGGTCGTCGCCGTCCAGGGCGATGCGGACGAGTTCGTGGAAGATCGCGGTGCCTTCCCAGGCGGCGGGGTCGCCGTGGGTGAGGGCGGCGATGCGGCGGGCCACGTCCATGGTGGTGTGCTGTCCGGCGCGGGCGAAGTAGACGGCGGAGGTGGTGGCGCGCATCAACGAGCCGTTGCCTGCGGCGCGGTGGTGGGTCTGGAAGTGGAAGGCGGCGGCGAGGTCCCAAGGGTGGCCGTTGGTCAGCACGCTCTCGGTCTGCAGGCCGATGTCCATGGGATCGTCGGTGGCCCAGCGCTGGAAGCGGTCGAAGATGTCCGGCAGGTCCAGGCCGTCGCGTTCGAGCAGGGACTCGGCGAGGTGGACGGCCATCTGGGTGTCGTCGGTGGCCTCGCCGGGCTCCCAACTCCCGCCGCCGCACATCTCGTTGTCGGGGTCCGGCTGCGGGAAGCGCGCGGAGAAGGTGCGCTCCCTGCTGAACTCGAAGGGCGCACCCAGCGCGTCACCGACCGCCGAGCCGACCACGGCACCTGTCACCCGCTGCTCACGATCCATGGCGGCAGCGTAGATGTGACGGGCAGGTGGTGGCACGGGGTTTCTGGCGCGGCCGGCGTGCAGCGTGGGCCGCGTGGGTCGAAGCAGTAGGCGCTGCGCTGGACCGAATCACAGTTGCGGCCCGTGGCCGAAGTGGTTCTGAGCTGGCGTCCGCGCGCGGGGTTCAAAAACCAGTCCTCAAGGAGGGCCGGCTCGATGTCACTGGCGTCCGCGCGCGCGAGGGTTTAGATCACCGCGGTCGCGGAGGCCGCCGCGGGGCGGGCCGCCGGGCGGCGGAGGTAGGTTGCGGCGTAGACCGCGGTGGCGGCGGCCATGATGGCGAAGCTTGGCGGGCAGCGGGGGATCAGGGCGCTCGCCGCGAGGCCGGCCCACATCTCGGCGACTGCGAGGCCCGCGGCGAGGGCCAGGCCGCGGAAGGGGCGGTCGGTCAGTCGGACGGCGGCTCCGGCCGGGGCGGCGAGCAGGCCGAGCAGGAGCAGGGAGCCGACCGCCTGGGTCGCCTCTCCGGCGCAGGCGCCGACCAGGGCGAGGAAGCCCAGGCCCAGGGCTTTGACCGGGACGCCGCGGGCTGCCGCCACCGACTCGTCCACGGTGGCGAACAGCAGCGGGCGGGCGATGAGCAGCAGCACCGCGCTGATGGCGGCGGCGACGAGGACGGCGACCAGGGTCTGTCCGCCGCTCAGCCCGAAGATCGAGCCGAACAGGACGGTGGTGCCCGCGCCGCCGTTGCCCATGCCGCTGGCGGAGGTGGTGTAGAGGGTGAGGAAGAAGGAGCCCAGGCCGAGGATCCAGGCGAAGGCGCTGCCGATGACGACGTCGTCGGCCTTGCCCCGGCGGCCGATCCCGGCCAGCAGCAGCCCGGCGCCGACGCAGCCGACGAACAGCCCCAGCCGCAGGTCGTAGCCTCCGGCGAGGGCGGCCATGGCGCCGGTGAAGGCGACGTGGCTGAGCGCGTCGCCGGTGAAGACCTGGGCGCGCAGCACCAGGAAGTAGCCGACCAGGCCGGCCGCCAGCGCGATGAACGTCCCTGCGAGCAGAGCGTGGTGGAAGAACGGCTGGGTCCACACGGAGGGGACGGCGCTGTCGGCGAGCGCAGTCGTGCCGTACTGCCCCGGGCCGGTCGCGCCGTACTGCCCCGGGCCGGTCAGGCCGTACTGCCAGGGGCCGGTCATGCCGCACCCCCCACGGCCCCCACGGCCGCCAGGGCCAGGGCGGGTCGGCGGCGGGCGGTGGCGGCGGCCAGCGCGCGGGCGGCGTGGGCCAGCAGGAACGCGGCGAAGGCGAAGGTGGTCACGAAGAATCCCAGCGGGTAGGGCCAGTAGAACGCGGCGACCAGCCCGGCCCAGGTCACGGCGAAGCCGATGGCCACGGTCAGCAGCAGGCTCCGACCGGGCCGGGCGGTGAGCTGCTGGGCGGTGGCGGCGGGCAGTACCAGCAGGGCGAAGACCAGCAGCGCGCCGGTGATCTGCGCGGCCTCGGCGGTGGCGACGCCGAGCAGTACCAGGAACAGGGTGGACAGGCCGCGGACCGGCACCCCGCGTCCGGCGGCGACCTGCGGGTCCACCGAGGCGAACAGCAGCGGGCGGCCGATCACGGCGAGTACCGCGAGGACCAGCAGCGCGGCCACGGCCAGGGTGGTGACCTGGCCGGTGGTGATGCCCAGGAAGCTGCCGAACAGCAGGGCCTGCGGACCCGCCAGCAGGCCCTTGTAGAGGGCCATGAAGAGGTAGCCGCAGGCCAGCAGGAAGGCCTGGACCACGCCGGTGGCCGCGCTCTCCTCGGATCCGCCCGCGTCGCCGGACGCGGTTCCGCTCACCGTTCCGCCGCGCCGCAGCGCGGCCAGGATTAGGGCGGCGGCGACGCAGAACCCGAAGTAGCCCAGGCTGAGGCTGATCCCGGCCAGCGTGGCGAACGCGGCGCCGGGGAACGCGACCGCGGACAGGGTGTGCGCGGCGAAGGTCTGCCGGCGCAGCACCATGAACCAGCCGGTCACCCCGGCGACCACGGCCACCACCGCGCCCGCGCGGAAGGCGTTCACCATGAACGGGTACGACCACATCTGCTGGAAGTCGTCAACAAGATTCCAGGAGAAGCTGACTGATCCCATGTCAGATCAACCTGCCCAGGTTGCCCACCCCGCCCAGGCTGCCCGCGTGCCGGTCGCTGTGCAGGGCGGGGGCCTCGGGCTGGCCGACCACCACCAGCCGCCCGTCGGTGGTGGACAGCACCTCGACCGGGGTGCGGTAGAGCCGGGACAGGGTCTCGGAGTTGATGACCTCGCTGGGCGGACCGCAGACCGCGCCGCCCTCGGCGATGTACACCACCCGGTCCAGGTGGTGCAGGATCGGGTTCACGTCGTGGGCGACCATCACCACGGCGACCCGCTCCTGGTGGCAGATCCGGCCGATCAGCGCCGCGACCGCGCTCTGGTTGGGCAGGTCCAGGCTGTCCAGCGGCTCGTCCAGCAGCAGCACTTCGGGACGGCGGACCAGCGCCTGGGCGATCAGCAGCCGCTGCTGCTCGCCGCCGGAGCAGGCGCCGATCGGACGGTGCGCGTAGGCGCCCGCGCCGACCAGCTCGATCACTTCCGCGATCCGCTCCTCGGCCGCGCGCCGCCGCCGGCCCCGGGGCAGCGGGACGCCCCAGCGGTCGCCGTCCAGGCCGAGCCGGACGATGTCGATGCCGCGGATCCGCAGCCCGGCGTCGAAGCTGCGGCGCTGCGGCAGGTAGCCGACCCGGCTGCCGGACCGGCCGGGCAGCCCGCCGAGCACCGTGATCTCCCCGGCCGCCGCGGGCTGCACCCCGAGCAGCACCTTGACCAGGGTGGACTTGCCCACGCCGTTGGGGCCGAGGACGGCGATGAACTCCCCGGCCTGCACCTCCAGGTCGACGCCTGACCACAGGGTCCGCCCGCCGACCCGCACGGCCGCGCCGCACAGGCACACCACCGGGGCGGAGGCCCCGGCCGGGGTGGGGACGGCGTCGCCCGTCGGCGTGGGACGACCCCCCGCCGGGACGGCGTCGCCCGGGACGGCGCAGCCCGCCGCCGGGGAAGGCGCGGGGTGGGCGGCCCGGCCGCGGGTCCTGGTGATCGCGTTCGGGTTCGGGTTCATCGACTCCTCCTACTTCCCGGTGGCCTGGTGGAGTGCGGCCTTGATCCCCTGCAACTCGGCGACCTGCCACTGCTGGAAGGTGTCGCCGGCCGGGGACAGCGTCTCGGTGACCGTGGCCACCGGGATGCCCTCGGACGTGGCCAGCTTCACCTGGGCGGTGATGTCGGGAGTGGAGTTCTGGCTGTTGTAGACGTAGACCTTGATCTGCTTGTTCTTGATCTGCTGGTCGATGGCGGCCTTGTCGGCGGCGGTGGGGTCGGTGCCCTCGCTCATCGCGTCCAGGAAGGTCTCCGGGGTCTTCATGGTCAGCCCGAGCCCGTCGGCCAGCGGGGTCACGATCGACTCGGAGGCCCCGATCGGGGTGCCCGCGTAGGTGCTCTTGATCTCGGAGATCAGCTGGTTGTACTGGGCCAGGCCCTGCGTCTCGAAGGCGGCCTTCTGCTGGTCGAAGTACGCGGCATTGGCCGGGTCGATCTTCTTGTAGTCGGCGGTGATCGCCTCGATCACCTGGTGCACGTTCTCCGGGGAGTACCAGCGGTGCGGGTTGTCGCCGGGCTTGAGCCCGACCAGGTCGCCGACCTTCAACTCGGTGCGCCCGCTGCCGGGGTTGGTGGCCAGCAGCTTGTCCGCCCAGGCGTCGTAGCCGATGCCGTTGACGATGGTGAACTGCGCCGTGGTGACGGTGCGGGCGTCGGCGGCGGTGGGTTCGTAGTCGTGCGGGTCGGTGTTCGGGTTGGTGATGATGCTGTCCACGTGCACGTGCGTGCCGCCGAGTTGGGAGGCGATGCTGCCCCAGAAGTTCTCCGCCGCGACCACCTGGATCACCGTGGAACCGCCTCCGGTGCCCGACGCGCCTGCCGAGGCGGTGCTGCTGGACGACACGGCCTCGGGGGAGGTGGAGCAGGCGCTCAACGCGGCGAGGGTGGCGACGCCGGTCGCGGCGGCTATCAGCAGGTGCGGGCGCCGGCGGCCTGCGGGCGACAGGGGGGCGGTCATGGCGGAGTTCTCCTCGGGGCAGGTCAGGGTGTCAGTCGGGCGGCTCACTGACCACGCTAGATGGTAATGGTTTTCATCTCTACTCAAACCCTAGTAGAGATGAAAACCATTACCGAATCTTGACCTCCGAGTCGGGCCCAGTGCCTCGTGCCCAGTAGCTCAGCGCACCGCCGCCGGGGCGCCGCCTCCGTAGCGGCGCTGGAAGCGCTCGACGCGGCCTGCGGTGTCCATGACGCGGGCGCTGCCGGTGTAGAAGGGGTGGCTGGCGGAGGAGATCTCCACGTCGACGACCGGGTACGTGTTCCCGTCGTCCCAGGTGACGGTCTGGTCACCGGCGATGGTGGAGCGGGTCAGGAAGGCCAGTTCGCCGACCTTGTCGCGGAACACCACGGGGCGGTACTCGGGGTGGATGCCGGGCTTCATGGTTCTGGGTCCTTCCTCAGCGCTCTTCGCGGAACTCGACGTGGCGGCGGGCCTGCGGGTCGTACTTGCGCAGCACCATCCGGTCCGGGTCGTTGCGGCGGTTCTTGCGGGTGACGTACGCGTAGCCGGTCCCCGCGGTGGAGCGGAGCTTGACGATCGGGCGGAGTTCGTTGCGGGCCATGCGGGACATCCCTTCGGTCCTCGGTGGGGTGGGTGGGTCCGTGATCCGGGAGACTATAGTGAAATGGAAGTCGTTTTCATCTGGTGTACAGTCAGCTCAACCAGAAGGCCACGGCGGGCATTCCCGTCCGCGGCCCCGGATTTTCGTGCCCCGGATCCCACCTGCCCCGACTCCGGCCCTGGCCACTGACCCCCGACCTCAGACCCCAGACCCCCGACCGTGGAGCCGCCATGTCCGCGCACTGCCAGCTGACCGGCCGCAAGCCCGGCTTCGGCCACGCCATCTCGCACTCGCACCGGCGCACCAAGCGCCGCTTCGACCCCAACATCCAGTCCAAGCGCTACTGGCTGCCCGGCGAGGGCCGCCACGTGCGGCTGACGCTGTCGGCCAAGGGCATCAGGACCGTCGACAAGCTCGGCATCGAACGCGCGGTCGCCCGGCTGCGCGCCCAGGGGGTGAAGGTCTGATGGCCAAGGCCAGCAAGACCGCCAAGAATGAGCAGCGCCGCCTGGTGGTCGCCCGCTACGCTCAGCGCCGTGCGGAGCTCAAGCGGCTGATCGCTGCCCCGACCACCGCGCCCGAGGACCGGACCGCCGCTCAGGCGGAGCTGCGGCGCCAGCCGCGCGACGCCAGCGCCACCCGGGTCCGCAACCGCGACGCGGTGGACGGCCGCCCGCGCGGCTACCAGCGCGCCTTCGGCCTGTCCCGGGTCAACCTGCGTGCCCAGGCGCATGCCGGATTCCTGCCCGGCGTGCGCAAGTCCAGCTGGTGAGCCCGGAGATGAGCACCGACGTCAGGCTGCCGGTGGTGGTCGTCGCCGGGCTGGACCGGGCCGCCCGCCGCCAGGCCGTCCTGGAACTGCTCGCCGCCCAGCCCCGGGTCGTGGTGCTGCACCACGAACTCACCCACGCCGACCAGCACCGGGTCCACCGCACCCAGCGCACCACCTCCGGTCCACTGGCCGAGGACGTGGACGCCGAACTGGTCAACGACTGCCCCTGCTGCGCGATCCGCGCCGACCTGCTGCCGGAGCTGCGCCGCATCGCCGAGGCCGGACGGCACACCCTCGCCGTGGTGGAGCTGTGGGGCGGCAGCGACCCGCACCCGGTGGTCGAGGTGATCGCCGCGGCGGAGGTCGGGGACGGCCGCTGCATGGACGAGTTCGTGGAGATCGCCGGAGTGGTCACCGCGGCCGACCCGCTGCGGGTCGTCCCCGACCTGTCGGTGCCCGACACCCTGTGCGAACACGCCCTGCACACCGGCCCCGATGACGACCGCACCCGAGCTGAGGCCCTGGCCCACCAGATCGAGTACGCCACCGTCCTGGCCGTCCCCTTCGCCCCACGCCACGAACCCGACCGCCGGCAGCGGCTGGCCGGACTGGCGATGCTGCACCAACTCAACCCCACCGCACGCCTGGTGGCCCTGGACACCGGCGTCCTGGCCCGTGCCGCGCTGGGCGGCTTCGACGTCCCCGCGGCCCGCGACCGGGTCAACCCCGCCCTGGCCCTGCTCCCGCAGCAGGCCGACCAGGCCGGAGTCGCCACCCTGCTCTGGACCCGCCGCCGCCCGCTGCACCCGGCCCGGCTGTTCGAGGCGCTGGACCAGCTGGTCCCGGCCGCCCACCGCAGCCGCGGCCGGTTCTGGATCGCCAACCGCCCCGACACCCTGCTCGCCTGGGACGCGGCCGGCGCCAACCTCGCGGTCGAGGAGTGCGGCCCCTGGCTGGCCGCCCTGTCCGACGCCGACTGGGAGCACTACCCGCCCACCCGCTGCGCCGCCGCGGCCCTGGACTGGCACCCCCAGCACGGCGACCGGATCCAGCAACTCGTCTTCACCGCCCCCGACCTGGACCAGCAGGGCATCACCGACCTGCTGGACTCCTGCCTGCTCACCGACGCCGAACTGCGCACCGGCCAGCGGGGTTGGAAGCACCTGCCCGACGCCTTCGCCGACCTGCTCACCCCGGTCGGCTGACGCACACCCCCGACAAAGCCCACGATGACCGGCGACCAAGGATGACCGGCGACCAAGGAGCCCCGCCATGGCTGTGCCCAAGCGCAAGACGTCCCGCAGCAACACCCGCCACCGCCGAGCCCAGTGGAAGGCCACCGCTCCGCACCTCGTACCGGTCGTCCTGGACGGACGCGAACACCTGGTCCCCCGCCGTCTGTTCCGCGCCTACGAACGCGGTCTGATCACCCCCTGACCGCCGGACGCCCTGCGGCGGTCAGTGCAGGCAGCGCAGGCAGCGCAGGGCGGCGATGAAGGCGGCGCCGTTCGGGGTTCCGACGCCGGTCATGGTGTCGTAGCCCCTGGCGGTCACCTGCTGGGTGTCGGGACGGTGCTGGGCGTCGAAGACGTCGACGCCCGCGGTGGTGAAGGTGCCGTCGGGGGCGAGGTAGGCGGCCCGGTCCAGCTCCGGCGCGGACGCGCTGACTGGCAGGGCGTCGTGGAACGCCCCGGTCCTGGCCAGGCGGTAGAGCAGCGGGTTGATGAAGCCGTAGGGCGACTGCTGCCCCTGCTGGGCGTCGGCGACCAGGCCCGCGACCAGCGGGGTGGCCAGGCTGGTGCCGGCGCTCGACACCGTGCGGTAGCGGCCCGTCCTGCCGCTGCTGGCCGTTCCGGTGTCCGTGCCTGTGCTGGTGTCGGTGTAGCCGACCAGCATGCCGGTGTCGGGGTCCGCGTCCGCGGCGATGTCGGGCACGGTCCGGCCGAGCACCGTCTTCTTGCCCACCCGGACCCGCGCCATCGAGGCCGGGACGACGCCGCGCTGGTACGACGGCTGCCGGTAGACGTCGCTGACGCCCCCGCCGCCTCCGCTGACCCCGATGTCGGTCCATCGGCCGCCGTCCAGCGAACCGGAGTCGTCGGACCAGCCGGTCTCGAACAGCCGGTTCTTCGCGGCCCCGATGCCGAGGGTCGTGCCGCCGACCGCCACCGCGTACGGGTCGGAGTCGGTGACCGTCAGGCCGGGGGTGTCGCCGGAGGCGACGTACATGCCGACGCCCTCGGCCGCGGCCCGTACGTCGATGGCGTGCACGGTCCGCGGCGACACCTCTCCCAGCGGGATCTGCCAGGAGTTCGACGCGACGGTGGCCAACGGGTGGTGGCCGTCCCCGGTCAGCACCGCCGACACCGCGTCCAGCAGCGCCTGGTCCTCGCTGCAACCGGTGCCCACCACCATCACCTGGTCCGCGCCCGGCGCCATGGCGTACACGGCTTCGGAGTCCATCTCCGCCTCGACGTCGACGGGGGGCGACTGAGCAGCACGGTCGGCTGCCGCGCGGTCCGCTGCCGCTGAGGGGGTCTGGCAGCTGGCCCCGGCCTGGACCTGCCGGAACTGGGAGGGCTTCGGCAGCGGAAGGTGGTTGCTCCGGGCGTACGCCGTCAGCGTCCGGAACATCGCGGTCGGCGCCTCGTCCTCGGTCAGCGCCACGGTCTGGCCCCGGCCGGTGTCCCGCGACTCCGCCCCGTAGGCGGCGCGGAGCTGCGCGGCGGAGTACCCGCACACCGGCAGCGAGGCCCGGGTCAGCCCCTGGTACGCGGGGTGCACGGCGTGTCCGTGCTGCGCCCAGTACCCGGAGCACGTCGCCGTCTTGGCCGCCGCCCCGGTCGCCGGGCGGCTCGGCGTGGCCGTTCCGGTCGTTGCGCGGCTCGGCGTGGCGGTGTCGGTCGTCGCGGCGGACGTGCTGCTCAGCCCCGTCACGTCCAGCACGTCCGAGGCCAGCGAGGCAGGCACCGACGCCTCGCGGTCGTTCGCGGTGAACACCGGCGCCGAGTCCGCCGAGCCGTTCCCGGCGCCCCCGGCGTCCCCGGCCCGGTACCGGCCGATCCGCACCCGGAAGGCCGACTCGACCGCCGGGACCGGTCCGGCCGCCGTCACATAGGCGCGGCCACGGTCGACCTGAACCCCCGTCAGCCCTTGGCCGGTGAGCCACGCCGCCACCGCCCCCGCCTGCGCGGCGGTGGGGCCGAAGCGGGCGGTGTAGCCGTCCGGGCTCAGGTAGTGGTGGAAGGCGGGGTTGCCCGGCGTGGCCACCGCGTCCGCGAACGCGGCTGCGCGCGCCGCGTCCGGCTTGAGCCAGACCTGCACCGTCAGCCGCTGCGACGCGGGCGCGGCCCCCACCCGCGCGGCGCCGCCCACCACGGCGGGGAGCGACCCCGGTACGGGGACGGATGACATCGCGACGGTCGACGCCGCCCGCGCGGAGCCTGACTCCGCAGGCGCCGAAGCCCCCGCGGCCCCCGCGACCCCGGCGGCAGCCACCACCACTGCCGCACAGGCCGTCATCGCGACCCCCGTGCGAACCAGCCCTCGCATCACGCTTCCGCCCTCCTGCAAGCCCGGCCACGCACAGCGCCCCCACAGCCGCTGCTCTCCTCCGTATACAACGCAGTGCGCGCGGTCCCGGTTGCGACCGGACCGTGAAACCCGACCCGTCCGGCGGAGCCGGGCCCGCAGCCCGCAGTACCCCGCTACCCGTTCCCGTTCCCCGCGGCCCGGCCGAGTGCGGCGAGGGCTGCCTTGGTGGCGTCCGCGATCAGGGAGTCGTCGGAGGACGCGCCCGCGGAGCCGCGGTCGGACAGGACAGCGATGACGATCGGGGCGCCACCGGCTGTGCCGCCCGCCGCCCCGCCTGTCGCCCTGTCAGCCGCCGCGCCCGCCGCCCCGTCGCTCGGCCAGACCACCGCGATGTCGTTGCGGGTGCCGTATCCGCCGTCCCCGCCGTCCCCGCGGCTCCCCGCGCACCCGCTCAGCAGAACCGACACGAGGACGAGAGGCGCTGCGAGAATGACCGCTGTCCCGGTAATCGCCGGACGTCACCGCTGTCCGTAGGAGCACCGCCGTTGACCCAGCCCCCGACGGGTCCCGCACCACAGGAACCCGAGCAGTACGCCCTCTTCGCGTACGAGGACACGCCGCCCTCCGCCCCGTCCGCCGGCGCCGGCGGGTTCCGGGGCAGTCCGCAGGCGCGGCGGATGCTGGACGTGCGGGAGGTGTACGCCGAGCCGGCTGCTCTGGTCACGCCGCGCGGGCGGCAGATCCTGGCCGGGCTGCCCGGGGTCCCGGTCACCGAGGTGCCCAGTCACTGGCGCATCCCCTCCCTGCACGGTGACGACGGCAACGTCGCCCGCTGGACCCGGATCAAGACCGAGGCCCTGGTCCTCGGCGTCAGGCACACCCTGGCGACCCGCCCCAACGGCAGGTCCGCCGACTGGATCGCCCCCGGCGGCTCCAACGGCTGCGCCATGGCCTGCGCCTACTGCTACGTCCCGCGCAGCAAGGGCTACGCCAACCCGATCACGTTGTTCACCAACATCGAGGCGATCGTCGCCCACATCCGGCGGCACGTAAGGGCGCAGGGCCCCAAGCGGGAGCCCAACCAGTGCGATGCCCAGTCCTGGGTGTACGACATCGGCGAGAACGGGGACTGCTCCGTGGACGCCCTGGTCTGCGACAACACCGCCGACCTCGTCTCCGCCTTCCGTGGACTGCCCACCGCCAAGGCGTCGTTCGCCACCAAGTTCGTCAACCCCGACCTGCTCGCACTCGATCCGCGAGGACGCACCCGGGTGCGCTTCTCGATCATGCCCGCGAGCGACTCCCGCCTCCTGGACATCCGCACCAGCCCGGTGGCGGAACGCATCGCCGCCGCGGCCGACTTCCTCGACGCGGGCTACGAGGTCCACTTCAACCTCTCACCGGTAGTGCTGCGCCCCGGCTGGCAGCAGGACTGGGCCGACCTGCTGGACCACCTCGACGACGTCCTGCCCGCCCGGGTGAAGGAGCAGTCGGCCGCCGAGGTGATCATGTTGACCCACAACCAGCAGCTCCACGAGGTCAACCTCGGCTGGCACCCCCGCGCCGAGGACGTCCTGTGGCAGCCGGCCGCCCAGGAGGCCAAACGCTCGCAGAACGGAGCCGTCAACGTCCGCTACGCCCTGCGGATCAAGCAGGACGCCCTCGCCCGGCTACGGGGCCTGATCGCGACCCGCGCGCCCTGGCTGCGCGTCCGGTACGCCTTCTGAACGGAATGCCTGGGCCCGACCGTCCGGCGGCGGCGGCGACAGTGATAGTTGTAGGCACCAAGTACTTGTGCTATACAAGTATGTAGAGGAGTCGAGAGGTGGGCGATGGCAGACCAGACCGGCGGCGCCGCGGCGTCGACCGCCGAGCGGCGGTGGGCGGGCCCCCGCGTCGCCTGGAACGGCGGCAGCGGGGCCGGAGTGGCCTCGGTCGCGGACGCGCTGACCGAGCTGCTGCGTACGGTGCGGCGCTCCAAGGCGCGGCTGCTGGCCGCGGCCGGTGACAACATCGACTCGGCGACCCAGGTGCTGCTGCGCACCGCCGCGGCCGAGGGGCCGATGCGGGCGAGCGCGCTGGCTGTCGGGGTGCAGTCGGACCTGTCGACGGTCAGCCGCCAGGTCGCCGCGCTGGTGACGCGCGGGCTGCTGGAGCGCCGGGCCGACCCGGTGGACGGACGGGCCAGCCTGCTGGTCGTCACCGAAGCGGGCCGAGCCGTGATAGCCGAACACGAGCATGCCAGGGCAGCCTTCTTCGAGCAGGTGCTGAGCGACTGGACCCCCGAGGAACTGCGGCAGTTCGCCCACCAGTTGGAGCGGTTCACTGCGGCCTTCGACCTCACCCACACCCAATGGATGACTGATGCGGCGCGGCACCCCGCCCGTACCGACGAACCGGAAGAAGGCAGTACCGCATGACCGCCACCGCAACCCGACCGGCGGGACCGCCGACGGACGGCGCGCTGTCCCACCGTCAGATCCTGACGATCCTGTCCGGGCTGGTCCTGGGCATGTTCCTGGCAGCGCTGGACCAGACGATCGTCTCGACCGCGATCAAGACCATCGGCAACGACCTCAACGACCTGTCCGCGCAGGCCTGGGTGACCACCGCGTTCCTGATCACCTCGACGATCGCCGCGCCGCTGTTCGGCAAGCTGTCCGACATCTACGGCCGCAAGCGGCTGTTCATGCTCTCGATCGTGATCTTCGTGGTCGGGTCGGCCCTGTGCGGCCTGGCCCAGTCGATGTACGAACTGGCCGGGTTCCGCGCCTTCCAGGGCATAGGCGCCGGCGGCATCATGCCGCTCGCCCTCGCCGTGATCGGCGACATCATCCCGCCCCGCGAGCGCGCCCGCTACCAGGGCTACATGATGGCCGTCTTCGCCAGCGCCTCCGTTCTCGGCCCGGTGCTGGGCGGGCTGCTCTCCGGCACCGACAGCTTCCTCGGTGCCGCGGGCTGGCGCTGGATCTTCTACATCAACGTCCCCATCGCCGCCTTCGCGCTGGTCGTCATCGCCAAGGTGCTCCACCTCGACCACGTCCGCCGCGAGCGCCGGATCGACTGGTGGGGTTCGGCGCTGCTGGTCGTCGGCCTGGTGCCGCTGCTGGTCGTGGCCGAGCAGGGGCAGGGCTGGGGCTGGTCGTCGGCAGGCTCGTTCGCCTGCTACCTGACCGGCGCGGCCGGGCTCGCCCTGTTCATCTGGGTCCAGCGGCGGATGGGCGACGACGCGCTGCTGCCGCTGCGGCTGTTCCGCAGCGGCACGTTCTCGGTCGCCTCGGCCCAGGTGACGATCATCGGTATGGCGATGTTCGGCGGGATGTCGGTCATCCCGCTCTACCTGCAGATCGTCAAGGGCGCCTCGCCGACGAAGTCCGGGCTGCTGCTGCTGCCGCTCGTCGCCGGGCTGATGCTCGCCTCGCTGGGCGCGGGCCAGCTGATCGCCCGGACCGGCCGCTACAAGATCTTCCCGGTGATCGGGTCGATCCTGATGGTGGTCGGCATGGGCGTGATGGTCACGATCGGCGCGGACACGCCGCTCTGGCAGACCGACATCTACATGGCCGTCTTCGGCATCGGCCTCGGGCTGAACATGCAGAGCCTGGTGCTGGCGATGCAGAACGCCGTGCCGGCGCAGGACATGGGCGTCGCCTCGGCCGCCTCCACGTTCTTCCGCTCGGTCGGCGGCACGCTGGGCACCGCGATCTTCCTGTCCATCCTGTTCTCGCTGGCCGGCACCAAGATCAGCGGCCAGTACGCGAAGGCGGCCGGTGACCCGTCCTTCCTCGCCGCGGCCAAGGCCCACCCCGACCAACTCGCCTCGCTGCACCAGCACCTGAGTGGCGGGCTGGACGACACCTCGTTCCTGAACGGGCTGGCCAAGCCGCTGAGCCACCCGTTCTTCGTCGGCTTCTCCCAGGCCGGTGACGTGGTGTTCGCGGTCGTCGCCGTCCTGCTGCTGCTGGCGGTGGTGTTCTCGATGATGCTCAAGGAGGTCCCGCTGCGGCTGGTCTCCGGCAACCAGGCCCGCGCCCAGGCCGACGCCGAGGCCGCGGGCGAGCCCGGGACGGACGCGGTCGCGGCCGTGGCCGCAGCCGAGGCCGCGGTGCTCGGCGAAGGCGACGTCGACCCGCAGGCCGACACCGACGCGGACATCCCCCGCCCCTCCGGCCGACTCGCGGACGAAGCCCGAACCGGCTCCACGGGCGGCGACCACTAGCGCGCTCGGCCCGGCTCAACGGAGGCGGGCCGCCGTTCGCCGCCCTGCTCGCGCGGGTGCCCCGCTGTCAGCGGTTCCGACAGTGGGGCACCCGCTTTTTCGCGGCCGTAGCCAGGCTCGGTCGGCCGGTGCCCGCCGGGATCCCGGTGCCTCCGTACGGGTGACTGCGGCCGTTGCCGCCGGTTGCGCCCGGCGCGGCTCCGACCTGGGGCTCGGGCGGATCGGACCGGGTCGGCGTCGGCGCGGGGGCGGACGAAAGGCGTGGCGGTGGGTATAGGTTCGAGGAAAGCTGGACGGGCGCGGGGTCAGGTCGGAGCCGTACGCGGCCCCTGTCAGCCGTCCGGGCCACGACCGGCCCTTCCCTGCCTGACCAGGGGATCCGGTGTCGAGCCGCACAGGAGAACGCAGATGCCCGTCCACTCCGGGCCCGAGGCACACCGGCGGGTCGGCAGGCTGCGCCTCTCCCTCGTCGGCGCGCTGTTGATCGGCGGGCTCGCGGCGGGCTGCTCGCCGACGCCCACGACCACGACGCCCAGCGCCTCCCCGTCGTCCGGCTCGGCGGCGGGGTCGCCGTCGCAGTCGACCGGGGCGGCCAGTTCCGCGGTTCCGCCGAGCACGTCGTCCGGTGCGGGGACGCCGTCGTCGGTCGTGCCCAAGGCGCCGGTGCCGGTCCCGGCGCCCAGTCGGACGGTGGCGCTGAGCCAGGAGCAGCTCGCCGGGCAGCGGATCATCTACTCCTATCCCGGCCTGACCCCGCCGGCCGCGCTGCTCCAGCGGATCCGTGAAGGGGAGGCGGCCGGGGTCATCTTCTTCGGGCAGAACGTCTCCAGCGAGGCCCAGCTGCGCTCGGCGATCACCCAGCTGCGGCAGGCGCAGGCGGCCAGCCCGATCCACGAGCCGCTGCTGCTGATGACCGATCAGGAGGGCGGCGAGATCCGGAGGTTGCCCGGTGCCCCCACGATGTCGGCCAAGCAGATCGGCGCGACCGGCAACCCCGCGGTCGCCGCCTCGGCCGGGACCGACGCCGCCCGCAATCTGGCCGGCGTCGGGATGAACCTGAATCTCGCACCGGTCCTGGACGTCTACCACAGCGCGGGCGACTTCGCCGACAGCGCGCAGCGCTCGTTCAGCAGCACCCCGGCCGTGGTCGCCTCCATGGGCAGGGCGTTTCTGACGGCCCAGCAGCAGGCCGGCGTCGCCGCCACCGCCAAGCACTTCCCCGGGCTGGGCGCCGCGGGGCGCGGCCAGAACACCGACCTGGGGCCGGTCACGGTGAACGAGTCGCTGGCCACGCTGCGCGGCGTGGACGAGGCCCCCTACCCGGCGGCCATCGCGTCCGGGGTGAAACTGATCATGCTGAGCTGGGCCGTCTACCCGGCGCTCGACCCGGCCCGCCCGGCGGGCATGTCCCCCACCATCGTCCAGCAGGAACTGCGCACCCGGCTCGGGTTCACCGGCGTCACGGTCACCGACGCGCTGGAGGCCAAGGCACTGGACAGCTTCGGCACGATGGCGCAGCGCGCCGTCGCCGCAGCGGGCGCCGGGATGGACCTGCTGCTGTGCTCCTCGCAGAACGTCGGCCAGGGCGAGACCGCGACCACCGCGCTGGTGAACGCGCTGAACAGCGGGGCGCTGGACGCCACCGGGTTCCGTGCCGCCGCTGACCGGGTCACCGCGCTGCGGGCGCAGCTGCGCTGAGCAGGGCGCTGGGCCCGGTCCGCAGCCGCTGCGTGGGGCGCGCTGCGGCTGCGGACCGGGCGGCGGGGCGCCGCGCGGGTTCGGTTAGGGTCGGGGGATGGAACAACTCCACGTCGGATGCGCGATGTGGGCCCACACCGCCTGGCAGGGCAGCTTCCTGCCGCACCCGCTCCCGCCCCGGGAGCGCCTGCGGGCCTACGCGAGCTGGTGCAACGCGGTCGAGGGCAACACGACCTTCTACGCGACGCCGTCCGCCGACACGGTCAGCTCCTGGGCCGAGCAGACCGGGCCGGACTTCCGGTTCCTGCTGAAGCTCCCCAAGCAGATATCCCATGTGCTCCGCCTCGGCGACGCCGCCGACGGCCCGCTGCGGGCCTTCCTGGACACGGTCGAGCCGCTCGGCCCGCGGGTGCACGCGCTGTGGGTCCAGCTGCCGTCGTCCTTCGGCCCGTCGGACCTCGGGACGCTGGCCGCCTTCCTGCACCGGCTGCCGCGCGGGCTCCGCTGCACGGTCGAGGTCCGGCACCCGGCGTTCTTCGAGGACCCGCGCTGGGAGCAGCGGCTGGAGCGGGTGCTGGACGACGTCGGCGCCGAGTGGACCTCCTTCGACACCACCGACCTGTTCGCCGCCCCGCCGACCAGCGCGGCGGAACGGGAGGCCTGGGAGAAGAAGCCCCGGCTGCCGCGCAGGACCCGTGCGCTGACCGGACGTCCGGTGGTCCGCTACATCGGCCGGGACAGCGCGCGGCCCACGGCGGAGGGCTGGCAGCACTGGACCGGCACGGTCGTGGACTGGCTGCGCGAGGGCCGCTCGCCCACGGTCTTCATCCACACGCCGGACAACAACGAGTCGCTCGCCCTCGCCCGGCGCTTCCACGACGGCGTCCGAGCCCTCGTCCCCGACCTCGACCCGCTGCCCGAGCCGGTCCCGACCGGTCCGCCGACGCTCTTCTGACGGAAGGTCGGAGTTCCCCGTGAACCTGGCCGCGACCAGTGGAAATCACGGATGCAGTATGGGAACATCCGCAGGTGTCGCGCGCCCATGGTCGGCGTGCTCTTCTCGGGGGAAAGTCACCATGCGTCTCCGGCGTCCTGTCGCCCTGCTCGGATCGATACTGCTCTCCGGCTCGCTGTTCCAGCTGGCCCTGCCGGTCGGCTCGGCCGCGGCCGACGGCGCCGCTGGGAGCACCATCTACGTCGGGACGACGGCGGGTGACGTCTGCTCGGACACCGCCGCGGGCCGCGGGTCGCAGCAGACGCCGTACTGCACGCCGCAGTCGGCGGTGGACGCGGCGCAGCCGGGGCAGACCGTGCAGATCGCGTCCGGGCAGTACAAGGGCGAGCTGGACGTCACCCACTCCGGCGAACCCGGCGCCCCGATCACCATCACCCACGGCGACAACTGGGGCCTGCGGTCCGGTGCGGCCTGGATCAACTACGAGGGTGCGCAGGGCATCGTCCTCACCGGGGTGCACGACGTCGTGGTGCGCGGCCTGTCGATGCTGACCACGGGCGACGCGGTGCAGCTGACCGACTCCAGTGACGTGACCGTCGAGAACACCTGGATGCAGCACACCAGCCCCGCGGCGGGGAACGCGGCCACCGGCATCGCCGTCGGCGGCGGCTCCTCTGCGGTGACCCTGGCCCACGACTGGGTGACCGGATACGGAAACGCCGGCGTCGCGGTGGGCGGCGCGGCCACCGACGGCGCGGCCACCGGAACCACGGTCACCGGCTCGGTGCTGCTCGGCAACGGGGCCGGCATCGTGGCCACGGACGCGCCGGGCGCCCGCGTCGTCGGGAACACCCTCGCCACCAACTGCGGTTCCGCCCTGGTCCTCGGCGGCGGGTCCAGCGGCGCGCTGATCGAGAACAACATCGCCTCCCGGGACGGCGTGTCCTCCTCCGCCGCGGTGGCCGGTTCCGGCTGCCTCCCCGCGACCGCTGCCGGGGCGCCGGAGCTGAACGTGTCGGCGGACTCGGCGCCCGGCAGCTCGCTGGACTACAACCTGGTGTTCCCGCAGGCCGGTTCCCCGGCGTACCGGTGGAACGGCGTGGACTACCCGACCGCCGCGGCCCTCACCGTCGGCACCACCGAGGGCACGCACGACCTCAACAGCGACCCGCAGTTGACCGCGGGCACCGTCGGCACCGCGGGCACCCCGGCCGCGACCTCCCCCGCGGTCGACTCGGCCGACGCGAACGCGCCGGGGGAGACCCCGCTCGCGCTGAACAACCTGCCCCGGGTGGACGTGCCGGGGACCCCGAACACCGGTACCGGCAGCGGCTACGTGGACCGCGGTGCGATCGAGGTCCAGGACCCGTTCGCGATCACCTCGGTCACCCCCTCCGAGGTCCAGGGCCCGGCTCCACTCGCGGTCACCCTCACCGCCGCGGTGTCCAACCCCTGGGGCTCACCGGTCAGCTACCACTACGACTTCGGCGACGGCAGCCAGCCGGTGGACTCGTCCTCCGCTTCGGTGGACCACACCTACGCCACTGCCCGCCCGTTCTCCTCCTACGAGGTCACGGTGACGGCGAACCTGCCGTTCGGCGCCGTCCGCACCGCGTACACGTCGGTCGCGGTGGAGCAGCCGGGGCCGCTGACGCCGTCGATGCTCCTGGGCGACGACCAGGTCGACCGGCCGCTGAGCGTCTACGCCAACCTGGAGGCGACGACCAGCCCCTGGCCGGTCAGCGATGTCCGGCTGGACTACGGCGACGGCACCGGCGCTCATGACCTCGGCACCGCCCTCTACGGCACGTACGACTACCAGAAGCCGGGCACCTACCTGGTCACCGCGACGATCACCGACCGGGGCGGCCGGACCGCGCAGGTCTCGCAACTGGTCACGGCCGGGAACCAGTACGTGCCGCTGCACCCGGCCCGGGTGCTCGACACCAGGTCCGGCACCGGTGCGCCGAAGGCGGCGGTCGGGCCCGGCGGTGTGGTGCGGCTCAAGGTGGCCGGCGCGGGCGGGATCCCGGCGCACGGGGCCGCCGCGGTGACCCTGAACGTCACCGAGACCGGCGCCACCCGGTCGAGCTACCTGTCGGCGTACCCGGGCGGGACCAGCCGGCCGACCGTGTCCAACCTCAACTTCGGTGTCGGGCAGACCACGCAGAACCAGGTCACGGTCCCGATCGGGGCGGACGGCACGGTGTCGCTGTACAACGCCTCCGGGCAGGTCCAGGTGATCGCCGACGTGCAGGGGTACTACACCAGCGTCAACGACGGGTCCGTCCCGCAGGGGTCCTACTTCGAGGCCACCGGGCCGACCCGGGTGCTCGACACCCGGCAGGGCGGCAGCGGGCACGTGAAGGTCGGCCCCGGCCAAGGGACGGTCGTGCACGTGGGCCTGGACAGCTACACCCGCGCGGCGCTGCTGCACGTCACCGCGACCGGCGCCACCGCGGGCACCTACATCACCGCCTACGCGACCGGTACGGCCCGTCCGGACACCTCGATCCTCAACGTGGGCGCCGGGCAGACGGTCTCCAACCTGGTGTCGGCACCGGTCGACGCGGACGGCGACGTGACCCTCTACAACCACAGCGGCAGCGTCGACCTGATCGTGGACCTGGCTGGCTGGTACAGCACGGTGGCCGTCCCGAGCTCCAGCTACATCCCGCTCGCGCCGACCCGGGTGCTGGACACCGTCGACGGAACGGGGGCGGCCAAGGCGAAGGTCGGCCCCGGCGCGACGCTGCGACTGAAGGTGGCGGGCCTGCACGGCGTCCCGGCGAACGCGACCGCGGTGCTGGTCAACCTGACCGGCACCGGCCCCACCGCGGCCACCTACGTCACCGCCTACGCGGACGGCGGAACCCGGCCGACCAGCTCCAGCCTCAACCTCACCCCGGGCGCGACGGTGCCGAACCTGGCCCTGGTCCCGATCGGCGCGGACGGCGACATCGCCCTCTACAACCACTCCGGCAGCGTCGACCTGATCGCCGACGTCCAGGGCTACTTCGGCTGAGCCCGGCCCCGCATTAAGTGATATCTCTATACTTGCCGCACGGCACAGCGCGCCGCGCGGCAAGGAACAGAGACAGGGGTGGCCCCGGATGGACGCGATCAGTGAGCGTACGGCGAAGAGCCTGCCCGGCGGGGTCGCCCTGCCGGTCGGGCTGGTGCTGGTGGTCGGCGGCGCGGTGACGCTCGGCGCGGTGCCGCCGCTGGGAGCGGTGCTGCTGGTGGCCGGGGTGCTGGTGCTGGGCGGGCTGACGGCGGTGGCGCCGGGGCAGACCCGGGTGGTGACGCTGTTCGGCCGCTACCTCGGGACGGTCCGCAGCAACGGCCTGCGCTGGGTCAATCCGTTCGCGAAGCGGCAGCGGGTGTCCACCCGGATCCGCAACCACGAGACGGTCACCCTGAAGGTCAACGACGCGGACGGCAACCCGATCGAGATGGCCGCGGTGGTGGTCTGGCAGGTGGCCGACACCGCCAAGTCCGTGTACGCGGTGGAGGACGTGGTCGCGTTCGTCGCCAAGCAGGCGGAGACCGCGGTGCGGCACATCGCCGGCTCCTACCCGTACGACGCGCGCGGGGAGACCCGGCTCTCGCTGCGGGAGAACGCCGAGGAGATCACCGGCCGGCTCTCCGCCGAGATCGCCGAACGGGTCTCGGTGGCCGGTGTCGCGGTGGTCGAGTCCCGGGTCACCCGGCTGTCCTACGCGCCGGAGATCGCCCAGGTGATGCTGCGCCGCCAGCAGGCCGACGCGGTGGTCTCCGCGCGGCAGCGGCTGGTCGAGGGCGCGGTCGGCATGGTGCACATGGCCCTGGACCAGCTCGCCGAACAGGGCGTGGTGGAGCTCGACGAGGAGCGGAAGGCGACGATGGTCAGCAATCTGCTGGTGGTGCTGTGCAGTGAGAGCACGACCCAGCCGGTGGTCAACACCGGAACCCTCTACCAGTAAGCGGCGCCGTGAGTGAGCGGAAGAGCATCCTGCTGCGCCTCGATCCCGCGGTCCACGACGCCCTGGCGAAGTGGGCCGGGGCCGAGCTGCGCAGCACCACCGCGCAGATCGAACTGCTGCTGCGCCAGGCGCTGGCGGACGCCGGACGGCTGCCCCGCAACGTCGGCGGCCTGCCCCGGCGCGGACGCCCCCCGAAGGCCCCGGAAGGCCCCGTTGACCCTCCCCCAGTAAAGTGATATCACTTTAAGTGTGAGAGAGAACATAGCGCCCGCCGTCATGGCGGAGGGCCTGACCAAGCGCTTCGACGCACGCACCGCCTTCGCGGACGTGACCTTCAGCGTCGACCACGGCGAGGTGTTCGGCTTCCTCGGGCCCAACGGCGCGGGGAAGACCTCGACCGTGCGCACCCTCGGCACCCTGCTGGCCCCCACCGCGGGCACGGCGACGGTCGCCGGGCTGGAGCTGACCCCGGAGAACGGGGTGGAGATCCGCCGCCGGATCGCGGTCATGCCGGAGTCCCCGGGCCTGTACCTGCGGCTGAGCGTGGCCGAGAACCTGGAGTTCTTCGCCGGTCTCTACGAGCTGTCCGAACCGCGCGAGCGGATCGAGCGCGCCCTGCGCGCGGTCAATCTGCTGGAGAGGGCCGACGACCCGTGCCGCTCGCTGTCCAAGGGGCTGCGCCAGCGGGTCGGCCTGGCCAGGGCGCTGCTGAGCGACCCGCGGGTGCTGTTCCTGGACGAGCCCACCTCCGGTCTCGACCCGGTGGCCTCGCGCGAGGTGCACGACCTGATCGACGCGCTGCGCAAGCGCGGCGTGACCATCTTCCTGACCACCCATCGGCTGGCGGAGGCCGAGCGGCTGTGCGACCGCGTCGCGATCATGAACACCACGCTGCGGATGATCGGCCGACCGGACGAGCTGCGGGAACGGCTGTTCAGCAAGAGCCTTGAGGTCAGGACCCGCGAGCCGCTGGCCGAACCCGAGCGGGTCTTCACCGCGCTGCCGGGGGTCGAGGGCTGGCAGCGGGCCGAGGACGGCGCCTACCTGCTCGCGGTCTCCGACGCCGAGGCCGCCGCGGCCGGAGCCGCGCGGGCGCTGGTCGCGGCCGGTGCGGACCTGCTGGCGTTGAGCCCGTCCCGGCACTCGCTGGAGGACGTCTACCTCCAGCTGATCGACACGGATGTGGAGGCGGGCGCGCGATGAGCCTGACCATGAGCCTGAGCGGCGCCCGGATCCGGGCCGTGGCCCGCAAGGAGGTCCGCGACTACCGGCGCAACCGGTTCATCGCCTCGACCATGGCGGTCATGCCGGTGGTCTTCATGATCGCGCCGGTCGTCAGCATCTTCGCGCTCCCGGCCGCGGCCCCGGCGAGCAAGATCAACGCGGTGGTCGGGGTGTCCCTGCTCTACCTGATGCTGATCCCGACCCTGGTCCCGGCGGTGGTCGCCTCCTACGCGGTGGTCGGCGAGCGGGAGCAGGGCACGCTCGAACCGGTGCTCACCACGCCGGTGCGGCGCGAGGAGTTCCTGCTCGGCAAGGCCCTGGCGGCGCTGGTCCCGACGCTGCTGATCTCCTACACGATGTACGGGGTCTTCCTGGCCTTCGTCGGACTGTTCGCCCACCAGAACGTGGCCTCGGACATCTTCCAGGCGCCGCGGCTGCTGGCCCAACTGCTGTTCACCCCGCTGTTGGCGGGCTGGTCGATCTGGGCCGGCATCACCGTCTCCACCCGGGCCAGTGACGTCCGGGTCGCCCAGCAGCTCAGCTCGCTGGCCGGGCTGCCGCCGCTCGCGGTGACCGCGCTGATGGGCTTCGACGTGATCCGGCCGACGCTCGGGGTGGCGCTGGGCCTCGGTGCGGCCCTGCTGCTGATCGACGTCGTCGGCTGGCGGCTGGTGTCCGCGGTGTTCGACCGCGAACGGCTGGTGACGGGCGCCAAGGCCTGACGGCTTCGTCAAGGAGTCGTCAGCAACGGCCCGTGATCGCGTCAAGAAGGCGTCAGGGCAGTGGGCAGCTGTGCCATCGTCGCCCGAGCCTGGGGATGCACCGCCCCGGAAGCACCGCCCGAGCGCGAGGAGCCGCACGATGTCCGTACCCGGTGAAGCGACGGCCTCGGGGC
Source organism: Streptacidiphilus cavernicola (assembly GCF_042510955.1). Taxonomy (NCBI): domain Bacteria; kingdom Bacillati; phylum Actinomycetota; class Actinomycetes; order Kitasatosporales; family Streptomycetaceae; genus Streptacidiphilus; species Streptacidiphilus cavernicola. The sequence continues at coordinate 28,127 of NZ_JBHFAB010000012.1, forward strand.
TCGGCCCGAGCACGGACGACGAGCCTCCCGGAGGCCCGGCGACCGCGGCGACCGCGACCGCCGCCGCCGTCCCGGCCGCCCTCGCCGCCGCCGCTGTCCGGGACCCCGCCGCGCCCGGCGCGGACCCCGCCGCCCCGGACCCCGAAGACCGGCACCGGCTGTCCTCGCTCGGCGGCCTGGCCGCCCTCTCGCTGGACGCGATGGCCTCGGTGGCCTACGGCCCCGAGGCGATCGTGGTGGTGCTGGCCGCCGCCGGGGCGCACGGGCTCGGCTACACCCTCCCGGTGACCCTGGCCATCGCCGGGCTGCTGGGCGTGCTCACCCTCTCCTACCGCCAGGTCATCGCCGCCTTCCCGGACGGCGGCGGCGCCTACGCCGTCGCCAGGACCCACCTGGGCCGCCGGGCCGCGATGGTCGCCGCCGCCTCGCTGGTGATCGACTACGTGCTCAACGTCGCCGTCTCGGTCACCGCCGGGGTCGCCGCGCTCACCTCCGCCTTCCCCTCCCTCTACGGCGACCGGGTCTGGCTGTGCCTGCTGGTTCTGGTCGCGGTCACCGGGGTGAACCTGCGCGGGATAGCCGAGTCCGCCCGGGTGTTCATGATCCCGACGGCGGTGTTCGTGCTGTCGGTCCTCGGGGTGATCGTGGTCGGCCTGTTCCGGGACGCCCCGGTCGGGACGCTCGCGGTCGGACACGCCTCGCAGCTCGCCGGTGACGCCACCTCGGTCGGCGTCCTGCTGCTGCTCCGGGCGTTCGCCTCCGGCTGCTCCGCGCTGACCGGGGTCGAGGCCATCGCCAACGCCGTCCCGTCCTTCCGCCGCCCCGGCGTCAAGCGGGCCCAGCGGACCGAGGTGGCGCTGGGCGTGGTGCTCGGGGTGATGCTGATCGGCCTGGCCGTGCTGATCGGCCGGTTCCACCTGCGGCCGGTCGCCGGGGTGACCGTGCTGGCGCAGCTGACCGACGCCTCGCTCGGCCACGGCTTCGGCTTCTACCTGGTCCAGTTCGCCACCATGCTGCTGCTGGCGCTGGCCGCCAACACCTCCTTCGGCGGGCTGCCGGTGCTGCTGCGGCTGCTGGCCAAGGACAACCACCTGCCGCATGTCTTCGCGCTGCGGGCGGACCACCAGGTCTACCGGCACGGCGTACTGGCCCTGGCGTTCGCCTCGGCGCTGCTGCTGGTCGGCTCGGGCGGGAACGTGAACACGCTGGTGCCGCTGTTCGCGATCGGGGTGTTCGTCGGCTTCACCATCTGCCAGGTCGGCATGGTCCGGCACTGGTGGCTGGCCCGCGGGCAGGTGCCCGGCTGGCGCGGCAGGGCGCTGCTGAACGGCTTCGGCGCGCTGCTGACCGCGAGCGCGACCGCGGTGGAGACGCTCACCAAGTTCGCCGAGGGCGCCTGGATCATCTGCCTGGTGCTGCCGCTGCTGGTGCTGCTGTTCGCGGCGGTGCGCAGGTCGTACCAGCGGATCGGGCGGCAGCTGGGTCTTGGCCTGGTCCCCGAGCCGCCGTGGCGGCAGCACTCGCTGGTCGTGGTGCCGGTCGGCACGCTGTCCCGGCTCACCCAGGAGGGCCTGTCGGCGGCGGTCTCGCTCGGCGACGAGGTGGTCGCGGTGACGGTCGAGCCGCGGGAGTCCGACGCCGAGGAACGGGCCGCGGCCGAGGCGCTGCGCCGGGACTGGGAGCTGTGGGCGCCGGGCGTGCCGCTGGTGTCCGTCCCGGCGGCCCGGCGCGAGCTGACCCGCCCCTGGTCGGCTACCTGCGCGAGATGGGCACGACCCACAGCTACGACCGGATCACCGTGCTGATCCCCGAGGTCGAACCGGCCCACTGGTGGCACTGGCCCCTGCACAACCAGCGCGGAGCCCTGATCTCACGCGCCGTCAGACGCGGCACCGGCGCCACCGTCTGCCGGCTCCGCCTGCGGCTGGACCGGTAGCGGGCCCCAGCGGGCCTCACGTTTCGCGCCTGCGGGGCGTCTACCCGGTGAGGGGCGGCCGGCAGCGGCTGCCCACCATGGAGGGGAACGGAAGGAAGGGGAGTGGCGCGGCCATGAGGACGCACACCGTCATCGACTCGCCCACCGGGGGTCTCACCGCCGTCATCGAGGACGGGGCGCTGGTGGGGCTGTACTTCGAGGGGCACCTGCGGCGCCCGTCCGCGGACACCTTCGGCGAGCGGACCGACCAGGGCTTCGAGGAGGTCCGGCGGCAGCTCGGCGAGTACTTCGCCGGGACGCGGTCGGAGTTCGCGCTGCCGCTCGCCCCGCAGGGCAACGACTTCCAGCGCAGGGTCTGGGACCTGCTGCTGGACATCCCGTACGGGGAGACCCGCTCCTACGGCGACCTGGCCCGGCAGCTCGGGGACCCGGCGCTGGCCCAGGCGGTCGGCGCCGCGAACGCGCTGAACCCGGTGTCGGTGGTGATCCCCTGCCACCGGGTCGTCGCCACCGACGGCAGCCTCCGCGGCTACGCGGGCGGCCTGGACCGCAAGCGCTTCCTGCTGGAGCTGGAGGAGCCCGCGGCGGAGCGGGAAGCCCGGCTGTTCTGAATCCGGCCCCGGCCCCGGTCCGGCCGCGGGCCGCGGCTCACGTTTCGCACCGCCCGATCGTTTACCCGGTGTGAGCAAGCCACCGTTCGAACAACTGGTGACCGACCACGGGCCGATGGTGCTGCGCGTGGTGCGGGCCGTGGTCGGTCCGCACGACGCCGAGGACGCCTGGTCGGAGACCTTCCTCGCCGCCCTGAAGGCGTACCCGGAGCTGCCCGGGGACGCCGACCTGACGGCCTGGCTGGTGACCGTCGCCCACCGCAAGGCGATCGACGTGGTCCGGGCCGCCGGCCGCCGCGCGGTCCCGGTGGCGGCGCTGCCCGAGCGGCCGAGCCGCACCGGCCGACCCGAGGACTGGGACCCGGACCTGTGGGCCGCGCTCAAGGCGCTGCCCGAGCGCCAGCGGCAGACGGTCGCCTACCACTACCTGGCCGGGCTCCCCTACAAGGAGATCGCCGCGCTGATCGGCGGCAGCACCGACGCGGCCCGCAGAGCCGCCGCCGACGGCATCAGAGCCCTGCGCGGCTCGTACCCGAGAGAGAGGTCCTGACGATGACCGGAACATCCGATCTCGACAGCCACGGCACCCGCCTGATCACCGCCGCGCTGTCCGGGGACCAGGCGCAGGACGGCCCCGCACTGGCCCGGCTGCACGCCCGGCTGGCCGCGGAGTCAGGGGACGCGGGCCTGCTGGACGTCGCCTACCGCACCCTGGACACCCCCGTCGGCGCACTGCTGCTGGCCGCGACCGAACAGGGCCTGGTCAGGATCGCCTTCGCGGTCCAGGACCACGACGCGGCGCTCCAGCAGCTGTCCGACGCGGTCAGCCCGCGGATCCTCCGCGCCCCCGCCCGGCTGGACGGGGCGAGCCGCCAGTTGGAGGAGTACTTCACCGGTCGTCGGTACCGCTTCGAACTGCCGCTGGACCTGCGGCTGGCGAAGGGCTTCCGGCGCGACGTCCTGGCCCGCCTCCCGGACATCGGCTACGGGCACACCGCCAGCTACGCGCAGGTGGCTGCTGCCTCCGGCAGCCCCAGGGCGGTGCGGGCGGTGGGGACGGCCTGCGCGACCAACCCTCTGCCGCTGGTGGTGCCGTGCCACCGGGTGGTGCGCTCCGACGGCAGCCCCGGCCAGTACGCGGGCGGCGCCGACGCCAAGCGGCTGCTGCTCGCCCTGGAGTCGGCAGCGGCAGGATAGGTTCCGTCCGGGGCCCGAGGGCGTGGTCACCTCCCGCCGCGGCAGCCGGCGGGTGCTGCTGGAGCACCCGCCGTTGCAGGACTTCGCGGAGCTGATCGTTGCTGACGCAACGTCAGTTCTGCGCCGCCAGGCTGAAGCTCTGCGCGGGGCCGCCGCTGCAGGTCCACTGCTGCAACCGGGCGCCGTCCGCGGTGGAGACATTGGTGACGTCCAGGCATTCGGCGGGGTTGCTGCGCGGCGTGAAGCTGTAGCTGCCGTCGGCGTGCTGGACCGGCTTCCACTGCTCGTTGCTGCCGCCGCCGTAGGTCCAGAGCTGGATCGGCACGCCGTCCCCGGTGGCCCCGGTGCCGCCGGTGACGTTCCAGGCCTCGGTGGTGGCGTTGCGGGTGACCACCTTGTAGTAGCCGCTGTCGGTGGGCTGGAACTGCCACTGCTGGTTGTGGTTGCCGCTGCCGCAGGTCCACTGCTGCACGGCGGTGCCGTTCGCGGTGCCGCCGCCGGTGGCGTCGACGCACTTGCCGCTGTTGGCGTTGACGACCTGGTACCAGGCGGTGCTGGAGATGCCGCCGGTGCCGCCCCCGCCGGTGCTGCTGCCGGGCGTCCAGGTGAAGGTCGCCACCGCCTTCGCCGGGAGGGTGTAGCTGAAGGACTGGCCGTTCTGGCTGACGTTGAAGGTGTGCGCGGCCGAGGCGTCGGCGTTGAGGGCGATCAGCGCGATCGAGCCGTCCGGGTTGCGGAAGGCGACGTCCTCCAGGTTGCCGCTGCCGAAGGTGTTGGAGTCGATCCGTACCGCGCCCGGCTTGACGAACTTGCTGGCCTGGCCCAGGACGTAGTACTCGGCGTTGTACGCGGCGGTGCCGTTGCCGTTGTTCACGGTGACCACGCCGGTGCAGGTGGTGCAGTTCATCGACGGGCCGCCGCTGGGGTCGAGCGCCATGTTCCAGGTGACCACGGACTTGGCCCAGTTGCGGGTGGCGCCGATGATCAGGTTCTCGGTCTGCCAGTCCAGCGAGTCGGAGAAGGTGTTCGCGGTGTTGGCCGACTGGCTGCCGGAGCACTCGGTGAAGTAGGTGTCCTTGGTCGGGAAGGCGTTGTGGACCGTGGTCTGCCCGCTGGGGTCGCCCCCGTAGCAGTGCCAGGCCGTCCCGACCGTGTACTGGGCGGCGGTGCTGTTGCCCAGGATGGTCGAGGGGAAGGAGGTGTCGTTCCAGTTGTGGTCGTAGCCGAGGATGCCGGTGCCGAGGTTCGCGGCCTTGATCGCCGGGCCGAGGTAGTTGGCGATCAGGTTGGTCTCGTCGGCGGCCGAGAAGGTCGCGCCGGGGTAGTTGGAGGGCGAGTACTCCGGCTCGTTCTGCGGGGTCAGCAGCGAGACCGGGACCCCGGCCGCCTTGTACGCCTGGAGGAACTTCACCAGGTAGTTCGCGTAGACCTGGTAGTCGGCGCTGTTCAGGGTGCCGCCGATCATGGAGCCGCTGGTCTTCATCCAGCCCGGCGCGCTCCACGGGGTCGCCATCACCGTGGTGGCCGGGTTGAGCTGCAGCGCCTGTTGCAGCAGCGGCAGGATGTAGGCGTTGTCGTGGGCGGTCGAGAAGTTCGCCAGGGTCGGGTCGGTCTGCCCGGCCGGCATGTCGTCGTAGCTGTAGAGCGAGCGGGCGAAGTCGGAGGCGCCGATCGGCTGCCGCAGGAAGTCCAGGCCGATGCCCTGGCTGGGGTCGAACAGCTTGCTCATGATCGTGTTGCGCTGCGGGGAGTTGGCGATCAGCCAGGCCGAGGAGTCGGTCAGCGAGGCCCCGAAGCCGGTCATCGACTGGTAGCCGGTGGACGCGTTGACGGTGATGGTCTGGCTGCCGGTGCCGCCGCCGTCGGCGAACACCGCGCCGGTCTGCGGGGCGAGCAGCTTGCTCTGGTCGGCCGTGGTCTCCCAGACCGAGACCGCGGAGCCGGTGGCGGCATGAGCGGTGGTCCCGAGCCCGATCACCGAGCCCGAGACCATCGCCGCTGCGGCCAGTGACGCCGAGATGAACCTGATGCGGGACACGATCGTTCCTCTCTGTGAAACAGAATGTAACTATTTCTGGAACCCACGCGAAACACAGGTAAGCGCCGTGTCGGAGGGCTGTCAAGGCTTCGTACAGGTACCGGAACCAGGCCGGTGATCGGTGCAGTAGGCTCCCGGCCATGAAACGAAACGCTGTAACAGGTGGCTAGGCCGAAGGCGAGCCACGTCACGGTGCGGGCCATCGCCGCCGAGGCCGGCGTTTCCATCGCGACGGTGTCCCGGGTGATGAACGGCCATGTCCAGGTCGCCCCGGAGACCCAGGAGCGGGTCCGCCGGGCCGGGGAGCGCCTCGGCGCGCCCGCGCCCGCCCGCCGCGGCGCCAACCACGGTGCGGTGTACGTGCGCTGCCCGTATGTGCTGACCGACTACTTCGGCGTGATCGTCTCGTCCGTGGCCGAGACGCTGGACCTGCACCACCGGCGGCTGGTGCTGGGCGCGGGCGGGTCCGCGCAGGGCGCGCGGGTCCTGGCCGGGCTGCCGCAGGACCCGACCGTGGCCGGAGCGGTGCTCATCCTGCCGCCGGAGCCCGGCGAGGAACTGCAGGAGCTGCGCGCCACCGGCTTCCCGTTCGTCGTGGTCGACCCGAGGACCGCGCTGCCCGGCGAGATCGCCTCGGTCTCCGCCGCCAACTTCGCCGGGGCGCGCAGCGTCACCGCCCATCTGACCTCGCTCGGCCACCGCCGGATCGGCGTCATCGCCGGGCCGACCGAGTGGCTCGCCAGCGACGCCCGCCTGGTCGGCCACACCTCGGCGCTGGCCGCGACCGGCGCGCTCCCCGTCCCCGAGCTGCTGCGCAGCGTCGAGCCGACGGTCGAGCACGGCTACCGGGCCGCGGGCGAGCTGCTGGACCTGCCGGAACGGCCCACCGCGCTGGTCGCGTTCAACGACAAGGTCGCCGCGGGGGCGCTGCGGGCCGCCCACGAGCGCGGCCTCCGGGTCCCGGCGGACCTCTCGGTGGCCGGTTTCGACGACAGCGACCTCAGCCGCAGCACCCAGCCCCCGCTGACGACGGTCCGTCAGCCCCTGGAGGAGATGGGCCGGATGGCGGTCTCGCTGCTGACCCGGCTGCTGGACCGGCACACCGTCGACACCCTCCATGTCGAGCTCGCCACCCAGCTGGTCACCCGCGCCTCCACCGGGCCGGTGCCGCGGTCCGGCTAGGAGCCGGCGGCGCCCCAGCGGACCAGCCCGGGGTCGAGCGCCGCCGCGCAGACTGCGGGGAGTTCGGCGTCGGTACGGGCGAGGACGGCGGCTTCGGCCGCGTAGAGGACGCCGTAGCCGAAGCCGGGTTCGCCCGCGGTCTCCGCCCAGGTCGCGATGATCGGGATCAACTCCCTTGCGACCAGCGCGTCCTGACGGTCACCCAGCAGGGTCTGCACGGCCTTCATCCGGCGGGCGAAGCGGCGGGCCGGTTTTCCGGCGGCCGGTTCGGCTGTCTCGCCCGCGTATCTGGCGCCCTTGGCGGCCTTCCGGGCGACGTGCAGGCCCTCGTCGCGTTCCGGGCCCGACGGCAGCGTGCGCGCGGCGGCGATCCGGCGGGCCACCCGGCGCTGCTCCCGGGCGAGGACCCGGCGCAGCTCGGGTGCGACCGGCCGCCGGGCGCGGCCGGTGAGGCCCGGTGCGGCGGCGAGCCGGTCCAGGGCCTCGACCAGGGCGAAGTAGCGGGGGCTGTCCAGCTCGGCGAGCGCCAGCCGGTGGGCCCGCCGGTAGCGGTCGGTGCACCAGTCGCCGATCCGCTGCGCCATCGGTCCGGGGCGTTCCACCGCGGGCAGCGCCGCCAGCTGCTCGCCCAGCCTGCTGCCGAGCACCTCGCTGTCCCTGGCCTCGCCCAGGACCCGTCCCAGCCGCCCGAGTTCGAGGTCCAGTTCGGTGCCGGCGGCCCGGTCCAGGTACGGCCGGAAGGCCCGCAGCGTGGTGCGCAGCCCGCGGACCGCGGCGCGCATCCGGTGCACCGAGTCGGGGCGGTCGCGGCGGACCGCCCCGTCCAGCACCAGCACCGTCTCCACCTGCTCCCGGAGCCGGTCGGCCAGCAGCGCGCCGATGCTGCCGGAAGCCGGAGCGGGAGCCGGCGGGGCGGCAGTCGGCGGGGCGACCCGCGTGCCGCCCAGCGCGCGTTCGAGCTTGGAGGCGCTGGAGGAACGGTGCAGCCCGACCCCGGCGAAGCGCTCCTCGATCGCGTCCAGCAGCCCGGTGCCCCGCTCCTCCGGGGCGCCCGGACTCAGCTCGGCCTCGACCTCGCTCCACCTCCGCTCCCCGCCGCCGCCCTTCCCGCCGGACGGCCCCGGCGGCAGCCGGTGTGCGGTGACGGCGTCCTCGGCGATCTCGGCGAGCGGCCGGTCGGCCGCGTCCAGCAGCAGGCTCCGCCGCCGCAGCGTGTGCAGCCGGGCGACCGGGACCAGCGCCGCGCCGTGCGCACGGGCGCGGACCCGCAGCGCCAGCTCCGCCGGGACCGGCTCGTCCGGTCCCTCGCCGGACAGCGGCAGCTGGATCTCCCGGCGGCTGTCCGGACCCGCCGGGAGCTTGAGGTGCCAGCCCTCGTCATGGCCGCCGGTGCGCCGGCGCAGGGTGATCCGGCGGGACCGCAGCAGGTGGTCCTGGGTGTCGTAGTAGACGGCGTCAAGTTCCTCGGCCGAGGCCGCGCGGACCGCGCCGACCCCGGGCAGGCCGTGCAGGTCGGGCAGGGCCGCGCCGCCGTCCGCCGCGTCGAACTTGCGCTCCCGCTCGATGTGCGAACCCATCGGCCCTGCCTTCCCCGGCGTCCGACCACGCCCCGCTCCGGCCCCCGAGTGACCAGTCTTGCCGCACCGGGGCCAGAAAACGAGCCTGCTGCGGCAGGGTGGCTCACCACAGCATCGGAAGCCGCTCCGGCATCCGCTTCATGAACCCGGTGCGCCACACCAACTGCTCGATCGGGACCGCGAGTCGCAGCTCGGGCAGCCGGTCGAGCAGGGTCTCCAGGGCGATCTCGGCGTGCCGCTTGCCCAGCGCGGTGGCGGGGCAGTAGTGCCGGCCGCCGCCGAAGGAGAGGTGCGCGGTGCTGTTGGCGCGGCCGATGTCCATCCGCTCCGGGTCGGTGAACACCTCCGGGTCGGTGTTGGCGCCCTCGACCAGCACCAGCACCAGTTCGCCCGCCCGGACCAGGACGTCGCCGAGGAGGACGTCCTCCAGCGCCAGCCGGGGCAGCCCGTCGCCGATCGACAGGTTGATCCGCAGCAGCTCGTCCACCGCGGCCGGGACGCGGGACGGGTCGGCGCGCAGCTCGGCCCACGCCTCCGGGTGCTGGATCAGCGAGACCACGGCCATGGTCAGGAACGCCGAGGTGGAGATCACCCCGGCGCCGAACATGGTCACCCCGACGGTGGCCAGCATCTCGTCGGTGAGGTGGGCGTAGTCGGGGTCGCCGCGCAGCGCCGCGATCTCGGCCATCAGCCCGGTGGTGGCCGGGTCGTCGAGCCGCTCGACCATGTAGGCCATGTCGCGGTCCCAGTTCAGCCGGGCGCCGGTGACCGGGCAGGCCGAGTTCATGAACGCGAGGTCCAGGCTGGGTGCCAGCCGGGCGGCGTCCGCCTGCGGGATGCCGAGGATGCGGCAGTGCAGCGCTTCCGCGTAGGGGTTGGCGAAGCCGGCCCGCAGGTCCGCCGGCGCCCCTTGCGCCAGCAGCCCTTCGACCAGTTCGGACGCGTACGAGCGCATCCACGGGACCAGGCCGTCGGCCTTGGGGTTGATCGCCCGGAGCACCGCCTTGCGCAGCCCGGCCCCGGTGATGTTGCCCATGTTGTTGACCACCTCGGGCGGGATGGTCAGCGCGTACTGCCGGGGCGCGCCCGGCGCCGAGGTGTCCTTGAGGCTGAACCGGCTGTCCTCCAGCACCTGGGTGCACAGCGCGTGCGAGGAGACCAGCCAGGCCTCGTCCCCGGCGATGGTCCGCACCCGCTTGACCGGCTCCCGGCGCAGTCCGGCGATCTCCTCCGGCAGCCGGTCCCCGCGCCAGGAGAACGGGAAGGCGGTGAGGGTGTCAACGGACATCGGGGTCTCCTTCGACGGGGGTCACCACGGCGTGGCCCTGGTTGCGGGAGGCGCGCAGCCCTGACCCGCGTGAGTAGAGCAGCTCGGCCATCGGCAGCAGCTGGTGGTAGCAGTTCAGCGAGGAGGGCACCTCCAGGATGGCCGGGGTGTCCAGGAACAGCGGGGCCTCCGCGCAGACGTACTCCAGGCAGACCGCGCGCTGCCGCTCGGTGCCTGCCTTCCCGTCCAGGACCTTGGCGGAGAGGAAGGAGTCGACCAGCGCCCGGCAGGCGCCGAGGAACTCCTGGTCGGTGTCCAGCAGGCTCCGCAGGTGCCGGTGGATCCGCTGGTAGGCCGGGTTGCCGGTGAACTCCGACATCGGGTGGGCGGCGAGCCGCCCGCCGCCGCCGACCGCCTCGACCGCGGCGGTCACCTTGGCCCGGACGCCGCGCAGGTTCTTGACCGCCTTGCGCCGGGCGTCGTCGGCGCTGTAGCCGAAGGCCTGGTACATCTCGGCGACGTGCAGGTCGGTGTAGACGAAGTCGACCCGGTCGAAGTGCCGGACGCCCCAGTGGGCGAGGTCGGTCAGGCGCTGGGCCGAGAAGTAGCTGTTGCCGGGGGAGACGCCGATCACGGCGTGGTCGCCCTCGGCGTGGATCACCCGGCAGTGCGGGGTGTAGGGCCGGACCTCGAAGACTTCGGCCGTCGTGGCGGCCGGCGGGCAGGACTGAATCCCTAAGATTTCGGTCGCTGTCGTCAACAGGAGAGCGTCCTTCGGGCCGCCGCGAGTCCCTGAGGAGCCCTGTGCTCCCGGTGTGGCGACGACACGAGCAGTCAACGGGCATGCGCGGACGGTGTCAACGTCCGGCCCCGGCCGCCCGGCGGCCCGCGCCACCTTTCGTACAAGAGCCGCTCCGGCCAGGGGGGTTCCGTTCCCGCGGCCACGCCCACGAACGGACGAATAGCGGTCAGCGCTCGATGCTTCGTGCTCGGATGATTATCACATCTGAGTCATCTTCAGATAAAAGAACAACAGAGAGGATCCCGTGGACCACCGCATCGTAGGCACGCGTCCGACCTCGCGCAGACTCCTTCGCGCCACCGCGGCCGTCGCAGCGGCCTGTGCCGCCGTCGTGGCGCAACTGGCCCTGGCCACCGGCTCCGGAGCCGCGGCCCCGGACCGGGTCGGACCCGTGCACGCCCAGCACCGGGCCGTCGGCGACACCGGCCAGCACCCCATCCCGATGACCACCCGCTACCACGCGGTGATGCACGGCTCGATCACCCGCATCGGCAACACGCTGATGACCTGCGACGAGAAGAAGGCACCGCTGAAGAAGGGCGTTGCCTCCTGCCTGGACGCCCGCAAGGGCGTGGGCCAGGGCATCTACAACAACAACTACATGATGAAGTACATCAACCAGTACCCCGGCAAGTTCCCGCTGCCGCCGTCCGAGGGCGGCGGCTTCGAGACGCTGTACTCCTCCAGCGGCGCGCAGCTCAACCTGCTGCCCGGCTCCACGGTGAAGTACGCCCGGCTGTACTGGGGCGGTACCCGCGGCCTCGGCAAGACCATCCTGCCGCTGTCGCAGGTCGACGGGGTGCTGTTCAAGACCCCCGACGGCAAGGAGTACCACGAGGTCAACACCGACCCCTCGTACAAGGACCTCGGCTACATGACCGGGGTCGGCGAGGGCGACGCCATGGAGCACGGCTACCAGGCCTCGGCCGACGTCACCGACCTGGTCAAGTCGTCCGGCAACGGCAACTACATCGTCGCCGACATGGACTCGGTGGTGGCCGACCACAGCTGGGGCGGCTGGTCCCTGGTGGTGGCGTACGAGAACTGCGACAAGCCGCTGCGCAACATCCAGCTGTCGGACGGCTTCCAGATCGAGCTGCCGAACGCCGCGCCGCTCAACTCGAAGATCACCGGCATCAAGGTCCCCAAGACCGGCCAGATCGCCGCCAACCTGGGCTTCCTCGCCTACGACGGCGACCGCACCTACACCGGCGACACCGTCACGGTGCAGTCCACCCACGGTCCGCGCACCGTGCTGTCCACCCCGGACAAGCCGGCCAACGACTTCATGAACTCCACCATCAGCGAGTCCATCCCCAGCGACCAGTTCGTCCGGACCCCGAACTACGTCAACCAGCTGGGCTACGACTCGGACCGGATCGACATCTCCAAGCTGCTGCGCCCCGGCGACACCAGCCTGAACTTCACCTTCGCCACCCAGAAGGACGGCTACCAGGTCGGCGCGATCTTCTCCTGGGTCAACCTCGAACCCGGCAGCAGCAACACCTGAGCCTGCCGGGCGGACGCGTCCAAGATGCGGGACCGGGCGGTTGCGCGGATTCTGGAAGGGCCTGACCCGAAATCGAGGAGGACGTATGTCCGTGATCGACAAGCTCAAGGGAATGCTGAAGGGCCATGAAGCACAGGCCCACCAGGCGGTGGACAAGGCGGGTGACATGTTCGACTCCAAGACCGGAGGCAAGTACGCCTCCCAGGTCGACAAGGCCCAGGAGCAGATCAAGAAGCAGATCAACACCGATCCCCCCACCGGCCAGCCCTGAGCACGGCCGTACGTTCGCCAGCGGGTGACCCCGGCCGCCGGTCCTGGACTTCCAGGGCCGGCGGCCTCGGTCATGCCGGGGGCGGGTCCGCCGGGTGCGGCCGGAAGGCGAGCACGGCGATGTCGTCCCGGCCGTCGGGCAGGTGCACCAGCAGGTCGGTGCACAGGTCGGCGACCGGCAGGCCGCGTCCCGCCGCCGCCTCCCCGGCCAGCCGCTCCAGGCCCTGGGCCAGGTGCTCGCCGGGGATCTCCACCAGCCCGTCGGTGAACAGCAGCAGGGTGTCCCCGGGCCCGATCCGGTGCCGGTGGGTGGTCCGCTTCCCGCTCGGGTCGACGCACAGCGGCAGGTCGGCCTCGCCGTCGCCGAGCAGCAGCGGAGGCCCCTCGACCGGCAGCAGCAGCGGCGGCGGGTGCCCGGCGTTCGACCAGCTCAGCGCCCAGCCGCCGGATTCCGGCACCAGGTGCAGCTGGATCGCGGTGGCGAAGTCGGCGACGTCCAGGCCGGTGGCGGCGACGTCCAGCTCGGACAGGATCTCGGCCGGGGTGTGCCGGTCGGCGTGGCTGTAGGCGATGCCGCGGAGCATGCTGCGCAGCTGGCCCATCCCGGTGGCGGCGGCCAGGTCGTGCCCGGCCACGTCGCCGATGGTCAGCGCGAGCGACCGGTCCGGCAGCAGGAAGGCGTCGTACCAGTCCCCGCCGACCTCGGCGGTGCGGCTGCTCGGCTGGTAGCGGGCGGCGAGGTCGGCCCCGGGCACGTCCGGGGTGCTGGCCAGCAGCGCGCGCTGGAGCGACAGCGCGACCTGGCGGGCCCGCTGCAGCTCCAGCGACTGGCTCAGCGGCACCTGCGCCAGTTGCAGCACCTCGTGCAGCAGCGTGATGTACGCCTGGTCCGGGCGCGGTCGGGTCTCGCAGACGGCCGCCGCCGCCAGCGCCACCACCCGGCCGTCGATCACGATCGGCACCAGGGTGAGCGCGGTGGCCTGGGTCCGGCCGAGCCAGCCGGCCGAGACGGTGGGGACCACGCTGTGCGGCGGCGACTCCGGCTCGAAGGCCAGCAGCATCGGGGTGCGCCGGCCGACGGTCTGCAGCGCCTGCGGCCCCAGCAGGTACTCCTGACGCAGCATCGGCGGCAGCGGCGGCAGTCCCGGACGGGTGACCGCGGCGACCCGGGTGGCGGTGACCCGGCCGCCGATGCCCTTGCCGGGGTTGGTGATCAGGAAGATCGCACAGGCGTCGGCCAGGTCGGGGACGACCACGGCGGCCATCGCGGCGAAGGCGTCGTCCATCCGCGAGGTGCTGGTGACGGCGACGGCGCGGGCCAGCAGGTCCTCGCGCAGCCGGCTGCGCCAGCGGTCCTCGATGTCGGCGGTGGCGCCGACCCACTCCACCGGCTGGCCCTCGTGCATCACCGGCACGGCCCGGCTCTCCACATGGCGGTACTCGCCGTTCGCGGCGCGGATCCGGAACACGGCCTCGAACATCTCCTCGGCCGCGGTGGCCCGCTCCCAGGCCTCGACCAGGTGGTCCGCGTCCTGCGGGTGCACCACGTCCAGCCAGCCCCGGTCCATCGAGGTGCTCCAGGGCTGCCCGGTGAACCGCTCCCAGCCCGGCACCAGCTCGCTCATCGTCCCGTCCGGCCTGGCCACCCACACCATCTGCGAGACCGCGGAGACCAGCGCCTGGTAGCGGCGCAGCGTCTGCAGCCGCTGTTCCGAGAGCAGCTCGGCCCGCCGGGTGGCGCTGATCTCGGCGGTGGCGTCGATCAGCGCGACCAGGACGCCGCGGCCGTACCGGGAGTGCACCGGCGAGGCGCTGTAGAGGAGGTGGCGCTCGTCCTGCTCGCCGAGCCGCTTCGCCGCGTGCGGGGCGGTCGCCTGGCGGGCCCGGCCGTCCGTGTAGACCTGGTCGAGCAGGTCGAAGAAGGCGTCGGACTCCTCGTCCGCGAAGGCCTCCCGGACCGGGACGCCGAGCGGGCGGTCGCCGAAGAGGCGGCGGAACGCCTCGTTGAGGTAGGCCAGGCGCTGCTCAGGTCCGACCGTGAGCGCGATCATGACCACCGCCTGGTCGAAGACCTCGGGGGCGAGCTCCGGGTCACGCGGCATGCCCTCAGGATGCCCGAGCCGGTGCCCGGCCGCTCATCGGGCACGACCGTGCGGGGCGGCGGCGGGCGACGGCGGGCGGCGGGCCGGTCGAGTTGCGGAGCGGGGGGAGCGGGGATCGACTGGCGGGACATCCTGTCCGAATCCGAGGAATCCGAGGCCGTCCGTGTTCCGATCCCGTCGCCTTCTCCCGCTGCTGCTCGGCCTGCTCCTGCTGCCGCTGTCCGCGTGCTCCAGCGGGGGCAGCACCAGCAACCAGCTCAGCACGACGGTGACCTCGGCCGCCAGCAGCGCCGCCGCCGCGGTGAGCAGCGCCGCCACCGCCACCGGGTCGGGAACGGAGGTGGTGATCCACAACTTCGCGTTCGCCCCGGACGCCCTGACCGTCAAGCCCGGCCAGAAGCTGACCGTGGTCAACAAGGACTCCACCGCGCACACGCTCACCGCGACCGGGAACAAGGCCTTCGACACCGGCACCATCGCCCCGGGCGCCACCGCCACCTTCACCGCGCCGAGCACGCCCGGGAGTTACCCCTACATCTGCACCATCCACCAGTTCATGCACGGCACCCTCACCGTGAAGTAGGCCCCGGCGGCGCCCCGGGGGCCCGCGTCCCTAATGGAGCAGCCCGGCGTGCGCCCCCGCGGACCCGGGTCCAGCGTGGGAAAGCGGTGGCAGGCGCGGGTCGTCAGCCGCCCAACGACCCGCGACGGAAGGAAAGGCCATGGAGGACGTAGACAGGCGCGCGGTGATCAGCGAGTTCCTGGGAACGCTGCTGCTGGTCCTGTTCGGAGTGGGGGCCGCGGTGCTCGCGGGCACCTGGATCGGTGACCTGGGCGTCGCCCTGGCCTTCGGATTCGTCCTGCTGGCCCTCGCCTACTCACTGGGGCCGATCTCCGGCTGCCACGTGAACCCGGCGGTGACCCTGGGCTTCCTGGTGGCCAAGCGGATCACCGTGCAGACCGCCGTCGGCTACTGGGTGGCGCAGTTCCTGGGCGGCATCGCCGGCGCCGCGCTGGTGTTCCTGATGGCCAAGCAGATCCCGGGCCTGGTCACCCACGGGAAGATGGGCAGCAACGGCTGGGGCAGCCGCTCCCAGACCCACATCAACCTGGGCGGCGCGTTCCTGGCCGAGGTGCTGCTGACCTTCCTGCTGGTGTTCGTGGTGCTCGCGGTGACCCACCGGATCGCGGTGACCGGCTTCGACGGACTGCCGATCGGCATCGCGCTGGCCGTCATCCACCTGGTCGGCATCCCGCTCACCGGCACCAGCGTCAACCCGGCCCGGAGCCTCGGCCCGGCCATCTTCGCCGGCGGCCCGGCGATGTCGCAGGTCTGGCTGTTCATCGTGGCCCCGCTGGTCGGCGGCGTGGTCGCGGCCGGGGCGCACCTGTTCACCCACCCGCAGCCGAACGTGCTGGCCGACGACACGGTCGTGGTGCGCGAGGCGCGCTGATCCCTCCACCCCGTCCGGGCCCGGCAGCCGCGCAGGCTGCCGGGCCCGGACGCGTGCCGGGGCGGGCGTCAGCGGCCCGCGTGGGTGAGCCGCACCCCGGCCGCCTCCGCCTCCTCCAGCTCCTCGTGCGCCTCGACCACGTCGAACGGCACGATGGTCGCCACCACGTTGGGCAGCTTCCCGACCGCGCGGGCGATGTGGTCGGCGGTCCGGCGGTGCAGCAGCCGGCCGAGGATCGGCGAGTAATTGCGCTCCGGGATCAGCAGGGTGATCTGGCTGCGCTGCTCCGAGGTGCTGCGGTGGATCAGCTCCAGCAGCGAGCGGGTGATCCTGCGGTCCGGGCACTGGACGATCTCCAGCGGCAGGTCGCCCACCTCGGCGTCGGTCCACTGCGCGGCCAGCTTCTCGGCCTCCCGGCTGTCGATCATGAAGTGCACCGCGCGGATCTCCTGCGGGCGCATCGAGCGGGCGTAGCGGATCGCCTTGAGCGCGGCCAGGTCGACCCGGTCCACCAGGATGTACATCACCTGGCGGCGGTGGCGCGGGCTGGTGGTGTCGGCCGGGGCGGCGGCCAGGGCCGCGGCCTCCTCGCGGTAGCGGCGGTTGACCCGGATCAGCGCCCAGACCCCGATCGGGAAGAGCACCACCACCAGCCAGGCGCCCTCGGTGAACTTGGTGACCGCGAAGGTCAGCACGATGCCCAGGGAGACCGTCGCCGCCAGCGCGTTGATCACCAGCTTGGCGGTGCGACCCCGCTCGCGCCGGGTCCAGTGGTGCTTGACCAGGCCGGTCCCGGCCATGAAGAAGCCGGTGAAGACGCCGATCGCGTACAGCCCGAGCAGGCTGTCCAGCTTGGCGTCGGTGCCGATCAGCAGCGCGGCCGAGACACCGGTCAGGGTGAGGATGCCGGACGAGAAGGCCAGCCGGTGCCCGCGCCGGGTCAGCTGCCGCGGCAGGAACGAGTCCTCGGCCACGAAGCTGGCCAGGAACGGGAAGCCGTTGAACGAGGTGTTGGCGCCGGTGTAGAGGATCAGCGCGGTGGCCAGCTGCAGGAAGACCAGCCCGGCCTGGCCGAACCAGCTGCTGCCGAAGACCAGGTTGGCCTCCTGGGACAGCACGCTGGGGTTGCCGGTGCTGAACGGGATGGAGTGGGTCAGGTAGGCAAGACCGGACACCCCGAGCACCAGGGTGCCCAGCGTGACCGACATCGCCACCAGGGTCTTCCTGGCGTTCGGCCCCTGCGGGTTGCGGAACGCGCTGACCCCGTTGGAGATCGCCTCCAGGCCGGTCAGCGAGGTGCCGCCGTTGGCGAAGGCCTTCAGCACCAGGAACACCGAGGCGCCCATCAGCAGGCTGCTGTGGTCGCCCGCGCCGCCCAGCGCCAGCGCGCCGCCGGCGTGCACGTTCGCGTGCGGCAGGTCGCCCAGCAGCAGCCGGATGCCGGAGACCACGAACAGCAGCGCCATGCCGGCCATGAACAGGTACGCGGGCGCGGCGAACGCCTTGCCCGCCTCGCGGATGCCGCGCAGGTTGCCCCAGCACAGCAGCGCCACCACGGCCAGCGAGATCGGCAGCTGGTAGGAGTCCACCCAGTTGTAGGCGTCGCCGCCGAGCAGGTGCACCAGCGACAGCAGCGCGGTGGTGCCCGCGGCGGTCTGCACCGCCACCGTGACGATGTAGTCGATCAGCAGCGCCACCGCGGCGACCTGGGCCACGTTGGGCCCGAAGTTCTCCCGGGCGACGACGTAGGAGCCGCCGGCCCGGGTGTAGGCCGTCACCACGTCCCGGTAGGAGAGCGTGAGCAGGGTCAGCACGCAGAGGATGGCCAGGGTGACCGGCAGCAGCAGGGTGAACGCGGCGATGCCGATCACCGGGATCAGGATCGTCAGCATCGCCTCGGACCCGTAGGCCGAGGAGGAGATGCAGTCGGAGGCGAGGACGCCGAGGGCGACCGGGTTGGAGAGCTTCTCGTGGCTCAGCTGCTCGGTGACCAGGGGTTTGCCGAGCAGGCGCTTCTTCACCCGGTAGCCCAGGGTTTCCGGCAGTTCCATGACGAGTCCGATCCGCAGGGGGCGGCGCCGCTGCGCCTGAGAGCCATGGTGGCTCCCCACGTCCTACGATTAATCGGACAAATAGGGCCAGTGCTAAGGAATCGTCATGGATCTTAGCGACTCCCTAACGCCTTGCCGGGAGTGCCGGGGCGGCTGTGCCAGGGTGATCACATGTCAGAAGCCCCGCGCCGCCGCTCCCCGCTGCTGTCCTGGACGGTGGTCGCGCCGACGGTCGCGCTGGTGGTGCTGGGGCTGACCTTCGGACGGCACGTCGGGCCCTGGGTGGCCGGGGTGGTGGCGGTGGTGCTGATCGCGGCGGTGCTGGCCGCGGTGCACCACGCCGAGGTGGTGGCGCACCGGGTCGGCGAGCCGTTCGGGTCGCTGGTGCTCGCGGTCGCGGTGACGGTGATCGAGGTGGCGCTGATCGTCACCCTGATGGTCTCCGGCGACTCCGGGACCGCCTCGCTGGCCAGGGACACCGTCTTCGCCGCCGTGATGATCACCACCAACGGCATCGTCGGGATCTCGCTGCTGCTCGGGTCGATCCGGCACGGCGTCGCGCTGTTCAACCCGGAGGGCAGCGGGGCCGCGCTGGCGACGGTGGCCACCCTCAGCGCGCTGGCGCTGGTGCTGCCGACCTTCACCACCAGCGCCAAGGGGCCGCGCTTCTCCGGCAGCCAGCTCACCTTCGCGGCGCTGGCCTCGCTGGCGCTCTACACGATGTTCGTGCTGATGCAGACCGGGCGGCACCGCGACTTCTTCCTGCCGGTCGAGGGCGGCCCCGCCGGTGAGGAGCACGCGCCGCCCGCCTCCACCTCGGCCGCCCTGGTCAGCCTGGGCTTGCTGATGGTGGCGCTGATCGACGTGGTCGGCCTGGCCAAGGTGGAGTCGCACACCATCGAGGACGTGGTCCACTCGGTCGGCGCCCCGCCCTCCTTCGTCGGCGTGGTGATCGCGCTGCTGGTGCTCGCCCCGGAGACGCTGGCCGCGGCCCGCACTGCGCGGCGGCAGCAGATGCAGATCAGCCTGAACCTGGCCTACGGCTCGGCGATGGCCAGCATCGGGCTCACCATCCCGGCCATCGCGGTGGCCTCGATCTGGCTGGACGGGCCGCTGCTGCTGGGGCTCGGCTCCACCCAGCTGGTGCTGCTGGCGCTGACCGTCATGGTCAGCATCCTCACCGTGGTCCCCGGCCGGGCCACCCGGCTGCAGGGCGGGGTGCACCTGGTGCTGCTCGCGGCGTTCGTCTTCCTGGCGATCAACCCGTAGTCGCGGGCGGCGCCGCGCGGCCGTAGCGGAGCGACAGCTCGCGCAGGTGGGCGACCAGCTCCGGAGGGTGGTCCACGTCGAAGTCCAGGCCCAGCATGCCCAGGTAGACGCCCAGCGTCTCCACCGTGTCCGCGCCGGTGTCCAGCACGCAGGTGTCCGGGTCCACCGGCTCCACCGTGCCCACGGCCGGGTTGATCCGGTCGGTCACCTCCTCCGCCGAGGCGTGCACGGTCACCCGGGCCCGGTAGCGCCAGGCCGCCCCGGCCACCTGCCGGGAGACGTACGCGGCGACGTCCCCGTGCGGGAAGTCGCGCGGCTCGAAGCGGGGTCCGGCCGGGAGCCGGGGCTCGATCCGGTCGGCCCGGAAGGTGCGCCAGTCCGCGCGGTCCACGTCCCAGCCGACCAGGTACCAGCGCTGCCCCCAGTTCACCGCCCGGTACGGCTCGACCTCACGGCGGTTCGGCGTCCCGTCGTGTCCGCGGTAGTCGAAGCGCAGCCGCTCCCGGTCCCGGCAGGCGGCGGCCAGCGTGCTCAGCAGCTCGGCGGTGACGGTGGGCCCGGCCTGGTCCACCGGCACCGGGACGGTGTACGCCTGCAGCGCCCCGGCCCGGCGGCGCATCGGGGCCGGCAGCACCTCCTTGAGCTTCGCCAGCGCCTGCAGCAGCGTCTCCTCGGTGCCCGGGACGGCGCCCTGGACGGCGGTGTGCAGCGCGATCACCACCGCGACCGCCTCCTCGACCTCCAGCAGCAGCGGCGGCATCGCGGCCCCCGCGCCCAGCCGGTAGCCCCCGGTCGAGCCCCGGGTCGCGTCCACCGGATAGCCCAATTCGCGCAGTCGGTCGATGTCCTTGCGGACCGTCCGCCCGCTCACCCCGAGCCGTTCGGCCAGCTCGGAGCCGGGCCATTCCCTGGGCGTCTGGAGTAACGAGAGGAGGCGCAGCAGTCGCGCTGAAGTGTCCAACATGGGCTGTCGCCTGTCGTCCTATTAGGAACCAAACCTGCCTATATGCACCCTACAGTCTGAGATATGGAGCACACGAAGAACAGCGCGAGCACCGACGCCAGGATCCACCCGTTCCGGATCGACATCCCGCAGGCAGAGCTGGACGACCTGCGTGACCGCCTGGTCCGGACCCGCTGGGGCAGCCAGGTCCCCGGCACCGGCTGGAGCCGCGGCGTGCCGAACGACTACCTGAAGGGCCTGGCGGACTACTGGGCCGACGGCTTCGACTGGCGCAAGGCCGAGATCGAGCTGAACGAGTACCCGCAGTTCACCACGGAGATCGACGGCCAGAACGTGCACTTCCTGCACGTGCGCTCGGAGAACCCGGACGCCGTGCCGCTGCTGCTGGTGCACGACTGGCCGTGCTCGGTGGTCCAGTTCGCCGAGGTGATCCGGCCGTTGTCGCAGGACTTCCACGTGGTGGTGACCTCCACTCCCGGCACCGGATTCTCCGGCCCGATGCAGGAGGCCGGCTGGAACACCGGTCGCATCGCGGGCGCGTTCGTGGAGCTGATGGACCGGCTCGGCTACGACCGCTACGGCGTCCAGGGCACCGGCGGCGGGGCCTGGATCGCCGCGGACATGGGCCGGCAGGCGCCGGACCGGGTGATCGGCATCCATGTCAACGGCCTGATCACCTTCCCGTCCGGCGACCCGGCCGAGTTCGAGGGTCTGACCGAGGCCGAGCAGGGGCGGCTGGCCCGGCTCGAAGCCTTCCGCGAGGACAAGATGGGCTTCAACGCGATCCAGTCCACCCGCCCGCACACCGTCGCCTTCGGGCTGAACGACTCTCCGGTCGGCCAGGCCGCCTGGATCGCCGAGAAGTTCAAGGAGTGGACCGACGAGACCGCGGACCTGCCGGAGGACGCGGTCGGCCGGGACCGGCTGCTCGCCAACATCAGCGTCTACTGGTTCACCGGCACGGCCGGCTCCTCGGCCAACCTCTACTACGAGTCCGGCCACGACGCGAGCGCGTGGGCGCCCAAGCCGCGCGGCACGGTGCCGACGGGTGTCGCCGTCGCGCTGAGCACCGACGTGGCGATCCGGAAGTTCGCGGAGCGGGACCACAACGTCACCTACTGGAGCGAGCTGGAGCGCGGCGGCAACTTCCTCGCGCTGGAGCAGCCGGAGCTGTTCGTGGCGGATGTGCGGGCCTTCTTCGACACTGTGAAGTAAATTCGAACGAGTATTCGAACTTGGGCGTACCCTGGGACCCATGACGGTGGTGTTCCAGGGTTCGCTGTTTTCCGGTGGGGCCGGTGGTGGGCGTTTCGGCGGGCTGGCGCGGGCGCGGCGGACCGAGTTGGCGGACGGGGCCTGGGTCGAGGTGCTGCGCTGCTGGCTGCCGCGGCCGGACGAGGTGTTCGAACACCTGGCGGAGCACGCGCCGTGGCGCGAGGAGCGGCGCGAGATGTACGAGCGGGTGGTCGGCGTGCCGCGGCTGCTGGCCCACTACAGCGAGGGGGCGGTGCTGCCGCACCCGCTGCTGGGCCGGGCCCGGGAGGCGCTGAGCGCGCACTACGGGCCCGAGTTGGGTGAGCCGTTCCGCACCACCGGGCTCTGCTACTACCGGGACGGCCGGGACAGCGTGGCCTGGCACGGCGACCGGTTCGGGCGCGGGGCGGAGCGGGACACCATGGTCGCCATCGTCTCGGTCGGCGAGCCGCGGGTGCTGGCGCTGAGGCCGCGGGGTGGGGGTGCCGCGGTGGTGCGGCTGGCGTTGGGGCACGGGGATCTGGTGGTGATGGGCGGGTCCTGTCAGCGGACCTGGGACCACGCGGTGCCGAAGACGGCTCGGGCGGTGGGGCCTCGGATCAGTGTGCAGTTCCGGCCGCGGGGGGTGGCCTGAGGTTGGTGGCTTGAAACCGCTGGCCGGAAGGGTTGGTACCGGTTCCGGTGGGTGCCGGGATCCGGATGTTAAGGACGTGTCAAGACTGCCGGGATCATGCAGTGCGGGGCGGGTTCCGGCCCTGCCAGTCTGTCCCTCGGCCAGGTACGGCCGAGAGGGTCCGTGCCGGTCGCTGCAGGGGGCGGAGTGACACGCCGTGGGCGGGTTCGTGGGGGTGGTGACGGGGTTCCCCACCGGGGTGTTCAGCTGCGCGCTCGTGGTGGTCGTCGGGTACTGGGGGTTGGTGCTGGTCGGCGGCGTGGGGGTGCACCACGGGGGCGGTGGCCATGGCGGCGGCGGTCACGGGGGGCACGGGGGTGGTCACGGCCACGGGGACGGCCACGGCCAGGGGGGTGGTCACGGCCACGGGGGTGGCCAGGGGGGTCGTGGCGCCGGCCACGGGGTCCCGGGCCACGGGGGTGCCGCCGGGCAGGGGGTCCAGGGTCACGGGGGTGCCCTGGGGCACGGCGGGCTCGGGGGTGCCGCCGGGCACGGGGGCAGGGGGGACGGGGGCGCGGCTCGACTCCACGGGGGAGGCCGGGCCGGGCACGGGGGGCCGCGGTTGCTGGGGTTCGGCGGGGTGCCGGTGACGGTGGGGGTCTCGCTGCTGGTCGCCCTGTCCTGGTTCTGCTCCCTGCTCGGGGCGGTGCTGCTGGACGGCAGGTTCGGGGGAGCCCTGCTGCCCGCGGCACTCGCGGTCGGCTGGCTGGGGACCCGCCTGCTGGCGTGGCCGCTGCGGCGGCTCACGCCGGACCCCGGCCCGCCGCCGTCCCGGCGCGACTTCGTCGGCCTCGGCTGCGTGATCCGCACCGGCCGGGTCGGCCCGGACTTCGGCCAGGCCGAAGTCCGCTCGGCGGACGGCTCCGCCGCGGTGGTCCAGGTCCGGCAGACCGCCGAGGAGGCGTCCGGGACCGGCCGGGTCCTCACCAAGGGCGCGTTCGCGCTGATCTACGACTACGACGACGAGGGCGAGTTCTTCCGGGTGATCCCGGACCTCCCGGCCCTGTCCAGCTGACTCAAACACATCCAGTCCGGAGAAGGACCAGTCATGTCTGTTGTCACCATCGGAATCGGCGTGCTCGTCGCCGTCCTCCTGCTCATCGGCCTGGGCACGGTGCTGCTCTTCGGCCGCCTGTTCCGCAAGGTGACGCAGGGTCAGGCCCTGATCGTCTCCAAGCCCAAGCGGGTCGACGTGACCTTCACCGGCGCGATGGTGCTGCCGATGATGCACCGCGCCGAGGTGATGGACATCTCGGTGAAGACCATCGAGATCTCCCGCACCGGCCGCGAGGGCATGATCTGCCAGGACAACATCCGGGCCGACATCCAGATCACCTTCTTCGTCCGGGTCAACAAGACCGCCGAGGACGTCATCAAGGTCGCCCAGGCCATCGGCACCGACCGGGCCAGTCACCAGGAGACGATGCAGAACCTGTTCGCCGCCAAGTTCGCCGAGGCGCTGCGCACCGTCGGCAAGCAGCTGGACTTCGTCGACCTCTACACCAAGCGCGAGGAGTTCCGGGACCGGATCATCGGCGCGATCGGCACCGACCTCAACGGCTACCACCTGGAGGACGCGGCGATCGACCACCTGGAGCAGACCCCGCTGGTCCAGCTCGACCCGGCGAACATCCTGGACGCCCAGGGCATCCGCAAGATCACCGAACTCACCGCGCTGGAGCACATCCGCACCAACGACTTCCAGCGCAACGAGGAGAAGGAGATCACCCGGCAGAACGTGGACGCCCGCGAGGCCGTCCTGGAGCTGGAGCGCCGCCGCTCCGAGGCGGAGATCCGGCAGCGCCGCGAGGTCGAGACGCTGCGGGCCAAGGAGGACTCGACCACCTCGCAGGTGCAGGAGGAGGAGCGGCTCAAGGCGCACAGCGCGATGCTGCGCACCGAGGAACTGCTCGGCGTCCAGCGGGAGAACCAGGCCCGGGAGATCGCGGTGGCGGAGAAGAACCGCGAGCGGGTGATCGCCATCGAGACCGAGCGGATCGAGAAGGACCGGCTGCTGGAGGTGGTCAACCGGGAACGCGAGGTCGAGCTGTCCCGGGCCGGGAAGGACAAGCAGCTGGAGGTCGAGCGCCGGGCCGTGGCCGAGGTGGTCCGCGAACGGGTCGCGGTGGACCGGACGGTGGCCGAGCAGGAGGAGGAGATCAAGCGGGTCCGGGTGGTCCAGGAGGCCGAGCGGACCAGGGACGCCGTGGTCATCGCGGCCGAGGCGGAGGCGCAGGAGGCGTTGCTCAAGGACACCAGGGCGGCCGAGGCCGCGGAGAAGTCCGCGCACTTCCACGCCAAGGAGCAGCTGGTGCTGGCCGAGGCGGCGCAGCAGCGGGCCGAGATGGAGGCCTCCGCCGCGATCCGGATCGCCGAGGGCGCGCGGGCCACCGCGGGCGCCGCCGGGCTGGCCGCGGCCGAGGTGTCGGAGCGTCAGGCGCAGGCCGACGCGGTCGGCATCAGGGTCCGGCTCGAAGCCGAGGCCGAGGGGATGCTGCAGAAGGCGCAGGGGGTCGAGAAGGTCGGCATGGCCGAGGCGGCGGTGGCCGAGAGCAAGGCGCTGGCCGACGCCGCGGGGATCAGGGAGCGGCTGCTCGGCGAGGCGGCCGGGCTCAAGGAGAAGGCGGCGGCGATGGCCGCGCTGGACGAGGTGTCGCGCCAGCACGAGGAGTTCCGGCTGCGGCTGGCCGCGGAGAAGGAGATCCGGATGGCCGGTCTCGACGTCCAGCGCCAGGTCGCCGAGGCGCAGGCCTCGGTGCTCGCGGCCGGGCTGGAGAGCGCGACCATCGACATCGTCGGCGGCGACAGCGTGTTCCTGGACCGGATGGTCAACGCGGTGTCCTTCGGCCGGGGCATCGACGGGGCGGTGGAGAGCTCGGACACCCTGAAGGCGCTCGGCGCGGAGTGGCTGAGCGGGCAGAAGAGTTTCACCACCGACGCCACCGAGGTGCTGGCCGCGCTCGGCAAGGGCGGCCCGCTGAACCTGCTGGCGCTGCAGAAGCTGCTGGGCGACGGGGCGGACGCGGCGGTCGCCGCCGTGGTCCCGCCGGTGCTCAACGGCAACGCCCAGTAGCAGTTTCCTGATCGACACAGCGCGAGGAGTCGGAACAAGCCATGGGCGTCGAGGACGGCACCTACCAGGTACTGCGGGCACGGCTCGCCGACCGGGCCGCCGAGTTGGGGCGGCGGGTCGCGGCGCTGAACGCCCGGCGGCAGGAGGTCTTCGGCGCCCCGGCCCTGGAGCTGTCCGGGTCCGCCCGGCTGCGGACCCGGGGCGAGGCGGTGGCCTGCGGGGTGGTGCCGGTCCGCCCCGGCGTGCTGCTGCTGGGGACGTCCGCGCCGACCCTGGCCGACGGCATGCTGTCGCTGCACGCCCCGGACGGCGGCCCGGCCGAGGCCCCGGGGCTGCTGGACGACGACCGGTTCCGGCACGACCTGGCCGAGCTGCTGCGCTACTTCCGCGACGCCCGGCTGGTCGACCTCTGCCGGACCCCGGCCGGGCGGCTGCTCGCGGTCTTCGCCACCGACCCGGCCGGGGAGGACCTGCGGGTCCTGCGCTGGCAGGTGACCGACGACCGGGTCGAGTACCTGGACGCCTACGGCGAGCGCGACCTGCCCCGGCCCCCGGCCTTCGAGCAGCTGGACTGGATTCCCACCGGCCGTGAGCAGCACCGGGACGAGCGGGTGGCCGTCGGCGACTCCGGCGTCTCGGTCGCCACCACCGGCGGCAGCCTCACCGTCCGCGCGGCGGACGGGCGGCTGCTGCACCGGGAGCCGGTGGACGAGCCGCTGCAGAGCCTCGCCGACGCGGCGGTCGCCTACGCCCCGCTGGCGCCGTTGCTGCTGCTCCGGATCCGGCCCTACAACGAGCCGGAGGACCGCTACCTGGTCGTCAACACCCGTACCGGGGGCGTGCGTCGGCGCGACGCGCTGGCCCAGGGCTGCCGGCTGCTGCCCGCCGAGCAGGGGCTGATCTTCCCCGGCGGCTACGAGCTGGCCGACGGCACCCACCGCGGTTTCCGCACCGACACCGCCGGGCTGCGATTCGACGCGGTGGTGGCCGCGCCCAACGGCGAGGACCTGCTCTACGTGCTGCGCCGGCCCGGCCGGTCGCAGGTGCTGCTGCTGCCCTGGAACACCCTGCGCCGGGAGGCCGCCGCCCCGCTCTACGGGGCCGGGCACGCGCTGCTCGCGGACGGCGCGCTGGTGCTGCTCAAGCCGGCCGGCGAGCCGGTCCGCGGGCACGAGGTCCAGCTCTGGCGCACCCCGTTCAGCAGCGCCGAGTTCGCCGCCGAACAGCCGGTCGGCACCGGCCCGCTGGCCCGGATCGGCAACGCCGACCTGGTCCGCGGCATCGCCGACTGCCTGGACGTGGTCCGGCTGGCCGGGGCGGCCGACCCGGACGCCGGGGTGCTGCTCGACGCCTGCGCCAAGGCCGCCGACCGGCACCACTGGCTGGGCGACTCCTGGCCGGAGGACCCGGACCTGCCCGCGCCGCTGCTGCAACCGCTGGCCGAACTGCGGGCCGCGGCCGAACAGGTGGGGGCCGAGCAGGCCCGGATCGGCGCGCTCACCGCGCGGGCGGCCGACGCCGTGGCCGAGGCCGGGGAGCAGGCCGCCTCGCTGCTCCGCCGCTCGCAGGGGGAGACCCGCGGCGACGCCGACGCCTGGACCGCGCTGCTCACCGAGCTGCGCCGGGCCCAGGGCCGGACCCGGCTGCTGCGCGAACTGCCGCGGGTCGACCTGGCTGCACTGGAGGCCGTGGAGGCTTCCCTGGCCGAGGAGTTGGGCTCGGCCACCCGGCGCGCGCTGGCCTTCCTGGCCGATCCGGAGGCGGACGCCTTCGCCCGTCCGCTGGCCGCGGCCAGGGCCGCCGCCGACGAGGCGGCGGCGGTCGGCACCGCGGCCGAGGCGACCCGGCTCGCCGAGCGCCTGGCCGAGCAGGCCGAGGCCCTGTCCGGGGTCACCGACCTGGTCACCGGCGCGCAGTCGGACGACGCCGAACCCGAGGACCCGGGCGCCACCGCCGCCGCGACGGCGGTGCTGCTGAACATCGGCGAGGTGCTGGCCGCGGTCAACCGGGCCCGCGCGGTGCTGGAGGGACGCCGCAGGACGCTGCTGGACAGCGAGCACCGGGCCGGGTTCGCCGCCGAGTCCGCGCTGCTGGCCCAGGCCACGACCGCGGCGCTGGCCGCCGCGGACACCCCGGCCGCGGCCGACGACCAGCTGGCCCGGCTGCTGCTGCGGCTGGACGGCCTGGACGCCCGCTTCGCCGAAGCCGAGGACCTGGCCGAGCAGTTGACGGTCCGTCGGGAGGAGGTGCAGCAGGTCTTCGCGGCCCGGCGGCAGGCGCTGCTGGACCAGGCCGCGGCCCGCGCCGACCGGCTGGCGGTGTCGGCGGCGCGCGCGCTGACCGCGCTGGCCCGGCGGCTGGCCGGGCTGCGCGCCCCGGAGGAGGTGCACACCGCGCTGGCCGCCGACCCGATGGCGGTCCGGGTCCGCGCCGCCGCGGCGGAGCTGCGCGCGCTCGCGGACCCGGTGCGCGCGGCCGAGCTGGAGGACGGCCTCACCGCCGCCGCTCAGACCGCGGTCCGGGCGCTGCGGGACCGGGCCGAGCTCTCCGACGACGGCGGCGCGACCGTCCGGCTGGGACGGCACCGGTTCGCGGTCCGCCGCGAGCCGCTGGAGCTGACCCTGCTCCCGGACGGCGACGGCGGGTTGGCCTTCTCCGTCACCGGCACCGGCTACCGCCGCGCCGCGACCGACGCCGGTCTGCTGGCCGGGCGGGAGTTCTGGACCCAGCCGCTGGTCAGCGAATCACCCGAGCTGTACCGGGGGGAGTACCTGGCGACGTCGCTTTTGGACAAGGAGCTTGACCATTCGCTGATCAGTGCGGTCCGCCACGCGGCGGAAGGGGCGTACGACGAGGGCTACGAGCGGGGGGTGCACGACCAGGACGCGGCGCTGATCCTGGACGCGCTGCTGCGGCTGCGGGCCGGCGCCGGGCTGCTGCGCTACCCGGCCGCCGAGCGGGCCGCCGCCCAGCTGTTCTGGGCCCACGGCGCGCACGAGGCGGCCAGGGACAGGTGGCGCCGCCGCGCCCGCTCACTGGCCCTGGCCCGCAGCACCTTCGGCCCGACCCCGGCCCTGGACCAGCTCGCCGCCGAACTCCGGCAGGCCGTCACCGAGTTCACCGCGGCCGCCGGCCTCCCGCTGCTCACCGGCGGCCCCGGCCCCGGTGCGGGCACCGCCGCGGGCGGGTACCTGCTGGAGGAGCTGGCCGCCGCCCCCGACGGCTTCGCGACCAGCACCGCGGCCCGCACCCTGCTCGACAAGTTCCAACGCACCCTGGGAAGTTCACAGCTCGCCGACGACCTGGCCGGGCTCGGCGGCGACCTCGCCGCCCAGCACCAGCTGGCCACCGCCTGGCTCACCGCCTACGCCGAGGCCACCACCACCCCGCCCGCGGACCTCGCCGAGGCCACCGCCCTGCTCTGCGCCCCGACACTGCCCCGCTACGACCTCACCGCCCCGCTCGCCGAGACGGTCGAGGGCCTGCTCGGCAGCCACCCCCGGATCGAGGACGGCGGCCGACTGACCGTCAGGATCGACGAACTCCCGTATCGAGCAGCACAGTTCCGCGAACAGCGGGTCCCGGCCCACCGCGCCTTCCAGCGACAGCGCGCGGACGCCCTCAGTGCCGAGCGCACCCGGCTCCGGCTGGACGAGTACCGCCCGCGCCCGCTGGCCGGCTTCGTCCGCAACCAGCTGATCGACCAGGTCTACCTCCCGCTGCTCGGCGACAACCTGGCCAAGCAGCTCGGCGCGGCCGACTCCCGCACCCCGGACCGCAGCGGCCTGCTCCTGCTGCTCTCCCCGCCCGGCTACGGCAAGACCACCCTGCTGGAGTACGTCGCCGACCGGCTCGGCCTGCTGATGGTCCGCGTCGACGGCCCGGCCCTCGGCGCGGGCACCACCTCGCTCGACCCGGGCCGCGCCCCGGACGCCGCCGCCGCCCGCGAGGTCGAGAAGATCGTCTTCGCGCTGCGGGCGGGCAGCAACGTCCTGCTGCACCTCGACGACATCCAGCACGTCTCGGCGGAGCTGCTGCAGAAGTTCATCCCGCTGTGCGACGCCCAGCGCCGGATCGAGGCGGTCAGCGACGGCGCCGCCCACAGCTTCGACCTGCGCGGCCGGCGCTTCGCGGTCTGCCTCTCCGGCAACCCCTACACCAGCAGCGGGCAGCGGTTCCAGATCCCCGACATGCTCGCCAACCGCGCCGACGTGTGGAACCTCGGCGAGGTGCTCACCGGCCGGGACGAGCTGTTCGCGCTGAGCTTCCTGGAGAACGCGCTCGGCGCCAACCCGGTGCTGGCCCCGCTGGTCGGCGGCGACCCGGCCGACCTGCGGCTGCTGCTGCGGATCGCCACCGGCGACCCGACCGCCCAGTCCGACCAGCTCAGCCGCCCGCTGCCGGACCTGGACCGGATCCTCGCGGTGCTCACCCGGCTGCACCGGGTGCAGCGGACCGTGCTCATCGTCAACCGCGCCTACATCGCCTCCGCCGCGCAGCAGGACGCCGCCCGCACCGAGCCGCCGTTCCGGCTCCAGGGCTCGTACCGGACCATGGCCGCGCTCGCGGCGCGGATCGACCCGGTCCTCGACGACGCCGAGATCGAGGCCCTGATCGACGACCACTACCTCGCCGAGGCGCAGACCCTCGGCAGCGCCGCGGAGGCCAACCTGCTCAAACTCGCCCGCCTCCGCGGCCGGAGCACCCCGTCCCAGGACACCCGCTGGCAGCAGCTCACCAGCCGCTACCCCGGATGACCGGCCTCGGCCGGCCACCCCAGCAGCCGGGCCCCGAGCGCCGCCGTCTCCAAGGTGTACCGCTGCAACGCGTCGTCCGGATCGAGCCCGCTCAACTGCGCTATCCGCTCCAGCCGGTAGGACAGCGCCCGCACGCTCAGCCCCAGCCGCCGCGCGGCCTCGGCCGCCACGTACCGGGACTCCGCGTACACCGCCAGGGTGTCCAGCAGCGGCTTCGCCCCGCCCCTGGCCGTGGTCAGCGGCCCCAGCACGCTGCGGACCAGGTCCTCCAACGCGTCCCGGTCCCGCAGCAGCACCGGCAGCACCAGCAGGTCCGCGGCCCGCAGCAGCCGTCCGGCCAGATTCAGCCGGGTCGCCTGCTCCAGCGCGGTCCTGGCCTCCTCGTACGAGCGGACCACCCCGCCGGGCCCGCTGTGCGGGCGGCCGACCACCACCCGCCGCCCCTCCGTCAGCGCCGCGAACGCCTGCACCGCGGGGGTCTCGCCGGCGCCGCCGGGGACGATGCAGACCAGCCGCCCGTGCTTCACCGCGAGCAGCACCTCCTGGTCGCCGAAACGTCCCAGCAACTGCCGTTCCACCCCGCGGACCAGCGGGTCCTCCAGGTCGTAGCCGTCGCCCTCGGCCACCGCGACCACATGCGCGCAGGCCAGGTTGAGGCCGAACCGCTCCGCGTGCTCGGCCAGCCGGCCGAGGTCGCTGCGGCTGCTCAGCAGGTCGGCCAGGAACTCCCGGCGCGAGGCCTCCTCCCGGTGCAGCCGGTGCCGGTAGGCCCGCCCGTGCCCGGCGGCCACCGCGGCCACCCCGGCCCGCAGCGCCGCCATCGACGCGGCCTCCACCGTCCGCCCGGCCCAGACCGTACCGGCCGCGGCCAACTGCTCGTCGATCAGCTCGGCCAGCCCCCGCCCGGTCGCCGCGGCCCGGTCCCCGTCCGCCCGGAGCTGCTCCAACTCCTCACGCCGCAACCGCCGCCCGGTAGCGGCGACCTCTCCCAGCACCTCGGCCCACCCAGCGGACATGACCCGGCTTCCTCCCCTGCACCGCCAACGACGCGCCAGGTTAACCGCCCCGCCCCCGCGGCTTCGCACCGGGACCCGCCCAACTCAGAGCAGCGTCTGCCAGTAGTACCAGAAGCGGTTGAGCACCATCAGCGCGATGGCCAGGTACCAGCAGGCCGGGACGACCCAGTGCCAGCGGGCGACCGCGGCCAGGCCGGGTCGCCAGGATTCCGGGAGCGGGATCACCCGGCGGCTGAGGTTGCGCAGGGTGGTGTACCAGAACAGCGGGATCACCGCCGCCCACACCGCGATGCAGTACGGGCAGACCGCGCCGATCCGGTAGAGGGTCTGGAAGATCAGCCAGTGCACGAAGCCGATCGCGAACAGCACCCCGGCCTGCAGGCCCAGCCAGAACCAGCGCGGCAGCCGGGCCCCGCCCAGCGCCGCGACGCCGATCGTCACCACCACGGCGAAGCCGGCCACGCCGATCAGCGAGTTGGGGAAGCCGAAGGCCGACGCCTGCGGGGTGCCCATCACCGATCCGCAGCTGATGATCGGGTTGATGTTGCAGCTGGGGACGTAGGACGGGTTCTCCAGCACCCGGATCTTCTCCAGGGTCAGGGTGACCGCCGCCGCGAGCCCGACCCCGCCGGCCAGCACCAGCAGCCAGGCGTACCGCCGCCCCGCCCTCACTTCTTGGCCGCCGCGGTCTGCCGCACCAGCGCCTCGAACTGCGCCGGGCTGACCGGGTTGCCGCTGTTGTCGAACAGGGTCAGCGTGGTGCCGTTGAGCAGCACCGTCGGCGTCCCGGTCACCCCGCTGCTGCTGAACGCCGCGCCGACCTTCTCCGCCCAGGGCTTGTACGTGCCGTTCCGCACCGCCGCGTCGAACGCGGCGTTGCGCAGGCCCGGGACCTTGGACGCCAGCGCCAGCAGGGTGTCCGTGTTGGCGAAGCCGTCGTTCTGCTCGTCCGGCTGGTTGGCGTAGAGGACGGTCCTGAACGCCTCGTACTTCGCCGGGCTCTCGTTGAGCGCGGCCCCGGCCGCGGCCAGCGCCGTCACCGACCCCGAGCCGCCGAGGTTGTCGTCCAGGAAGGTGCCCATGTGGTACTGGATCTTGTAGGTGCCGTCGTCGGCCAGCTGCCTGATGGTCGCGCCGTCGGTCCGCTCCAGCTTGTCGCAGATCGGGCAGCGGAAGTCCTCGTAGACGTCCAGGGTGTTCGGGGCGTCGGCCTTCCCGTAGACGATCACGGTGCCGCCGGGGCCCGAGGTGTTCGCCGGGACGGTCACCGCCGCGCTCGGCGCGGTGGCCTTCGCGGACGAGCCGCCGTCGGCCAGCGCGATGCTGCCGCCGACGCCCGCGGCCACCACGACGGCCGCGGTCAGCGCGATCACCGCGTTCCTGCGCCGGGTGGCCGTCCTGCGCTCGCGCTCCCGCGCGGCGGCGACCCGGTCGCGGGCCGAGCTGCTGTTGGTCTTCTTGCTGTTGGTCTTCTTCGTAGGCATGGCTGTCATCGCTTCCTGCTCCGGGAGAGGTACGGGGAACGTGCTTCCGGGCACGCGCAGGCAGCAGCGATGAGACGTCGTCGACGTGAGACGTCGTGGACGTGAGAAGGAGAGGCGCGCTGCCTAGCGCATGCCAGGCAGCAGCGGCGGACCACGCCGCCGCGCGGTGCGCAGCAGTACGTCCTGGGGGCCCGGTCGGCTCCGCCGCGGTGCCGGGGGCGCCGAGATCCCGGGCGTCCGCGCCACCGGGACCAGCAGCGCCAGCAGCACCGCCCGCAGCGGCGCCAGCGCGACCGCGGCCAGCACCGTGACCGTCCGCAGGGTGCGGAACACCGCGGCCTCGCCGCGCCGCAGCCACAGCGCGGCGAGCAGCGCCGCCAGCAGGTGCACGGCCAGCAGCAGGGCGAACTGCCAGGCCGAGAGCGCGTTCGGCAGCGACAGGTGCAGCAGCCCGGGTCCGACCGGGGAGGCGGTGGGGCCGTGCAGGTCGCCCCCGCCGCAGAGCAGCAGGGTGGGCAGCCCGTTCAGGGCCCGGCCGGGCGGGACGCCGGGACCGCAGCTCGCCTGCCCGATGTTGAAGGCGGCGTTGAGGACCAGCTCCAACGGCACCAGCAGCGCCGCGATCCTGGCGTAGCCGCGTTCGCCCTCGGCCGCCAGCAGCAGCGCCAGCAGGAACACCGCGAGCCCGGCCCACAGCGCGGTGGCGACCGGCAGGGGCGCGCCGGTGGCCAGCAACTGGCCGCCCGCGGACAGCGAAAGGGACACGCCGGCGAACACCGCCGCGCGCGCGACCCTGAGCAACACCGTCCCACCCACGCCGGGGAGTATGTCAGCCGGCGCGTGTGGGCACGGTAAACCCGAGCTGTCCGTCGGCCGGGCACGACGAACCCGGCCATCAGCGATCTGCCTGGCCGGGTTCTACCGCAAGCCGTGCGTCAGAGTTTGCTGAGCTTGCTGAAGGGGGTCGGGATGCGGAGCTGACGGGAGCCGAAGTCGACCATGACCGCGGTCTCCCCCTCGACTCCGATGATCCGTCCGAGCCCGTGCTGGTCGTCCGTCACCAGATCCCCGACGGTGAAGACCTCGGGAGTCGGGGGTTCGGCAGGTGCCTTGAAGGGACTGGTGGGCATGTGGCGCCGGGTCGCGGCGGTTCTGGTCATTACCAGCAGTATGCGCCTGTCGAGGGGCGCCCGGCAGGTTCGCCGCCGAGTTGAGATGAGATCGAGGCCCGCGCACCGGATCGAACGGCAGTGGCAGCCGGGCCACCGCTGCGGGGGACAACGGAGTCGAAGCCCTGTCCCGGACCGGGTCCCGCGCGCACACTGGTGGCCATGCGGGTGGAGATGGCGGGGGAGTCGCAGCGCCCGGACCGGGTGAGCGAGGACTACGCGGCGGCGACGCCGGAGGCCCTGGTGCTGCTGGACGGTTCGAGTTCGCCTGCGGCGATGGAGTCCGGCTGCGAGCACGGGACGGCCTGGTACGCGCGCCGGCTCGGCGTGCACCTGCTGGCCAGGATGGTCGACCGGCCGGACCGGACCATGGCGCAGTGCCTCAGCGACGCCATCGCCGAGACCGCGTCGCTGCACGGGGCGCGCTGCGACCTGGCGCACCCCAACACCCCCGCCGCGATGGTGGTCGCGGTCCGCCGGCACGGGCCCGCGCTGCAGTACCTGGTGCTGGGGGACGCGCTGCTGGTGCTGGATCGTTTCGGCACGGTCGGCGTGGTCGGCGACAACCAGCCCTTCCCGGCCGGGGCTTCGTTGCGCCGCGAGGTGCACGCCACACCCCCGGGCACGCCGGAGCGCGCGGCCCTGCACATGCGCTACGCGCTGGCCGTGCGCGCCGCCAGGAACACCGGGCGCGGGCCGTGGATCGCCGCGGCCCTGCCCAAGGCGGCCGAGCACGCGGAGACCGGCTCGGTCCCGCTGGCCGAACTCCGCTCGCTGGCCGCGCTGTCGGACGGGGCCTCGCGCTACGTCGAACGCTTCGACCTGGGCAGCTGGCCGGACGCACTGGCCCTGCTGGACGACCAGGGCCCGGCCGAACTGCTGCGCCGGGTGCGCCAGGTGGAGGCCGAGGACGCCGACTGCACCCGCTGGCCGCGCGGCAAGGTCCGCGACGACGCGACCGTCCTCTACGCCCGGATGCCCTGACGCCAGCCGGACGAACAGGCAGAGCCAGATGACTCAGGCTCCGGTCGGAACCGTCCCCAGTCGTCCGGCCTGGAAGTCGTCGAAGGCCTGGGCCAGTTCGGCGTGGGTGTTCATCACGAACGGCCCGTACTGCAGCATCGGCTCACGGATCGGCTGCCCGCCGAGCAGAACCACCTCGAAGTTCTCGCTCCGGGAGTCCTGGACCGCGTCGGCGCGGATGGTGAGCGACTCGCCGTGGCCGAACACGACCGCCTGCCCCATCCGGAACGGTCGGCCCTCCTGGCCCGCCGAGCCGCTGCCGGCCAGCCCGTAGGCGAGTGCGTTGAAGTCCGCCCGCCAGGGGATGGTGATCTCGGCGCCGGGGTTGACCGACGCATGGATCATGGTGATCGGCGTGTGCGTCGCCCCCGGGCCCTGGTGGCCCGCGATCTCTCCGGCGATCAGCCGGACCAGCGCCCCGCCGTCCGCGGACGCCAGCAGCTTGACGTTGCCGCCGCGGATGTCCTGGTACTTCGGCGCGATCATCTTGTCCGCGGCCGGGAGGTTGACCCAGAGCTGGAGCCCGTGGAACAGTCCGCCGCTCATGACCAGCGACTCCGGCGGGGCCTCGATGTGCAGCAGGCCCGAGCCCGCGGTCATCCACTGGGTGTCGCCGTCGGTGATCACACCGCCGCCGCCGTGCGAGTCCTGGTGGACGAACGTGCCGTCGATCAGGTAGGTGACGGTCTCGAAGCCCCGGTGCGGGTGCCACGGGGTGCCCTTGGGCTCGCCCGCCTGGTAGTCCACCTCGCCCATCTGATCCATCATGATGAACGGGTCGAGCCGCTTGTAGTCGATGCCCGCGAAGGCGCGGCGGACCGGGAAGCCCTCGCCCTCGAAGCCGCTCGGCGCGGTGGACACCTGGACCACGCGGCGGGACTCGGCGCCCTCGGCCGCGCTGGCGATGCGGGGCAGGGCCAGCGGATTCTCGACGGTCACAGCAGGCATGACGACCTCCTCGATGCGTGGCGGCAGGCTCTGCCGACAGCACCGAGATTAGTTGATGCGTCAACCGATAGCAAGTTGAAGTTTCAACCAGACCCCACCGGGCCGGGTCAGCCGTACATCCTCCGCATGGTGAAGTCGACCATCTGCTCCACGGCCTTGGCGTCGAACACCATCCGGTGCTCGCCCTCCATGTCCATCGCGAAGCCGTAGCCGGTCGGCAGCAGGTCCAGCACCTCGGCGCCGGTGACGGTGAAGTACTTGGACTCCTTGCCCGCGTAGCGGCGCAGTTCCTTGAGCGAGCTGAACATCGGGATCACCGGCTGCGGGGTGTTGTGCAGCGCCAGGAAGCCCGGCCGCTCGCCGCGCGGGCAGTACACCTTGGAAGTGATGAAGATCGACTGGAAGTCCTCGACCGGCAGCCCGCCGGAGGTGAAGGCGCGGACCGCGTCGGCGAGCGAGGGCGGC
Organism: Streptacidiphilus cavernicola; assembly: GCF_042510955.1. Taxonomy (NCBI): domain Bacteria; kingdom Bacillati; phylum Actinomycetota; class Actinomycetes; order Kitasatosporales; family Streptomycetaceae; genus Streptacidiphilus; species Streptacidiphilus cavernicola. Next base: position 64,219 of record NZ_JBHFAB010000012.1, read on the forward strand.
GAGGGCTCCGGGTAGAGCGGGGGCTGCGGCTGCTGCGGCCCGTAGCCGCCCATGTCGGCCCCGGGCATGCCGGGGCCCATCCCCTGGCCCGTTCCGGGCTGGGGCCCCTGCTGGTACGGGCCGCCCTGGTAGCCGGGTCCGGCGCCGTTCGTCGTCTGCTCGTAGCCGTACACGTGCCCAAGGTTATCGAGTTCACAGCCACCCTGACGGCCCAGTGGGGTTGAATTAAGTTACCTACGGGTAGCATTATGATCCCGGCACCTACCGACGCGATGACCGGAGAAGTTCGATGGGTCACTACAAGTCCAACCTGCGCGACCTCGAGTTCAACCTCTTCGAGGTGCTCGGCCGCGACGAGGTCTACGGCAGCGGTCCCTTCGCGGACATGGACGTGGAGACGGCCAAGAGCATCCTGGCCGAGATATCCCGCCTGGCCGAGAACGAGCTCGCCGCCTCCTTCGCCGACGCGGACCGCAACCCGCCGGTGTTCGACCCGGCGACCAACACGGCCCCGGTGCCGGAGACCTTCAAGAAGAGCTACCACGCCTACATGGACGCCGAGTGGTGGCGCCTCGGCATCCCGGAGTCCATCGGCGGCACCCCCACCCCCAACAGCCTGATCTGGGCGTACGCGGAGATGGTGCTCGGCGCCAACCCGGCGATCTGGATGTACTCCTCCGGCCCGGCCTTCGCCGGCGTCGTCGCCGACGAGGGCACCGAGGAGCAGCTCAAGGTCGCCAAGCTGATGGCCGACAAGGGCTGGGGCGCGACCATGGTGCTCACCGAGCCGGACGCGGGCTCCGACGTCGGCGCCGGCCGCACCAAGGCGGTCCAGCAGGCCGACGGCACCTGGCACATCGAGGGCGTCAAGCGCTTCATCACCTCGGGCGAGCACGACATGTCCGAGAACATCATCCACCTGGTGCTGGCCCGCCCCGAGGGCGCCGGACCCGGCACCAAGGGCCTGTCCCTCTTCATCGTGCCGAAGTACGACTTCGACTGGGAGACCGGCGAGCTGGGCGAGCGCAACGGCGCCTACGCCACCAACGTCGAGCACAAGATGGGGCTCAAGGCCTCCAACACCTGCGAGATGACCTTCGGCGCCGACCGCCCGGCCAAGGGCTGGCTGCTCGGCGAGAAGCACGACGGCATCCGGCAGATGTTCCGGATCATCGAGTTCGCCCGGATGATGGTCGGCACCAAGGCCATCGCCACCCTCTCCACCGGCTACCTGAACGCGCTGGAGTACGCCAAGGAGCGGGTGCAGGGCCCGGACCTGGCCGAGTTCCTGGACAAGGCGGCCCCCCGGGTCACCATCACCCACCACCCGGACGTCCGCCGCTCGCTGCTGACGCAGAAGGCGTACACCGAGGGCATGCGCGCGCTGGTGCTGTACACCGCGAGCGTCCAGGACGAGATCCAGCTGCTGAAGTCCCGCGGCGAGTCCGCGGACGCGGCCGAGCGGCTGAACGACCTGCTGCTGCCGATCGTCAAGGGCTACGGCTCGGAGAAGTCCTACGAGCAGCTGGCCCAGTCGCTGCAGACCTTCGGCGGCTCCGGCTACCTGCAGGAGTACCCGGTCGAGCAGTACATCCGGGACGCCAAGATCGACACCCTGTACGAGGGCACCACCGCGATCCAGGGCCAGGACTTCTTCTTCCGGAAGATCGTCAAGGACCAGGGCCAGGCGCTGACCGCGCTGTCCGAGCAGATCCAGAAGTCCATCGCCAACGGCCTCGGCGGCGACGACCTGGCCGACGAGCGGGAGCAGCTCGCCGCCTCGGCCGGGGACCTGGAGGCCATCGTCGGCGCGATGCTGAACCAGCTCGCCTCGGTCGAGACCGACACCCGCAACATGTACAAGGTCGGTCAGAACACCAGCCGGCTGCTGCTGGTCTCCGGCGACGTGGTGATCGGCTGGCTGCTGCTGCGCCAGGCCGCGGTGGCCCAGGCCAAGCTGGCCGAGGGCGGTGCCTCGGCCAAGGACACCGCGTTCTACCAGGGCAAGGTCGCGGCGGCGCGCTTCTTCAGCCGGACCGTGCTGCCGACGGTGCACGCGCAGCGGCTGATCGCCGAGGGCATCGACAACGCGATCATGGACCTGCCGGTCGAGGCGTTCTGAACCGTCCTTCCGCAGTCCCTTCGCAGTCCCCGCCGAGGGCCCCGGGCGCAGTGCGCCCGGGGCCCTCGGGCGTTCCCGCGCGGTGGCCGACCCGGCGGCCGACCCGGCGGTGACCGGGATTCGACGTACAGATGTCCGACAAGGAACCGGGAAGCGCATATACCGGCAGCGGCGGCTCTCGGGCTACTGACGGGTCGGGCGCCGGGCCGGGCGTAGGCTCGGACGCATCGGAGCCCGCGGGCTCCCCGATCACCGAGACCATGGAGATCACGGAGCCCTGGACCCGTCCGGCTCCGTCCCGTCCCGGGACCCCCCTCACCCCTGGAGCAGCATTGACCAGCGCAGCCGGCGCGGGCCGCGTCGCCTTCGACCGCAGCCACACCGACGACCTCATCGCCTTCCTGCGGGCCAGCCCGTCGCCGTACCACGCGGTGGCCAGTGCCGCGGAGCGACTGGAGAAGGCTGGCTTCCGGCAGGTCGAGGAGACGGCGGTGTGGGAGGCGACCCCCGGTGGCCGCTACCTGATCCGCGGCGGAGCGATGATCGCCTGGTACACCCCCGAGGGCACCACCCCGGCCACCCCGTTCCGGATCGTCGGCACCCACACCGACTCGCCCAACCTGCGGGTCAAGCCGATCCCGGACACCGGCGCGGCCGGCTGGCGGCAGGTCGCGGTGGAGATCTACGGCGGCGTGCCGCTGAACACCTGGCTCGACCGCGACCTCGGCCTCTCCGGCCGGCTGGCCCTGCGCGACGGCAGTGCCCGGCTGGTGCAGCTGGACGAGCCGCTGCTGCGGGTCCCGCAGCTGGCGATCCACCTGGACCGCGGCGTCAACGACGGCCTGGCACTGGACAAGCAGCGGCACCTCACCCCGATCTGGGGTCTGGGGCAGCCGGACGAGGGCTCGCTGATCGGCTACGTCGCGGAGGCCGCCGGGCTCGACCCCAGGCAGGTGGCCGGCTGGGACCTGATGGTCCATGACATCCAGCCGCCGTCCTACCTGGGCCGCGACCGCGAGCTGCTGGCCGCGCCGCGGCTGGACAACCTGCTCTCGGTGCACGCGGCCACGGCCGCGCTGGCGGCGGCTGCCACGGGCGGGGCGGACCTCCCGTACATCCCGGTGTTCGCCGGGTTCGACCACGAGGAGAACGGCAGCGAGTCCGACACCGGCGCGCAGGGCCCGCTGCTCGGGACGGCGCTGGAGCGCTCGGTCTTCGCCCGCGGCGGCACCCTGGAGGACCGGGCCCGCGCCCTGGCCGGGACGGTCTGCCTGTCCTCGGACATGGGCCACGCGGTGCACCCCAACTACAGCGAGCGGCACGAGCCGGGCCACCGCCCGTTGCCGAACGGCGGCCCGATCCTCAAGGTCAACGTCAACAACCGCTACGCCACCAACGGGGTCGGCCGCGCGGTCTTCGCGGCGGCCTGCGAGCGGGCCGGGGTGCCGTGGCAGACCTTCGTCTCCAACAACGCGATGCCCTGCGGCACGACGATCGGCCCGATCACGGCGGCCCGGCTGGGGATCGCCACGGTCGACTGCGGCATCGCCGCGCTGTCGATGCACTCCTCCCGCGAACTGTGCGGCGCGGACGACCCGTTCCTGCTTGCAGCAGCGCTGAAGGCATTCCTCGAGGGCTGACCGGGGGCGGGAGCACCCGGGCGGGGCGGGGGCACCCGGGCCGGGGTTGGGGGCTCGGGGGCCTGTTCCGGGGCTCGGGCTCCCGGCGTCGAACTCCGGCCCCGGGGCCCCGGGCACCGGTCCTGGCTCTGGCTCCGGGCCCCGGCTCAGCCCCCCGAGCCCCCAACCCCGGCCCTCGCTACTCGTCCATCCCGGCCAGGACCAACGGCAGCCGGTCCGTCGCCCCGTCCACCAGCCGCACCGGGACGCCCCAGTCCTGCTGGTGGACGTGGCAGGTCGGGTACTCGATCGCCGGGTCGTCGTCGCAGCTCGCCGCCATCGCGCTGATGTGCAGCACCCCCGCGCCGACCGCCGGGTCCAGCCGGAGCCCGCGGCTGAGCGCGGTGTCGGCGCCGCCGCCGTCCAGCAGCAGTTCCGGGGGCGTCGCGCTGACCAGCAGCCGGGTGGCCGGGCCGTAGCTCTCGTCCAGCTTCTGCCCGGCCGGGGGTGTGAAGATCACATCCAACTGGAGCGCCCCGGGCGCGACCTCGGTGGCCGGTCGCCGGGTGCGATGCGCGGCGGCCTCGACCTGGACCGCCTCCTCGGGTAGCCGGAGCCGGGTGAGCCGGTGCCGGGCCGACTCCACCACCACGATGTCACCGTCGGTGACCACCGCGCCGCTGGGCTCGCGCAGATCCGTGGCCAGGGTGCTGACCTGACCGCTCGCCGGGTCGTAGCGGCGCAGTGCGTGGTTGTAGGTGTCGGCAATCGCGATCGAGCCGTCAGGCAGCGCGGTCACCCCGAGCGGATGCTGCAGCAGCGCCTGCGCGGCGTCGCCGTCGCGGTGGCCGAAGTCGAACAGGCCGGTGCCGACGGCGGTGGTCACCGTGCGTGTTTCACGTGAAACATAGCGAATGGCTGAAGTTTCCGAGTCCGCGACCCAGAGCCGGTCCTCGGTCGCGGCCAGGCCGGACGGCTGGGCGAACCAGGCCTCCGCGACCGGACCGTCCACCAGGCCCTCGTTGGTGGTTCCGGCGGCGACGGCCACGGTCTCCGTCGCCGGGTCGTAGGTCCACAGCTGGTGCGTGCCCGCCATGGCGATCCAGACCTGCCCGTCGAACCAGGCCACGTCCCACGGCGACGACAGGTCCACCTCGCGGGCCGGGCCCGCGGTGGGGAAGTTCTGCCACCACTGCCGCCCGGTCCCGGCGACCGTGCTGACCTGGCCCGAGGCCAGCTCCACCCGGCGCAGCGCGTGGTTCACGGTGTCCGCGACGATCACGTCGCCGCCCTCCGGGAGCAGCGTCAGCCCCTGCGGCTCGCTGAACCGCGCCTGCCCCGGCGCGCCGTCGACCAGCCCGCGCTCGCCGTCGCCGATCCGCCGCAGCACGGTCTCCCCGTCCTCGGCCAGCTCGACCAGCGAGTGGTGGCCCGAGTCCGCGACCAGGTAGCCGCCGTGCGGCAGCCGTACCGCCTTCCCCGGGAAGCGCAGCGCCCCGGGCTCGGCGGCCGGCGGCACATACGGGCTGTCGCCGCGGCGCAGCGTCCCCTTGCCGGCGTGCTCCGCCTCCAGCTCCGCCACCAGCGCGGCGATGGCGTGGGCATGGCCCTCGCCGGCGTGCTGGGCCACCACATAGCCCTCGGGGTCGACCACGACCAGTGTCGGCCAGGCCCGCACGGCGTACTGCTTCCAGGTCGCCAGCTCTGGGTCGTCCAGCACCGGGTGCGCCACGTCGTACCGCGCCACGGCGTCCACCACTGCCTGGTGCTCGGCCTCGTGCACGAACTTCGGCGAGTGCACCCCGACAATCACCAGCGTGTCCCGGTGCTTCTCCTCCAACTCCCGCAGCTCGTCCAGGACGTGCAGGCAGTTGATGCAGCAGAAGGTCCAGAAGTCGAGCAGGACGATCTTCCCCCGAAGATCGCCGAGAGTGAGGTCCCTACCGCCGGTATTGAGCCAACCACCAGCACCGACCAGTTCGGGGGCGCGTACCCGTGCACGTGTAGCCATACCTGTATCCAACCTCATCGGGCGGTGCAGTTATTTCGGGTCTCTGCTTGTAGCGGCCCCTGACCAGTCCAAACGGTCAGCGGCCGTCTGTCTTGTGCTGCTCGGTCCAGGAATCGGTGGAGACGCTCGGGCCGCCGGTCAGGTAGCGGTGCAGGGCGGCGGCCGTGGTGGGGACGAACAGCTCCGGAATGGCATCCACGTCCACCCAGGCCACCTGCGCGTGCTTGGCGGGCTCGTTGTTGGTCAGTTCACCGGACCACTCGTGGGCGGCGAAGACGACGGTGAGAAAGCCGTTGGGGGACTCGACTCCGCGTGCGCCGTGGATGACGTGGACCAAGCGGAGGGCGTCAGCGTCAACGGTCAGGCCGGTCTCCTCCTTGAGCTCGCGGACGGCGGTTTCGGTGATCGACTCGCCCGGTTCGCTTTTGCCGACGGGGAGGTCCCACTTGCCCTGGGCAAACTTGGCCCTGGGTCCGCGTTGGAGGAGCACGACCCGCCGGTTGTCCAGGTCGTGCACGATGACGGCGGCGACCAACAGGGTCATCGACTCGGTCGCAGGGGGGAGCGTGGTGGGTTGCTCTGTCGTGGGCTGGACCACTGCGGATTCCTTTGGCGGCTGGGGTGGCAGGTCAGGTCAGGGCGTCGCGGATGCGGCGTTCGAGGTCGGCTGCTCCTGGTACACGGCGTCTACGGTAGGTCGCCAGCACCGGCCGCATGGCTGAGACGGCCTTCTGGGTGCGGTCCGAGGTCACGCCGTCCATGAGGTCCAGGGCGCTGCTCCAGGTGGCGACGGCCTCGTCCGCGCGGGCTTGGGCGGCGAGGCTGTCACCGAGGTCCGCGTACGTCAATGCGTGCACGCGTTTGTACTTCTCCGCGTCCCATCGCAGCAGTGCGGCGCGGTGCTGCTTCTCGGTGCCGGCGTGGTCGCCCAGGTCGGTAAGGGTCCGGGCGGTATGACTGGCGACCGTTCCCGCTGCTGGCCCGCTCGCCAGGGAGAAGCTGGGCTGGGGGTCGGCCTGTCGGGTCAGCGCGTTCTCGGCGGCAAGCAGACTCCGGGCTGCCGCGGGCTTCTCGCCTGTGGCGGCGAATGCTCGGGCGTGGGTGATGTGAAGCAGCGCTTCGGTGGTGCCGTCCACGTGGCCGAGACTGCGGTTCAGGGCGTTCTCGACAAGTGCGGCGCAGTTGCGGGGCTGCTTGAGGCTGAGGGCTTGGTGGGCGAGGGCCCGCATCATCCACCCGGCATGCCCGTGGGGGTCTGCTTCGCACGCCAATTGGTAACCCACCTGGTAGTAGTGCTGGGCCGCGCCCTCCTGGCCCAAGTCGTGGTGCTTCCAACCGGCGAGGTACGTCAGCTCGGCGACGGCACCGAATGCTTCCCGGCGGGTCTGCTCGTCGCGGTAGCGCCCGCTGAGCATGGGGGCGGCGGTGTCGGCGAGGTAGGCGCTGACGGTTGTCAGGCCGTGGCCTCCGCCCAGCAGTTCGTCAGCCGCGCCGAACACTGCGGTGATCCGTCGGATGACCTCGATCTCCTCCCGGCCGACCTGTACCGAGCCGGTGCGAGCGCGCAGGAGACGGGAGACGGGCTCGGGGTCGTAGGTCAGGGGCATCGCCACTCCGACCGTGGTGAACGCCGCCACGGCGAGGAAGTGGCGGCGCTCGACATCGGCGCGGCCCAGGTTGGCTGCCGCTTCGACGGGGTCGCTGCTCGTGGCCAGGGATTCCTCGGGGGTGGCGAAGCCGAGTTCTGCCAGGGTCATCCGTCGGCCCGCTCGCCGGGACATCGCCTCGGCGATGTAGTGGCTCACCTGACCCGAGGGCTCTGCGCCGGCCACCCAGTGGGACACGGCGGACTTGTTCGTGCGCAGCACGTCGCCGTTCTCAGCTGCTACGCGTCGCACGGCAGAGGCGAGCGCCTCGTAAGTCCACCTGGTGGCTGAAATAGCTTGCCTAAGAGGGTGGTTGGGCGTTCTCTGCGCTGCCATCGCCGCCCCTCTGCGCTGAAGCTGTAAACCGCGTATACCACTCTACGTGCGCGGATGTATACCGCCCGCAGCTTCGGCTGAGTTCACTGGTTGTCGGCCGCTTGGGTGACGACCACAACTCGGCCACCGGGTCAGAGACCCCGCCACTGCCACCGAGGGAGCACCATGGAGTCCTTTGAACGAGCAAGGCTCGACGCCTACTTCGCAAGGGTCACGGCGCAGTTCCCGGCGGAGAGTCCCGTCACCAGCTTCCTGATCACGCACCTGCTGCCAGAGCGGCCCTGCTTCGTTCGTGCGGTCGCCCAGGCATCGCAGCTTCGCGCGGTGCTGCCGAAGCCCAAGTCGATCCACCCCGGCGTGCGACGCGAGATAGAGCAGACGGTGCCCTGCGACACGCTCACCCGTGATCTCTTCGCGGACGCCGACGCCGCCATCGACTACCTGGAGACGCACGCCGCTGGGGAGTCCGTCGTCCTCCTGGACGTGGGTGGCTACTTCGCGCCGGCGCTGGCCGAGGTCGCGGCCCGGTTCAGCGGCCGACTCCTGGGCGTCGTGGAGGACACCGAGAACGGTCACCGCCGGTACGCAGAACTGGACAAGCTGCCGTGCCCAGTGGTGTCCGTGGCCCGCTCCCCGCTGAAGGACCCGGAGGACTTCCTCGTCGGTCAGTCGGTGGTCTTCTCCACGGAGGCGTTGATGCGCGGGCGCGGCGACATCCTCCATGGCCGCAGCGCGCTGGTGATCGGATTCGGCAAGCTCGGCTCGTCCATCGCCCGGCTGCTGCATGTCAAAGGGGTTCAGGTCACCGTCTACGACATCGATCCCGTCCGCCGCACCCAGGCGCTCGCCCAGGGCTTCGCGGTGGCACGCGACCGCGAGAGTGCGTTGACCGGCGCGGGCCTGGTTCTCTGCGCCACGGGTGCTGTGTCCCTGCACGGAGAGGACTTCCCGCACCTGCGGAACGGCGCCTACGTGGCGACGGTCACCAGCAGCGAGGATGAGCTCGAGCTTGCGGGCCTGCCCGAGGTGTACGCCCGTGCGACGGCCGGCGACTACGTGACCCGCTACCAGACCACGGGTCACTACTTCTATCTACTCAACGGCGGCAACGCCGTCAACTTCCTGCACGGCGCGAGCGTCGGTCCGTTCATCTTCCTGGTCCAGGCCGAAATCATCGCGGCGCTGAGCCAGTTGACGCGGGGCAACCTCGATCCTGGTATCCACGAAGTCCCGTCCGAAGACCGTGCGGCCATCGCGGCGACATGGCTCAACTACTTCAGCAGGTGATCCGCATGCCCATCACGTCCGACCACATCCGCGAGACCATCGCCGCCTACCTGGAAGGGCATCCGCAGGACGGCCCCGCAATGTCCGTCCCCCTGGTCCTCTTGGAGGAGGTGGACGACCTCACCAACCGCAAGGAGTACCGCGGCCATGTCACCGCCGGTGCGGTGTTGACGAACCCCAGCGGCCGGGTCCTGTTCATCCACCACCTCGCCCTGGACAAGTGGCTCCTGCCCGGCGGGCACGTCGAGGACGACGACCCGAACCTCATGCACGCGGCACTGCGCGAGCTGGAGGAGGAGACCGGCATCTGTCCGGAGAACGTCACCCCCGTCTCCGATGTGCCGGTTCATATCGACGTGCACCCCATCCCCGCCAACGAGGACAAGGGGGAGGACGCTCACCTGCACATCGACTTCCGGTTTATGTTCACCACGGTGAGCGACGTGGCTGAGCTCCAGGCAGAGGAGGTCACAGACTCGTCCTGGCGAGGCATCGAGACCATCGCTGATGTGGACCTGCGTGCCCGGGTGGCCGCCGTCCACCGCTGAACCAGGCACCGGATCATGGCGGGCTGTCACGCCAACGGGGCCGCGGTCGTGGCGCGTAGCGCGTGGGCGGAGGGACCGTCAGGAACTAGGCTCCGGGGGGAATCGTCCTATCCGGTGTAGGACGAGACCCCGGAGGCGGTACGTCATGAAGTTCCTGATGCGTGAGCGGATGTTCTCGGTCGGCGACGACCACTGGATCACCACCGAGCACGGCGACAAGGCATTCCTCGTCGACGGCAAGGTGCTGCGGATCTCTGACACGTTCGAGCTCAAGGACGCCAACGGCGTCGAGGTCGCGGTGATCAAGAAGAAGATCGTCACCGTCCGCGAGGCGATGAAGATCGAGCGCAACGGCGACACCATCGCCACCGTCAAGAAGAAGCTGTTCACCCCGTTCCGCGACAAGTACGAGGCCCATCTTGAGGACGGTCGCGAGTGGGAGGTCAGCGGTGACTTCCTCGACCACGAGTTCGAGATCGAGGACGAGCACGGCCGTCGGCTCGCCAAGGTGAGCAAGAAGTGGTTCTCCATCCGGGACACCTACGGCATCCAGGTCGAGGACGACGCGGACATTCCGCTGCTGCTCTGCATCGCGGTGTGCGTGGACCACATGCACGCGGAGGAGCACGGCTGAGGTGGGCAGCTGGGCGGGGGCTGGTCGGGCCGCGCCCGTCAGGTTGAGTGGAATAGACTCAACTTATGTCATGCTGATAGAGGCACATACTCCGCGTAGGCCCGACCACGAGCACAGGAGGACACCCCAGCGTGGACGCGAGCAAGCTCACCACCAAGGCACAGGAAGCCCTGTCGGCCGCGATTCGGCAGGCGTCGAGCGCAGGCAATCCCGATGTCACCCCGGTGCACCTGCTGCTCGCTCTGCTGGAGCAGCCGGAGGGCATCGCCCGCCCGCTGCTGGAGGCCGTCGGCGCCGACCCGGTGCGGCTCCGCTCCGCCGTCCAGCGCCAGGCTGCCGCGCTGCCCTCGGCGCAGGGCTCCACGGTGTCGGCGCCGCAGCTGGCCCGGCAGACCGTGAACACCCTGAACGAGGCCGCCGCCCGCGCCGCCGACCTGGACGACGCCTTCGTCTCCACCGAGCACCTGCTGGTCGGCCTCGCCGCCGAGGGCGGCTCGGTGGCCGACGCGCTCAAGGCCGAGGGCGCCACCGCCAAGGCCCTGCTGGCGGCGTTCAAGGAGGTCAGGGGCAGTGCGCGGGTCACCTCCGCCGACCCCGAGGGCACCTACAAGGCGCTGGAGAAGTACGGCGCCGACCTCACCCAGGCCGCCCGCGACGGCAAGCTGGACCCGGTCATCGGCCGGGACCAGGAGATCCGCCGGGTGGTGCAGGTGCTGTCCCGCCGGACCAAGAACAATCCGGTGCTGATCGGCGAGCCCGGCGTCGGCAAGACCGCGGTGGTGGAGGGCCTGGCCCAGCGCATCGTCGCCGGGGACGTGCCGGAGTCGCTCCGCGGCAAGCGGCTGGTCTCGCTGGACCTCAGCGCGATGGTCGCCGGGGCGAAGTACCGCGGCGAGTTCGAGGAGCGGCTGAAGGCCGTCCTCGCCGACATCAAGCAGTCCGAGGGGCAGGTCATCACCTTCATCGACGAGCTGCACACGCTCGTCGGCGCGGGCGCCGGCGGCGACTCGGCGATGGACGCCGGCAACATGCTCAAGCCGATGCTGGCCCGCGGCGAGCTGCGGATGGTCGGCGCGACCACGTTGGACGAGTACCGCGAGCGGATCGAGAAGGACGCGGCCCTGGAGCGCCGGTTCCAGCAGGTCATGGTCGGTGAGCCGTCGGTCGAGGACACCGTCGCCATCCTGCGCGGGCTGAAGTCCCGCTACGAGGCGCACCACAAGGTGCAGATCGCGGACGCCGCGCTGGTCGCCGCGGCCACGCTGTCGCACCGCTACATCACCTCCCGCTTCCTGCCGGACAAGGCCATCGACCTGGTGGACGAGGCCGCGTCCCGGCTGCGGATGGAGATCGACTCCTCTCCGGTGGAGATCGACGAGCTGCAGCGCGCCGTCGACCGGCTCCGGATGGAGGAGATGGCGCTCGCCAAGGAGTCCGACGCCGCGTCGGTCGACCGGTTGGATCGGCTGCGCCGCGATCTGGCCGACCGGCAGGAGCAGTTGGCCGGGTTGACCGCGCGCTGGCAGGCGGAGAAGTCGACCCTGAACAAGGTGGGCGAGCTGAAGGAGCGCCTGGACGACCTGCGCGGCACCGCCGAGCGGGCGCAGCGCGACGGAGACTTCACCACCGCGTCCCGGCTGATGTACGCCGACATCCCGGCCGCCGAGCAGGAGTTGGCGACCGCGCAGGACGTCGCGCGGACGGAGGCGAGCAGCGCGTCCATGGTCAAGGAGGAGGTCGGCCCGGACGATGTGGCCGACGTGGTCGCCTCCTGGACCGGGATTCCGGCGGGGCGGCTGCTGGAGGGCGAGACCGCGAAGCTGCTGCGGATGGAGGAGGAACTGGGGCGGCGGCTGATCGGCCAGACCACTGCGGTCCAGGCGGTGTCCGACGCGGTGCGGCGCTCGCGCTCCGGCATCTCCGACCCGGACCGGCCGACCGGGTCGTTCCTGTTCCTCGGGCCGACCGGGGTCGGCAAGACCGAGCTGGCCAAGGCGCTCGCGGACTTCCTGTTCGACGACGAGCGGGCCATGGTCCGGATCGACATGAGCGAGTACAGCGAGAAGCACAGCGTGGCGCGGCTGGTCGGGGCGCCCCCCGGCTACGTCGGCTACGAGGAGGGCGGGCAGCTGACCGAGGCGGTCCGGCGCCGTCCGTACGGGGTGGTGCTGCTGGACGAGGTGGAGAAGGCGCACCCGGAGGTCTTCGACATCCTGCTCCAGGTGCTGGACGACGGCCGGTTGACGGACGGTCAGGGGCGGACGGTGGACTTCAGGAACACCATCCTGATCCTCACCTCGAACCTCGGCTCGCAGTGGCTGATCGACCCGGCGCTGGACGACGCCGCGAAGCGGGACCGGGTGCTGGAGACCGTGCGGACGGCGTTCAAGCCCGAGTTTCTGAACCGGCTCGACGACATCGTGGTGTTCGACCCGCTGGGGACGGACGAGCTGGCCCGGATCGTCGACCTGCAGGTCGCGTCGCTCGCGAAGCGGCTTGCCGACCGGCGGCTGACGCTGGCGGTGAGCCCGGCGGCGCGGGAGTGGCTGGCGCTGACCGGGTACGACCCGGCGTACGGGGCGAGGCCGCTGCGGCGGCTGGTGCAGTCCGCGATCGGTGACCAGCTGGCCCGCGAGATCCTCTCCGGCGAGGTCCGCGACGGCGACACGGTCGAGGTCGACGCGGAGGGGGGAGCGGACCGGCTTACGGTCGGGCGGGCGGAGAACGCTCCGGCGGGGGCGCCTGCGGCGGCGCCGGAACCGGGGGAGTCGGAGGCGAGTGGTGTGGATGACGGTGGCGTGGGTGTGACGTCGTTCGAGAAGCCGGGGCCCGGGGAAGGGTAGCCGCCAGCAGCCTGCAGTGGCCCGAGCTGGGCTGGGGCCCGCCCGGTACGGGGCTCTGGCCCGCCGCCGCACGGCGGCACCGCATCCCGGCGGTGCCGCACCCGGCGGCGGGGCGCGGCGGCACCGCACGGCGGTGGGGTGCTTGGTGGCGGGGCGCTTGGTGGGGTCGGCCTTCGCCGTAGCGCGGGCTCCTCGCCGTCTCGCGCCTCCGGCGCACTGCAGCCAACTACGCGGGGGGAGCGGAGCGCTGGCCGGGCCCCGCGCCCGTCTCACCGCCTCTGCGTCCCGCGCCCGCCTTGGCACTCCGCGTCCCGCGCCCGCACCCCGCGCCTGTCTTACCGTCCCCGTTCCCGCGCCCCCTCGCCGCTCCGCGCCCCGCACCCGTCTTACCGTCCCCGCGTCCCGCGCTCGCGTCCCGCGCCGCCTTGCCGCTCCGCGCGCTCGCGTCCCGCGCCCGCCTCACCGCACCCGTCTTACCGTCCCCGCCTTGGCACTCCGCGCGCCCGCGCCCCGCGTCCCGCCTCACTGCGCCCGCGTCCCGCGTCCCGCCTCACTGCGCCCGCGTCCCGCGTCCCGCCTCACTGCGCCCGCGTCCCGCGCTCGCGTCCCGCGCCCGCGTCCCCCGTCACCCCCCGCGTCCTCCGGTTGCCCCGCAACCCCCCCGGTTGACCGTGGTCCGCGTGTCTGTGGGGACGGCTTCGCCTTGGCGCGGGCATGAGGCAGGATGGTGCCGGTAAGTCCATTCGAAGGGAAACTCGGCCCATCATGAGCATCGACCCGTCTTCCATCCCCTCCTTCGGGGCGCCGCAGCAGCCGCCGCAGTCGACGGGTGACGAAGGCCCGCCGCCGGTGGTCATCCCCGACCAGGACCTGGTGATCCAGCTCCTCGGCCAGATGGAGCTGAAGCACGCGGTGGACGAGGAGGGCGACCTGCTCGCCCCCTGGGACGGCTTCCGCGTGTACTACATGTTCCGCGGCGAGCAGAAGGAGCTGTTCGCGGTCCGCGCCTTCTACGACCGCGCGCACCCGATCGAGTCCAAGCAGGAGCTGCTCGAAGCCCTGGACGAGTGGAACCGCGAGACCCTGTGGCCGAAGGTCTACACGCACACCCACGACGACGGCGTGGTCCGGGTCATCGGCGAGGCGCAGATGATCGTCGGCATGGGCGTCAACATCAACTACTTCGTCGCCATGACGGCCAACTGGACCCAGGCCGCCGTCAGCTTCGACGCCTGGCTGGCCGACCGCCTCGGCCTGGCCAAGGACGTCGACACCGAGGACGGGGACACCGAGGACGGCGACGCCCCCGAGGGCGACTCCTCCGAGGACTGACACCGGGCTCCCGAAGGGCCGGTACGCATGACGCGTGCCGGCCCTTCGGCGTGTGCGCCGACGGGTCGGTTCCCGGCCGGTCCCGCTGCCGGAGGCTGAGAATTGTGTGCGAAGGTTCGGCTGGCCCCATGGGTCGAACAGGCTTCCGCCTACACTGGGCCGCTGTTACCGGCCCTGCCCTCGATCCGACGGGACGTCATGCGCGCGCAGTTCATCCTTGCCGAGATAGCCGTCGGCTTGCGCCGAAATCTCACGATGACCGTCGCCGTCGTCATCAGCGTCGCGCTCTCGCTCGCCCTCGCCGGGGCGGCCCTGCTGCTGCGGGACCAGGTGGGCGCCATGCAGGGGTACTGGGCCTCCCGGGTCGAGGTCTCGGTGTACTTCTGTGCCAAGGACGACGTGGCGAACCCGAAGTACAAGAACTGCGCCTCGGGCCCGGCGACGACGGATCAGATCGACACCGCGCGGCAGCAGTTGGAGAAGACCGGGCTGGTCCAGAAGATCTACCAGCTCAAGCCGGAGGATCAACTGGCTGAGTACAAGAAGGAGTTCGCAAACTCGCCGCTGCTCCCCTATGTCAACACCGACGCCTTCGGCGGTGCGCTGGAGGTCAAGCTCAAGGACTCCCGGCAGTACGTGGAGATCACCGAACAGGTCAGCGGGATGCCCGGGGTGACCTACGGCGAGGACCAGAGCCAGGTGCTGAAGCCGCTGTTCCGGCTGCTCAACGGGGCGCAGGTGGTGGCGCTGGTGGTGATGGGCATCATGCTGGCGGTGACGCTGCTGCTGATCGTCAACACGGTCCGGGTCTCGGCGTTCAGCCGCAGGCGGGAGACCGGGATCATGCGCCTGGTCGGCGCGTCCAACTTCTACGTCCAGGTGCCGTTCATCGCCGAGGTGGTGTTCGCGGCGGTGGTCGGCTCGGTGCTGGCGTCGGGGCTGCTGGCGCTCGGAAAGTACCTGCTGATCGACCGGTTCCTCAGCTCGCAGGTGACCCTGATCAACTTCATCGGCTGGGGCCCGGTGTTCCGGGTGATGCCGCTGATGCTGGTGATCGGCATCGGGCTGACCTCCGTGGCGGCCTTTCTGACGCTGCGTAAGTACCAGAAGGTGTAAATCGGGCTAAATCGGGGTGAGGGCGTCGTGCGCGGTCAGGACGGGGCGGCGGCGAGGAAGACCACGACGATCCCGTACAGCGCGGAGAGCAGCGCGGAGCCGCCCAGCACGGCGGTGGGCAGCACGGCGGTGGGCACCGCGTTCGGCAGCCTTCGCGGGTGGGGTCGGTGGCCCGCCAGCCGTGCTGCCAGCGGGAACAGCAGCGGGAACGCGGGCAGCAGGAAGCGGGCCAGCGGCGGGCTGGACGAGGAGTTGCCCAGGTCGAGCACCAGCAGCGCGCCGCTGTAGACCAGCAGCACCAGCGGCTGTCGGCCCCGTACCGCGAGGACGAACAGGGCGAGGCAGGCCAGCAGCGTCACCGCCATCACCACCGTGGTCAGGGCCGAGACGGCGGCGGCGATGTGCGGCGTGTGCTGCGCGGCGCCGGTCAGCGGGGTGGCCGCGGCGGGGTGGGTCGGCGTCCCGGCGATCAGGTGGAGCAGCCGGCGGACGGCCGAGGCCCCGCCGTCGAAGCTGGAGCCCCAGGCGTCCTGGATGTGGAAGTAGCCGGTCCAGGAGCCGACCTTCCAGCCGGTCCAGAGCATGTAGCCGACCCAGCCCAGCGGTGCCAGCAGCACGGCGACCAGCGGACGCCACCACGGGGTGTCGCCGTCGCCGTCCCGGCGGCAGCGGGCGAGTTCGGTCGCCGCGGCGACCGCGACGGCGGCGGTGAGCACCATCGCGGTCGGCCTGGTCAGCCCGGCCAGGACGGACAGGGCTCCGGCGGTCAGCCAGCGCCGGGTCAGCGCCGCGTACAGGGTCCAGGCGGCGAACGCGGTGAACAGCGACTCCGAGTAGGCCATGTTCTCGATCGCGGCCAGCGGCAGCACCCCCCACAGCACCGCGGCGACCACCCCGGCCCGGTGCCCGTGGCAGTACGCGCCGCAGGCGTAGACCCCGGCCGCGGCGACCAGCCCGGCGACGGTCGCGACCAGGACCAGCGCGCCGCCCGCGGTGAGCGGCAGCAGCCGGTGCAGCGGTTCGGCCAGGGCCGGGAACAGCGGGAAGAACGCCCGCGGCGAGTAGGGGATGCCGTCCTTGCCGATCAGCCCGTTGGAGACGGTGTAGCCGGTGTGCACGATCCGCACGTACCAGCCCGCGTCCCAGGCGCTGCCGAGCCGGAACATCATCGAACGGTGCCGGGCCTGCCCGTACAGCAGCAGCGCCAGCAGCCCGAGCGCCCGCACCGCCGCGTACCCGGCGACGCCTGCGGCGAGGCGTCGGACGGGTATCCGCCCCGGGGGCAGGGACGGGGACGGGGACGCGTCGGTGCGCTCGGGGTGGGCTCCGGTGGCAGGGCCCGCGGCGTCGGCGGTTGCGGCTGTGCGGTCCCTGGTCATCGCGACAACGTTAGCCAGCCAGCGCGCGCCGCAGGTCGGAGGGGTCGGTGTGGACCACCCCGGTCATCCCCAGCGCACGGGCCGCCTCGACGTTGGCCTCGTTGTCGTCCACGAACAGGCAGCGCTCCGGCGGGACCCCGGCCTCGGCCGCGGCGATCCGGTAGATCCGCGGGTCCGGCTTGGCGACGCCGACGCGGGAGCTGTTGACCACGGCGTCGGCGAGGTCGTCCAGGCCGAGCAGGGCGAGGTCGCCGTCCAGCCAGGTGGTCGCGTTGGTGACGAGCACCACCGGCGTCCGCTCCCTGGCCTGCCGGAGCAGCGCCACCGCCTCGGCGTCCGCCCAGGACGGCGCGTAGCCGAACGCCTGCGCGAGTGCGCGTGCCTGCTCCGCGGACGTCCGTCCGGCCAGGCCGCGGGCGATCGCGTCCACCCAGTCGTCCCTGCTGATCCGGCCGAGCAGCAGCGGCAGGTCGGCCTCCGGCGCGAACGCGACCTCGGCGGTGCTGCCCTCGGGCAGCCCGGCGGCGCGTTCCAGCGCGTGCACCTCGGTGTGGTCGTAGAACCGGATCACTCCGTCGAGGTCGCACAGCACCGCGTCGTAGCTGGGCCTGTCCATTCGGTGTTCCTCCCCCGAAGCCGTCCGGACCGTCCTGGCCCGGTGCGCTGGCGACGATAGCAAGCGAGTGGGTAAGCGGGTGGGCGGTGGCGGGTCTGGCGTGGCAGACTCTGCTTCTACAAGATCGTAGAAGTTCAGTGGGGAGGGGCTGAGGCTGTGGCTGACGAACGCAGACCGGTCGGGGCGCTGGAGGCCGAGGTGCTGGCGCTGCTGCAGGCGTCCGGCGAACCGCTCACCGCGGGCGAGGCGCTGCGGCGGCTGGGCGGCGGCCTCTCCTACTCCACGGTGGTCACCGTGCTCTCCCGGATGCGCGCCAAGGGCCTGCTCGGCCGCACCAAGCGGGGCCGGGCCTTCGCCTATGCGCCGGTCGCCGACAGCCACGGGCTGACCGCCCGGCGGATGCGCCGGGAGCTGGAGTCCGACTCGAACCGCGGCGCGGTGCTCGCCCGCTTCGTTCAGGACCTGTCCTCCGGGGACGAGCAGTTGCTGCGTCAACTGCTGGGCTCGGATTCGGAGTTGGACATAACTGACGGGCCGTCGACCGGATGAGCGCCTGGGTTCTCTTCCTGACGGTGTTCCTGGCCTGCGCGGTGGAGGCCGTGGAGGCGCTGACCATCGTGCTGGCGGCGGGCACCAGTCGGCACTGGGGCTCTGCCCTGCAGGGGACGGCCGCCGCGCTGGTCGTGCTCGCGGCCGTGGTCGCCGTGCTGGGCCCGGCGATCGGCCTGATCCCACTGGATCCACTGCGGCTGCTGGTCGGCGCGCTGCTGCTGGTGTTCGGGCTGCAGTGGCTGCGCAAGGCGGTGCTCCGCGCCTCCGGACACAAAGCCCTGCACGACGAGGACGCGGCCTACGCCCAGCAGGTCGCCGCGGCGGGGGCCGCGGCCACCGGCGGGCGCGGGAGGGTCCGCGACTGGTACGCCTTCACCCTGTCCTTCAAGGGGGTCTTCCTGGAGGGGCTCGAAGTCGCCTTCATCGTGGTCACCTTCGGCGACAACCAGCGCGACGTCCCGCTCGCGGTGTTCGGTGCGCTCGCCGCCGTGCTGACCGTCGCCGCGGTCGGCGTGGCGATCCGGGCACCGCTGGCCCGGGTGCCCGAGAACACCATGAAGTTCGCCGTGGGCACGATGCTGACCTCCTTCGGCCTGTTCTGGTCCACCGAGGGCGCTGGCGCGCACTGGCCGGGATCCGACACGGCCCTGCTGGTCATCGTCCCGGCGGTGGCCCTGCTCGCCGTCGGCTGCGCCGCGCTGCTGCGCCGCGGCGGGACGCCGACGGCACCCGCGCCCGACTCGCCACCCGTGGAAGGCAGCCTGCGATGACCCGGATCCGAGCCTTCGCCGCGTTCTGGTACGACTTCGTCGTCGGCGACGACTGGCGCATCGCCCTGGGCGTCGTTCTTGCTCTCGCGGCGACGGCAGCCCTGACCCACACCGGCACCAACGCCTGGTGGCTGCCCCCGGCAGCCGTCGCCGCCCTCTTCGCCCTCTCCCTGCGCCGAGCCCTGCGCGCCACCCGCCGCAAGAACACCGACGCCGCCCGCTGACTCGGCCGCGGAGCCGGGATGCGCGCTCGCCCTGTCCGTCCGAACCGACGAGATGACCCCGTACCGACTATCCCGGCCCCTGTGCCTGCTGGAGCCACGCAGGACTGGCAGGGACGATCGCGATGGTCGTGACCGGTGTTCCGCCGGAGGTGATGGCGAGGGTCTGGAGAGTGCCGGTATCCAGCAGCTGGAGCGGCGCCTTCGCCACGGTGCTGTAGTCGCCGTCGGGGTGGTTGGGATTGACGATGTCGCCGTACGCGACCACGACCGGGACCGGCCCCCAGGTGTCGTGTGTCCAGTGGGGGCTGGTGAGCGTTCCGGAGTCCAGGCCGTCGCATTCGGGTCCGTCGGAGTACCCGAAACCCATCGCCGCGCCGTAGGAGAGGCCCGGCACGATGAAGTCCCACCTCATGCCGCCGCTTCCGAAGTCGGCGGTGTTGTTGGTGATCGTCAGAGTGCCGACGGCGTAGACGCTGCTGTGCGTCGGGATGGTGACGACGGTGGTTCCGCTGATGTCGGACGCGTCCAGGCAGGGAACCGGCCCGATGCCTCCGACGGCGGACCAGGCGGCCTTCAGGACGGCGAGATCGCGTCCTGGGATCGCGGGGTGGAGGGTCAGGCTCATCGTCTGCTTGTAGCCGTCGCCGGTCGTCTGCGTGGCCTGGTAGGTCTGCTGCCCGGGTGGTAGCACCGACACCGCGGGCGCACGCGAACTCGGCGTCACTGCCGGCGCACTCGACGCCCGCGGGGCGGTCGACGCTTCGGCTGTCGGCGACGCGTCGGCGGCACCTCCTGTCGAACCGTCCTGACTGCTGCACGCACTCAGTGCGACGATCGCTGCGAGGACGGCCGCCAAGGGCACTCGTCTCACGTTCAACTCCGCTTCTGGAGGGTGATGGTGGCGCTCCTGCCGTGGGCCGTGCGGGGGGACGCCGTCACGAGTCGGCCCCGCCGGATCCGGTGCCGTGCCTGTCCCGGCTGAACGCCCAGTACAGGCCTGCGGCGATCATGAGGAGCCCGATCACCGGCAGCGGCAGGAAGCGGATGTGCACCAGGGAGCTGATCAGGAAGAACAGCACCCATGCGGCGGCGCCCAGGCCGGCGACCAGCAGGCCCTCGCCGGCGCGCCTGACCTGGCTGGGGCGGCGCTTCGGTTCGGTGATCGGGTTGGACGGGTTGGACGGGTTGGACGGGTCGGACATGGCGGGGCCCCGTTCTCTGTGTGTCGGATGGTCGGACCCGGTCAGTAGGCGATGGCTACCGTGGTGAACTGGATGTCGGGGTCGTAGCCGAGCGCGAGGTCGCAGTACGCGTCGAGGTAGGCCTGCAGTTCCTGGGCGTACGGGAGCAGATCCCGCATCCGGGTCATGCCGGTGACGGTCAGGACGGTGTCGTTCCAGGAGCCGTCGACCATCTGCCACTGCACTTCCCAGAAGTGGGCCGGGTCGGGGACCACCGCTCCGGACACCGCGTCGGACTCCTCGGTGTGGCATCCGAACCGCACTCGGGACAGCAGGCTCTTGCCCTGGTCCAGGGTCAGGCGGGAGGGGCGACGTGAGCCCCAGACCGTGTTCTTCCCGCTGATACCGCCGAAACCGCGGCGGAAGGCGGCGACGGAGTCCATGGCCCGTCGTCCGCAGTCCGCTCCCTGGAAACCTCGTTCGCTGCGGAGCCGCACGCACACCGGAAATTCGCCGCTGCCGGGGGTCAGCTGCCAGGCCGGGGCCAGGATCTGGTCCGTCCAGACCGGCTGCCATCCCTGCTTCGTCCCCGTGTCGCCGATGACCGCGTCACGGAACTGGGCCAGCTGCGACGCCGCGTCCGTAAGCTTCCTGGAGATGCTGAGCCAGTTCAGGGTGGTGGCCAGGCGCCGCTTCCAACGGACCTGCACGGAGACGTCGCCGCCGATGGGCGGGGCGTCCAGCAGGCAGGCCTCCGGGCCGTTCTGCCGCACGCGCAGCACACCGCGGGCCGGATCCCCGTCGGCGGCCAGGTAGATCAGGTCCAGCCCCGGTTCGTCACCCGGGGCGGTGCGGAACCGGAACGTCCCCGCCGCCTCAAGGACCGACGCGGATGATGCCGTGACGGCCCAGGGCGCCGCCGCCGACGGGTGCGGGGGCATGTGGAAGTCGTTCTCCAGGGGCGAGCCGGCATGATCCAGCCGGATCGTCGCAATCTGCCCGTCCGCGTCCGGCCGGCCCTCGCGAACACGCAGGGCAGGTCCCTGGGCGAGGGTCCCGGCGAGGACTCCCCGCGTCTTCTCAAGGGCCTCCGGGTTCACGATCACGTTGTCCTTGGTCGCGAACACCGGGACATCGGTGACGCACTGACCGGCCGACTCCGAGCGGGTGAACCGCAACGACCAGTCCCGCTTCCACTCGCCGAGCCCGCGGACGCCGCCCAGGTCCAGGGTGCTGCTCCCGCGGGGCGAGCTGTCGAAACGCAGGATCGACGGCTGCTCGCGCAACCACCGCGCGAGGGAGTTCTGCCTGCCGTCGGGCATCACGCTGGTGTTGCACGTGAGCGGCGCCGTGAGCACGGTGCCGATTCCGGCCCACCCGAGCAGTTGGTCCTTCGGCACGAACGGCGCCTTGCGGTGCGCCTCGTCGAGCCACGGACCGAGGGGCATCACCAGCGGCTCGGTCCTGCGTGCGTTCGAACGATTGGCGAGGAATCCCATATCCGTACCGTCCCCTCACCGGCCATCGCCGGCAGTCGTCTCCTGCCGACCAAGCCTGGCCGAGGACGGGGCCCGGCTTGAACCCGGAATAGCCCGGGTACCGGCGGCTACCCGAGGACGTCGCCGGGCGCGATGCCGAGGAGTCGTTCGAGGTCCGCCGGGGAGTGGTCACGGAGGAAGTCGGCGAATTTGCCGTTGACGACGGCCATGTGTTCCTCGGCGGTCTTGCGGGTGATGTAGAAGCGGTCGGCGATCGACTGGAACCGTTCGCCGCGGGACCGGGCGGCGAGGACCTGGCGCTGCCGTTCGGTGAGGGTGGGCAGTTCACCGCGGCGTTCGGCGAGTTCGGCGAGCCCGACCAGGGCCTGGGTGATCACCACCTCCCCGTCGGCCACCGCGGCGATCGCCGCCTCCAGCGCGTCGACGGGTTCGGCCTTGTGGACGATGCCGTGGGCGCCGGCAGCCAGGCAGGTGACCAGGACGGCGGGGCGGCGTTCGTTGGTGTAGATCAGGATCCGGTACCCGGCGCGCGCGACAGCGCGGATGGCGGCGGCCCCTTGGACGGGTCCGGGACCGCCAGTGCCTCTGAGTACCAGGTCGAGCAGCACCACCTCGACCTGCGGCGCGTCCTGGAGGAGGCCGTCGATGCTCGGGTAGCCGCCTACGACGTCGACGTTCCGCAGCAGCAGCGGGAGCCCGCGTCGGATGACGGTGTCGTCATCGACGGCCGCGACCCGAACGCATCGCTGGGGGGTGGGGGCGCCGGCGGTCGGTCCGGTGGTCATCGTGCGGCTCCTCGGATGGTGACAGTGGTGCCGTTTCCCGGCTGGGAGTGGATGTGGCTGCTCATGCCGTGCTCCGCCAGTGCGGTACCGACGACTTCGCGCAGACCGTAGCCGGGCGCGGTACGTGACGGGTCGAAGCCCTGTCCGTCATCACGGATGGTGATCTCCCACGAGCCGTCGCCAGGGTGGTGGTCACCGTGCACCACGACGCTCGCGCCGGGCCCGGCGTGGCGGCGCACGTTGTGCAGCACGGTCGCGGTCGCCGCGGTCAGCGCCCGCGAGGCGGGCGGGCTGAGCTGCACGCCGTCGGCGAGGTGCAGCACCAACTCGATGGGCAGGTCGGTGAACCCGGCAGCCGCGGCCCGTGCGGCATCGGCCAACAGGGTCGACGTCTCGCCGTCCGCGGCACTGCGGGAGCCCGGGACGGTGTGCTCGGGGTCGAGGAACGCGCGGATGCGGTTCGCCTCGGCCAGTGCCTGCTCGCGGACGACTCCGGCGAGGCGCGGGTCGAGATCGGGGTCGGCCAGGTAGCGCAGCAGGCTCGCCGGGTCGTGCAGCAGGCGACGGTGCCGTTCGAGTTCCACCTGGGCACGGGCCTCGCTGGCCGCGTCGCGCGCCTCGTCGGCGTCCCTTCCGAACCGGCGGATCATGTTGGCCATCCCGCGCACGAGCAGACCGAACGCGAGATAGGTGAGCGTGTTGCTGACGACGGTTCCGCGATCCGCGCTCTGGCCCACCGCGGGGTAGCTGACCGCTACGTACGCGGTCGCGAGCAGCCCCACCAGCATCAGGGTGTGCGAACTGCGCCGGCACGCCACCGCCGCCGTCACGGTGACGTTCACGGCGAGAGCCGGCGCCCACCCGACCCAGGTGGAGACCCGGTCGTCGACGGGGACGTAGAGCGGCTCGGCCAGGAGGCACGCCACGCCCAGTACGGTCTCGGTGACGGCCCACCGCAGACTGATGCAGTTGCGGCAGCGGATGATCCGGACCATCGCGACGGCCGACTCCACCACCACCAGGCTGAGCAGCGTGACGTCGATCCAGATCCGCGACGAGTGGGCGAAGGCATCCGGGACCGCGACCAGGATCAGCGCCAGGGTGATGATCCGCCAGCAGACCACTGTGGCGATGACCGCGATCTCGGCCCCGTCGCGCGTCGTCGGCAGCACACCGCCGCCCGATCGCCACGTCCGCAGCGCGACCCGGTACCACGCCGGCTCGCGCTGTTCGGTCACATCACTGTCCGGTGCCACGAACACCCCCTCCGCCGTGCCGGCCCGCAACGGTACGGGCAGATGTGGTCCACCGATCCTCCCCTCCGGTTGACGCCCCCGCCGCGGATCGTAGGCGCTCCGGCGCCTGGTGTGCAGGAAGAGGCGTTGCACCGGTTCGCCGGCGGGGGGTTCACGGCTCGGGGGTGTCCGAGATTCGGATCAGTTCGTGCCGGGTCGGTCGGCCGTCGGCATCGCTCAGTGCCTGGAGCTCGTCAGGGGTCAGCCACAGCCCCGTGTTCAGGACCGCCGCCACCCGCCGCCACTCGTCGGGCAGCCGCGGTTCGTCCGCGTCCCACCAACTGGCCGGAGCCGCAGCAGCCTCGCGAACCATCCGGGTGGTGATCAGCCGTGCGACAGCCTGGCTCTCCGCGTCATCGGGCACGTCGATCAGCAGACCCGTCGTGCGTCGAGGTCGGTGACAGTCAGGTCGCCGTGGGGATTCGCTGAGGGCATGCCCTCACTGGAGGAGCTCCAACGGACGGCCGGGCCACTATCCGGCGTCACCGGGTGACGTGAGCACTGCCGAGCCCCCCAGACGCCGCAGCCGTGCTGTCGCATCGCTGAGGACGTCGTCCTGCTTGCAGAAGGTGAAGCGGACCTGGCTTCGTCCGGCGTCGGGGTCGTCGTAGAAGACGGAGTTGGGGATGGCGACGACGCCGCAGCGTTCGGGGAGGGTGCGGCAGAAGGCGTAGGCGTCCTTCTCGCCGAAGGGGGTGATGTCGGTGGTGATGAAGTAGGTGCCCTGCGGGGTGTAGACCTCGAAGCCGGCGGCGCGCAGGCCGTCGGCGAGGAGGTCGCGCTTGCGCAGCAGGTCGGTGCGGAGGGTGGTGAAGTAGCTGTCCGGCAGGCGCAGCGCTTCGGCGACGGCGTACTGGAACGGGCCCGCGCTGACGTAGGTCAGGTACTGCTTGGCGGTGCGGACGGCGGCGATCAGGTCGGGCGAGCCGGTCGCCCAGCCGACCTTCCAGCCGGTGAAGGAGAAGGTCTTGCCGGCGGAGGAGATGGTGACGGTGCGGTCGCGCATGCCGGGCAGGGCGGCGATGGGGTGGTGGCCGCCGGTGAAGACCAGGTGTTCGTAGACCTCGTCGGTGACGACCAACAGGTCGCGTTCGCAGGCGAGTTCGGCGATGGCGGACAGCTCGTCCGGGGTCAGCACCATGCCGGTGGGGTTGTGCGGGGTGTTGAGCAGCAGCAGCCGGGTGCGCGGGGTGACCAGGGCGCGGAGCCGGTCCAGGTCGGGGCGGAAGTCGGGTGCGCGCAGGGTTAGCGGGACGCGGGTGGCTCCGGCCATGGCGATGCAGGCGGCGTAGGAGTCGTAGAACGGCTCGAAGGCGATGACCTCGTCGCCGGGTTCGAGCAGGGCGAGCATCGCGGCGGCGATGGCCTCGGTGGCGCCCGCGGTGACCAGGACCTCGCTGTCCGGGTCGTAGGTCAGGCCGTAGCAGCGCTGCTGGTGCTCGGCGACGGCGGTCCGCAGTTCGGGGATGCCGGGGCCGGGCGGGTACTGGTTGCCCCGGCCGTTCAGTACCGCGTCGGCGGCGGCCTGGGCGATCTCGCGCGGGCCGTCGGTGTCCGGGAAGCCCTGGCCGAGGTTGATCGACCCGGTCGCGGTGGCGAGGGCCGACATCTCGGCGAAGATGGTTGTTCCCAGGCCGTTCAGACGGCGGTTCAGCAGCGGCCTCGCGCTCATTCCAGCTCCTCGGCGTCGTGGTTGCGCTCGTGCGGCGGTGCGGTGCGGTGACGGGCAGTGCGGTGCGGTGACGGGCAGTGCGGTGCGGTGACGGGCGGTGCGGCAGGGCCGCTGTGCGTCCCGATCATCGCGCATTCCGCCGCCGGGCGGGTGCGCGGGCTCGCGGTCACTCCGCGGAGTGGTCGTGCGATGCCGGTTGACAGCGGGTTGTGCCGTGCGAGTGACCCTCGTAGGAGTGATGAACTGTGGCGGAATGTGCCGGAGTTGATTGCCCTCGGCATGTGACCGGATAGACCGCTCCGGCTTCGGCGGGAAGGTTTTCCCACGTCAACGAGCAGACTTGGACACGGCTTCAGTCACAAGGGCAAGCAATCCACCGGGGAATGATGCCGGGCCGTCGAAGTTGGGTAAATGTTCTACCGACGCGGAGTATTCGTGCTTCCCTGCTTATGACGTCCCCTGATTGACCTGCTGTCGCAGGGCGACTATGCCCAGGACGGCTGTTCCGATCCCGGCGCCCTCGAGTGACCCGAGTACGCGGAGCCAAGAATGCTCACCACCCTTCACACCTCCTACACCGACACCCGTGCCGGTGACCTGGCCTGGCGCCTCGGCGCCGCGGAACTGCCCGCACTGGCCGTGCTGGATCTGCGGATCGGCCCGGTGGACCTCCAGTTACGCCTGCTCGGAGCCTCCCACCAGGTGGTTCTCGGAGCCGGTACGAGCCGCTGCTCGGAGACGGTGGCCTGCCTTCCGGGGCGCCGCACTCCGCTTCCGGCCCGAGCCGCGGAGCGGTTGCAGGACTGGGAGTACGAATTCGCCGCCCGGGTGGAAAGCCTTCCGGTCCAGGGCTTCGCCTGCCGCGCCCAGGAGTTGCTGGCGCTGGTGGAGAACCATCCGTACGGTCTCGCCGGGGTGTTTCCGGGCGATCCCACGGCCTTCACCGCATTGCTGGCGGGCGGCGGCGAGCGTGAGGTCTCCTGGCGCACCTGGCATGCGTATCCGCAGGAAGGACGGCTGGTGTGCACCCGTTCCTCGCTGAAACTCAGGGACGGGGCCGCCGCGTAGCAGATCGCATTTCCGGATGATTCGCGGCGAATTAGACCAGGCGCTCGACGTGTCAATGATGTGCACCTGCCTATCACCCCTCCGGGGGAGGTGGCCGTGCCCTGACGTCGCCTAACGTTTGTTCGTGATCAACCATTCAGCAGGACCCTCGCAGCCGTCGGCCGTCGGCGGACGCGCCGCCAGGCTGCTGGTGCTGCTCGCGGCGTTCGTCTGCGCCGCCTGCGGGTTGGTGTACGAGCTGGAGTTGGTCGCCCTCGGCAGCTATCTGCTCGGCGACTCGGTCACCCAGGCGTCCGTGGTGCTCTCGGTGATGGTCTTCGCCATGGGCGTCGGCTCGCTGCTCGCCAAACGCTTCACCCGCCGTCCGGCCACCTCGTTCGCGCTGGTGGAGAGCGCGTTAGCGCTGGTCGGCGGGCTCTCGGTGCTGGCCCTGTACGGCTGCTTCGTCTGGATCGGCCACTACCGTGCGGCCCTGGTCGGCTTCTCGCTGCTGATCGGGATGCTGATCGGCGCGGAGATCCCGCTGCTGATGACCCTGATCCAGCGGATCCGCCGGCAGGACGCCGGACGCGCCGTCGCGGACCTCTTCGCCGCCGACTACGTGGGCGCGCTGATCGGCGGGCTCGCCTTCCCGTTCCTGCTGCTGCCGCTGCTCGGACAGGCCACCGGCGCGCTGGTCACCGGCGGGGTCAACGCCGTGGCCGGGGGCTTCGTGGTGCTCTGGCTGTTCCCCCGGGAGCCCTCCCGCCGGGTCCGGGCCCTGCTCTGGGGTATCTGCGGGACGGTGCTGGTGGTCCTCGCCGTCGCCGCGGCGCTCACCGGCGCGTTCGAACGGGCGGCCAGGCACGCCCTGTACGGGGCGCCGATCCGCTTCGCGGCGCAGAGCCGCTACCAGGAGATCGTGCTCACCGGCCCGGCGGGCGGTCCGCCACCGCCGCGTCCGGACCGGGCGAGCGCCGCCGCGGGCAGCGCGGGGGACGGCTCCGTGGGCGGCTCCACCGGGCCGGACAGCACCACGAGCGGGCCGAGCGGCGTCCCGGGCGCCGTCGCCGGCGGGGCGCCCGCCGGGCAGGTCCCGCCGCAGCGCAAGGCCGCCGACGGCTACCCGCTGCCGGCGTCGACGGCCGGTCGCAGCCTCCCCGCGCTGCGGATGTTCCTGGACGGACGGCTCGCCGTCTGCGGCGCCGACGAGGCCCGCTACCACGCCGCGCTGGTGCAGCCCGCGATGGTCGGCGCGCACGCCCGGGTCCTGGTCCTCGGCGGCGGGGACGGCCTGGCCGCGGCCGAGGCGCTGCGCACCCCCGGGGTCCAGGAGGTCACCGTGGTCGAGCTCGACCCCGAGGTGCTGCGGCTCGGCCGCACCGACCCGGTGCTGACCCGGATGAACCAGCACGCGCTGGCCGATCCCCGGGTCCGGGTGGTGACCGCCGACGCCTTCGCCTGGCTGCGCACGGCGGCGTCCGGACGGCAGCAGCCGTACGACGTGATCGTCGCCGACCTGCCGGACCCGGACCTGGACGCCGGGCGCAAGCTCTACACCCAGGAGTTCTACGGCCTGGTCCAGCGGATGCTGGCCCCCGGCGGCCGACTCGCCGTCCACGCCGGGTCGGTCGCCGACGGCGCCTACTGGGACGCGGACGGCACCCTCCGCTCGACCGGGCTGCGGACGGTCGACTACTCCGTCCCGGCCGACCGCGGCTGCGACGGGCCCGCCGACTGGGGGTTCATCCTGGCCTCGGTCCAGCAGCCGGTGCTGCGGCCGTCCAGCGACGCCGTCCCGGTGCCGGGCAGCCTGGACGCCGCCGCGCTGCGGCTGGCCGAGACCCTGGCCGACACCCGCCGCCCGGTCCGCGACCAGGCCCCGTCCACGCTGCTGCACCCGCGGTGAGGGTGCGCGGAGGCTGTCGCCGCACCCGCGGTGATGCTGCCGCCGTACCCGTGCCGAGGGTCGCGCGTTCTGTGGAACTCGCCGCATTGTGCACTCCTCCCGCGCCGGGTGGTCTGTAGGCTTCCAAGACATGGAGCATGAGGTTCTGGTACCGCTGCCGCAGCACACCGTCCGCCGGGCGCTGCGACGGCCCGATGTGCTGGCCCGATGCCTGCCCGGGTTCACCGCGCAGGAGCCCGCGGGCCAGGAGGGGCACGACCTTCCGCTGCTGGCCGGACGCCTCAAACTCCGGGTCGGCAGCAACTCCATCACCTACCGCAGCGAACTCCGGCTGACCGGGGACGCCGGGGACTCCGGAGACGCTGACCCGGTGTTCCTGATCCGGGCGGTGCAGTCCGTCGGCAGCGGCGAGGTCGCGGGAACGCTGCAGGTCAGCACGTTCACCGAGGGCCCGGTGGGGACCCGGATCGTGTTCCGTGGCGACTTCGGCGGCAAGGGCCGGATAGAGGATCTCCCGCCGCAGGCACTGGTGCTCGCCGCCCGGCGCCTGCTGGATCGTTTCTGTGCCGCGATGACCGCCGACCCCGAGGTGACCGGCGGGCTCGGCCCCGGCGTCGTCGGGGGAGCGGACGAGTCGTACCAGCCGATCGACCTCGGCGATCTGACCGACCTGGCCGATCTGACCGACCTCGGTGACCTGGCCGACCTCTCGGACCTCTCCGACCTGGCCGATCTGGCCGACCTGGAGGTCCCGGACGAGTCCGGGCTGTTCATGATCGAGGAGCCCGCCGCGTTCAACGCCGCGGCTGCCCTGAACGAGCCCTGGCCGGAGGCCCCCGGCAACCGCCGCAGCATCGTCGGCCGTAGCGCGGAGGAGGTCGACCACGCCCCGCCCAGCGGTCGGTACGGCCCCGCCCTCCCGCCGCGGAGCGCGCGCTCCCGGGCGGCGGCGCGGTGGGGCTCGCCGGAGCGCCGGATGGGCGAACCGCCGTCCGCGGACGTCGAGCACAGCCGGTTGCCGTGGGTGGTGGGCGGCGGAGTGGCGCTGCTCGGCGGTGCCGTGATCCTGGTCCGCACCATCCGCAGACGCGGCTGACGCGGCGGACACTGCGGACGCGCTTGCCCCCGCTTGTCGCTGGGATCCAGTTGAGAGGGCGTCAGGCCGACGTGAGTGAATACTCACTGACCAGCGCTCAGCTCTATGCACTGACCTTCGCCGCCCGCTCCACCGAAAACCGACCCACCGCGCCTGGAGGCCCCGTGTCACCTTCCGCCCCGCTACCCACCACCCCGGCCGCTGCATCCCAGCCCGAGCCCCAGCCCGAGCCTCAGCCCGGGTCGCGGCCCCTGCCACAGAGCGGCACCGCGCCGGTCCGACTCGCCGCCGGGGAGGTCGAGCTGACCGTCCTCCCCGGCGAAGGCTGCCGCCTCGGCAGCCTTCGGGTCGGCGGCACCGAGCTGCTGCGGACCGCGGAGACGGTGACGGCGAAGGGCGTGGCCGCGCGGGAGGAGGGCGTGTTCGGGTACGGCTCCTTCCCGATGGTGCCGTGGGCGGGCCGGGTCGACCACGGCCGCTGGAACAACGGCCAGGTGGCGCATCGGCTCCCGGTCGACATGCCGCCGCACGCCATCCACGGCACCGGCGTCCGCACCGCATGGCGCGCAGCCACGCCGGTCACGGACGACGGCACGACCGTCAGCGCGGCGTTCTACTACGACCTGGCCGACCCCTGGCCGTACCGGGGCCGGGTCACCCAGTTGTTCGAGCTGACGGCCGAGTCGCTGCGGACCACCCTCTCGGTGGAGACCGCCGCCGACTCCTTCCCGGCGCAGCTCGGCTGGCACCCCTGGTTCCGCAAGCAGCTCACCGACGGCGGTGCCGAGGCCCGACTGGACTTCGCCCCGGCCTGGCAGGAGGAGCGCGGCGCGGACCACCTCCCCACCGGCCGCCGCATCGACGCCGTCCCCGGCCCGCGTGACGACTGCTTCGGCCTGCCGGACGGCGTCGCCGCGACCGTGGTCTGGGAGGGCGAGCTGAGCCTGGAGATCACCGCCGACTGCGACTGGCTGGTGGTCTTCGACGAGCCGGACGACGCCCTCTGCGTCGAGCCGCAGACCGGCCCCCCGAACGGCATCAACACCGCCCCCCGTCTGGTCACCATGGTCGACCCGCTGGAAGCCCGGACCACCTGGACCTGGCGGGTCGCGCACTGACGCGAGCCCTAAGCTGGGGCCTCATGAGCAACCACCGCGACGCGCTTCTCGACCAGATCAAATCCAAGGCCGTGGTCCACGGCAAGGTGACCCTGTCCTCGGGCCTGGAGTCCGACTACTACATCGACCTCCGCCGGATCACCCTGGACGGGCAGGCCGCGCCGCTCGTCGGCCAGGTCATGCTGGACCTCACCGCCGACCTGGAGTTCGACGCCGTCGGCGGGCTCACCCTGGGCGCGGACCCGGTCGCCACCTCGATGCTGCACGCCTCCGCGGCGCGCGGGCAGCGGCTGGACGCGTTCGTGGTCCGCAAGGCGCAGAAGGCGCACGGGATGCAGCGCCGGATCGAGGGCACCGAGGTCAAGGGCCGCCGGGTGCTGGTGGTCGAGGACACGTCCACCACCGGCGGCTCGCCGCTCACCGCGGTCGAGGCGGTACGGGAGGCCGGCGGCGAGGTGGTCGCGGTCGCGGTCATCGTCGAGCGCGGTGCCGCCCCGACGGTCGAGGCCCAGGGCCTGCCGTACCTCGCCGCCTACCAACTGACCGACCTCGGCCTCTGAGCCTGCGGGGGCCGGCCCGGCGTCAGCGCTTGCGGTGCCGTCCGCCGCCGCCCCCTGCGGAGCCCGCCGCCCCCGCCGGTTCGGCCGGGGGCAGCAGGGCGGAGCCCTCCGCCGCCTGCTCGGGCAGCGCCCCCGCTGCCTTCCTGCGGCGTTCCCGCAGCACCTCGACCACGATCGGCGCGACCGACAGCAGCACGATCACCGCCATCGCCGGGATCAGGTAGGTGTCGATGACCGGGGCCAGCGACGCGCCGAACTGGTAGCCGATCAGCAGCATGGCCTCGGTCCAGATCACCCCGCCGATCACGTTCCAGAGCAGGAACGTCCGCGCGGGCATCTCCAGCATCCCGGCGACCGGGTTGAGGAAGGTCCGGACGACCGGGATGAAACGGGCCATCAGCACGGCCTTGGCCGGGCCGAACTTCACGAAGTAGGCCTCGGCCTTCTCCACGTGCTCGCGCCGGAACAGCCGTGAGTTCGGCTTGTTGAAAAGCCTCGGCCCGGTTCTGGCGCCGATCAGGTGACCCAGTTGCGCCCCCGCGATCGCGCACAGCGGGGCTCCCACCAGCAGCACCCCGATCGGCATCTGCGCGCCCAGCACCTGGTAGCCCGCGCTGGACGCGGCCACCCCGCCGAGGATCAGCAGCGAGTCGCCGGGGAAGAAGAAGCCGACGAGCAGCCCGGTCTCGGCGAAGATGATCGCGAGCAGCCCGACCGTGCCGACCTGGGAGATCAGGGCTTTGGCGTTGAGGAGGTCGGAGACGCCCAACGCGAGGGTCATGGTGGTCACCCGCGCAGACTAACGCCTCTGCCCGTGGTCTCCCGGTGCGGCCGGGGTAACCGCGGGGGCCCGCAGGGTGAAGGGCAGGGAGGTGGACGCCAGCGTGGCGTCCCCGCTCTGCACCGAGAACCCGGCCTCCGCGTGGGTCACCGCGGGCGGCGCGGTCGCGGCGACGGCCAGCCTGAGCTGGACCGTCTCGGTGGCGCCGGGCGCCAGCCGGGTCCCCGCGACCGGGCGCGGCACCGCGCTCATGCCCGGGTCGCAGGGGCTGGCAGTCAGCGGGAGCCGGATCCAGCCGGTCCCGGCCAGGTACTGCTGCAGCACCAGGTCGTCCGGTGCGAGCACCTGGTTGCCGCCCATCCCGTAGGCGTAGAACAGCGTGGCGACGGACGGGTAGGCGCGGTCGGTGGTGTTGTGCACGGTCATGGTGACCTTCTGCGCGGCGCCGCCGCGGACCAGGACGGCGTGGGCGGGCCAGCCGGTGACCCGGGTCTGCGGGCGGGTGACCGTCGAGCGCAGCACCGGCGCGCGGTACACGTGGTGGTGCGCGTCGGTGTAGGAAGCGGTGACGGCGAGGCTGCCGGGCCGGTCCAGGTCCTGCAGCCGCAGCGCGACGGTGCGCGCGAAGGGCTTCGCCACGGCGGCGGTGGTGCTCAGCGGGAAGCTGAAGCCGCCCTTGGTCGGGAAGTCGCCCGCGCCGCCGCTGACCGCCAGGTCCACCCACTTGTGCGCGGTCGGCACCCAGTGCTGGACCTCCACCGAGTCGGTGCTGAACCCCTTGCTGACGAGGTCGAGCCGGACCGTCCCGGTGCCCGCGGGCACCCGCAGGGTGATCGCGGCGGCTGACCACAGCCCGATCGGCAGCTGGGTCGGCTGCCGGTAGGAGACGGTCTGCGCGGCGGTTCCGGCGGCCTTCGCGTCCGCGCCGGAAGGCCCGCGCTCGGCGGGCGCGGTCGCCCGGTCCGCGGCGAGCGCGCCGCAGGCGTCCTGCGGGGCACTCGCCGCGGCGGCGTTCGGCGCCTGCACCGCCGCCGCGCCCCCGGCGCCCGCGCCGACCAGCGCCGCGGCGACCGCGAGCACCACGGCCAGCCGTCCCGTCCGCGCCGCCAGCCGTCCCGCACGCACCGCCAGGCCTCCCCGTCCCTTCCCTGCCGTCACGCGTGCTGCCGTGCGTCCTGTGCGTCCCGCCATCACGCGCCACCGGTTTCGTCGGATCTCAACACTGATGCCCTGATGATCCTTTTTAATCCATTCAGACCCGCCAACGGCGCAGGAAGCGATGCGTGTCCCCCGCGGGGGTGAAGCCCGGGGCCGGGGATGGGACAATGACGCAGGTGCCCGACTCCTGGTCGGGGTCGCAGTATCCGAAGACGCATCACCGACAGGAGCGGATCACCCGTGGCTATCGCAACTCCCGAGGTCTACGCCGAGATGCTGGACCGGGCGAAGGCAGGAAAATTCGCCTACCCGGCCATCAATGTCACCTCGACCCAGACCCTGCACGCCGCCCTGCGCGGCTTCGCCGAGGCCGAGAGCGACGGCATCATCCAGATCTCCACCGGTGGTGCGGAGTTCCTGGGCGGCCAGTACAAGAAGGACATGGTCACCGGCGCGGTCGCGCTGGCCGAGTTCGCCCACATCGTCGCCGACAAGTACCCCACCACGGTCGCGCTGCACACCGACCACTGCCCCAAGGACAAGCTGGACGGCTACGTCCGCCCGCTGCTGGCGATCTCCGCCGAGCGGGTGGCCCGCGGCGAGAACCCGCTGTTCCAGTCGCACATGTGGGACGGCTCGGCCGAGAACCTCAACGACAACCTGACGATCGCACAGGAGCTGCTGGCCCAGGCCGCCGCCGCGAAGATCATCCTTGAGGTCGAGATCACCCCGACCGGCGGTGAGGAGGACGGCGTCTCGCACGAGATCAACGACAACCTCTACACCACCGTCAACGACGCGGTCCGCACCGCCGAGGCGCTCGGCCTGGGCGAGAAGGGCCGCTACCTGCTGGCCGCCTCCTTCGGCAACGTCCACGGCGTCTACAAGCCGGGCAACGTCGTGCTGAAGCCGGAACTGCTGCGCGAGCTGCAGGACGCGATCGGCAAGCAGTACGGCAGGACCGACCCGTTCGACTTCGTCTTCCACGGCGGCTCGGGCTCCTCGGCCGAGGAGATCGCCACCGCGCTGGAGAACGGCGTTGTGAAGATGAACCTGGACACCGACACCCAGTACGCCTTCACCCGTCCGATCGTGGACCACGTGTTCCGCAACTACGACGGTGTGCTGAAGGTCGACGGCGAGGTCGGCACCAAGAGCACCTACGACCCGCGCACCTGGGGCAAGCTCGCCGAGGCCGGGATGGCCGCCCGCGTGGTCGAGGCCACGCAGAGCCTGCGCTCGGCCGGCACCCGGCTGAAGTAGCCGCCCGGCGATCGGCCCCGGCGGACGGATCGGCACCGACCGATCTGCACCGACGGAATCACACCGCATACGAAGGGGCCCGGCGCACACGGTGCGCCGGGCCCCTTCGCGTGTCGCGCGGCTACTGCCGCAGCTCGGCGTAGCCTTCGGGAGTGCTGTCCTTGAGGAAGCTCCAGCAGCGCTCGGCCTCCTCGGTCTCGTCGATCGCGTCCGCGGCGCGGGCCAGCGCGGCCAGGCAGCGGAGGAACCCGCGGTTGGCGCGGTGGTCCCAGGGGACCGGGCCGTGGCCCTTCCAGCCGGCACGGCGCAGCGAGTCGAGCCCGCGGTGGTAGCCGGTGCGGGCGTAGGCGTAGGACTCGACCACGTGTCCCGCGGCGAACGCGTCGTCCGCGAGCATGGCCCAGGCCAGCGAGAACGTCGGGAACTCGGCCGCGACCTGGACCGGCGAGGCGGACTCCTCCGCGAGCATGCGGTACGGCTGCTCGTCCTCGGTGAGCAGCGTCGGTTCGGGGCCGCCGAGAAGGTTCTTGTGGATGCTCATACCTTGCAGTCTGCCATCAGGAACCGTCGGACCAGGACCGTGCGTGTACCGGATACAGGTGTAGGCAATCCATCCGCAGGGGGCCCCGGATGTACCGGCCGCTGGTCTTTCTCGTCGCCTTCTTTCTCTACGTGGCAGGTGTGTGGGCGGTCGCGACCACGCCCTGGACGGCTGCCACAGCGGGCACGCTGACGACCGCGGGCGGCGCGGGGGCGCCGCCCGGCACCGCCGCGACCGCACAGCCCACCGCGACGCCCGCCTCTACCGCGACGCCCGCCCCGTCGCCGAGCGGCATCCCGTCGCCGAGCGGCACCCCGGCCGTCTGGACCCTGAGCACGCTGCGCAACTACCTGGTCGCCGAGACGGACCGGACCGACCCGCACACCGCCCTGGTCGACCTGGAGCGGATCACGCGGAAGGACCCCTACGTCGACGGCTTCTGCCACCCGGTCGCGCACGAGATCGGCCACGCCGCCCTGGCCAAGTACCACGGCGACTTCGCCAAGGCGGTCTCCTACCGCGACGACGTCTGCGGCTCCGGCTACCTGCACGGGGTGGTGGAGCAGAAGCTGTCGGAGTCGCCGAACCCGGCCTCGGCCGTCACCACGCTCTGCGCCCCGCGGCAGACGGCGTCCTGCATCCACGGCATCGGGCACGGCGCGATGTTCGTGGCGAACCTCGACGTCACCGGCGCGGAGCGGCTGTGTGACCGCTTTCCGCAGACCAGCGAGGTGGTGGCTTGCTCGGAGGGGGTGTTCATGCAGCTGTTCGAGCCGGACGAGACCGATCCCCGGGCGATGGCGAAGCTCCCCGCGGACAAGCTCGCCGCCGACCCGCTCTACCCCTGCCCCGACCAGCCGGCCGTGTTCCAGAGCGGCTGCTACTACTACGCGCCCTCCTACTTCCTGCAGCGGCACGACTACACCGCCCATCCCGAGGCCTACGTCCAGGCCCTGGCCTGGTGCCTCCGGGCACCGGACCAGGGCGGCCGGGCGTCCTGCACCAAGGGCGCGGGGTCGCGGCTGATGAAGTACAACATCGAGCGCCCGGTGTGGGCGGCGGCGCAGTGCGAGAAGGCGTCACCGGGTCAGCGGTACACCTGCATGGCCGGGATGGTCAGCTACTGGGACGTCAACTACGCCGACGACTCGGCGGGTTCGAAGCTCTGCTCACAACTGGGCGGCGAGGCCCGGAGCAACTGCCGCAGCGCCGCGGCGGACGCGGGCGACAGTACCTCAGCGGACTGACGAAGCGTCACCGCACTCCGTTCACACCTTCCCTGTCTCCCCGTCATGAGAGGCGAGCCGCCTTGGACAGCACCTCCGTCGCCCGCCACGCCCTGCTGCCGCTGCGGCTGTTCCTGGGCGTCACCTTCGTCTACGCCGGTCTCGACAAGCTGGCCGACCCGCACTACCTGGGCGGCCTCGCCGACCCCGGGTCGTTCGCGTCCCAGGCGCACGCGGTCGCCGGGCACAGCCCGATCGGCCCGCTGCTCGACCTCGCCGTCCGCACTCCGACGCCGACCGGCCTGGTGATGGCCTTCGGCGAGCTGGCGATCGGCCTCGGCACGCTGCTCGGCCTGTGGGGCAGGATCGCCGCGGTCGGCGGGGCCCTGGTCAACCTGTCGCTGTTCCTCAGCGTCAGCTGGGGCGTGCACCCGTACTACCTGGGCAATGACCTGGTCTACCTGATGGCCTGGCTGCCGCTGGTGCTGGCCGGGACGCCGGCGCTCTCGCTGGACGGGCTGCTGGCCCGCCGAGCGGTGGCGGCCGGGGACCGGGGACGGCGGCAGATCCTGATCGACAGCGGCATCGCCGCGCTGGCGGTGGCCGGCGCCGGGCTGATCACCGGCGCGGCCGTGGCCCGCAGCCGTCCCCGAGCGACCCCGACCGCGGCGGCGCCCTCCGGCTCGGACGTCGTCCCCGGCTCCGACGCGGTGACCGGGGCTGCTCCCTCCGCCACCGCGGCCGGGCCTTCCACCCCGGCCGGGCCCTCGGTCCCGGTCGGGTCGGTCCCGGTCGGCGGCGGGGTGCGCACCGTCGCGGCGGGCAGCGGCGATCCGGTCTACGTGGTCCAGCCCGAGGCCGGGACGTATGCGGCGTTCTCCGGCGTCTGCACCCACTCCGGCTGCACCGTCGACCCGCCCAAGGACGGGAAGTTCGTCTGCCCCTGCCACGGCTCCTGTTTTGACGCCTCGTCAGGGGCGGTGCTCCGCGGCCCGGCCACCCAGGCGCTGGCCCGGATCGGCATCACCCGCGACGGAGACCGGCTGCATCTGGCCGGGTAGAGCCGATGGGGCCGGGCGGGGGCCGGGTGGCCGGGCCGCCGGACAGGTCTTACGCGGCCGGGGGCACGGTCAGCTGCCAGGCGGCCGGCACGACCGTCCAGGTGCGCTGGTGCACCGGGCCGCCGGGGGTGTCGTCGGCCTCGTAGCTGAAGTCGGCGCCCAGCCCGCCGGTGACGGTGATCTGCCGGGCCCGCGCCCGCAGCAGCCCCCCGGACGCGGACGGCGCGCTGACCAGCACCTCCATCAGCCCACCCGGTCCGATTCCACCCGGACTGACGCCGTCCGGGCCGACGCCACCGCCGGAGCCGATGCCGCCGCCACCCGGGCCGATGCCGCCGCCGGAGCCGACGCCGCCACCCGGGCTGCCCCCGCGGGTCCCCGCGTTCCACGCGGCGACCAGCATGATCGGCTGGTCCAGGTCGGCCAGCAGCCGTCCGTCCGCCTCGACCCGGAGGGCCTGGCCGTGGACGTTGCGGGCCGGGTACAGCTGTGCGGCGACGGCCCGTGCCGCCCGGCCGAGCTGGCTGCCCCAGCCCGCGCAGAGCGAGGGCAGGGCGGCGCCCCGCCCGGCCCCAGCTTTGTTCGCCCTGAGCGAAATTCCTGCGGCCTCGCCGTCCCGTGCCCGCGGCACCCCGGGACGCTCCGCCGCGGCGGCTCCGTCCGCTTCCGCGGACGTCCCGCGTCCGGGCTCCGCCGCTGCTCCGGGGCCGTGTCCCGGTCCGGGCCTGCCGGGGATCCGGAGCCCGCCGAGGACCACCCCGCCGTTCTCGTCCACGAGCAGTCCCTGCGGCCTCGCGCTGCCTCGGACGACGGCCCTGGCCGCGTCCACCGGACGTCCCGCCGCCCCCAGTGACCTGGCCAGGATCACTTTTTCGCGCATTCCGACCGGGATGATCCCGACCGGTCCCGCCCCCAGTTCCGAGTGCTCGTGCAACAGCTGCACCACCTGATGCAGAGCGCGGTCATCACCGATCACAACGAGTCGCTTTCCACCCCTTCGTGAAAGCGTTCGTTCAAGATCGGCAAGGCTCCCCGGCACCGCCAGCGTCACCTCGAACGTGGCCCCGAGCACGTCCCTGGCCACCCGTACGGACTCCCCGTCCAGGGCCAGGGCGGCGGGGGACACCACCACCAGCAGAGCGTCTTCCGCCGAATGTGCAGCCGACACCGCGCTCCTTCCTCGGGTAATCTCTCGGTGTAAGAGCCCCTTGCGCTGTTGCGCCAGGGGCTTGGTCTATCCGGGGCCAGAACGGCGGCCTTCCGCCGTCTGTTGTGCCCCGCCCGAAAGGGGTGTACGCCTGTGCCCGCACTCGTGCTGGTCGGCGCTCAGTGGGGCGACGAGGGCAAGGGGAAGGCCACCGACCTCCTCGGTGGCTCGGTCGACTACGTAGTCCGCTTCCAGGGTGGCAACAACGCCGGTCACACGGTGGTCGTAGGCGATCAGAAGTACGCACTGCACCTGCTTCCCTCGGGCATCCTCAGCCCGACGTGCACACCGGTGATCGGCAACGGCGTGGTCATCGACCCCGGCGTGCTGTTCTCCGAGCTGGTGGGTCTGCAGGACCGCGGTGTGGACACCTCCAAGCTGCTCATCTCCGGAAACGCGCACCTGATCACGCCCTACCACCGGACCCTGGACAAGGTCTCCGAGCGGTTCCTGGGCAAGCGCAAGATCGGCACCACCGGACGCGGCATCGGCCCGGCCTACGCCGACAAGATCAACCGCGTCGGCATCCGGGTCCAGGACCTCTTCGACGAGAGCATCCTGCTGCAGAAGGTCGAAGCGGCCCTGCACGACAAGAACCAGATCCTGGTCAAGCTCTACAACCGCCGCGCGGTCCCGGTGGACCTCGTGGTCGAGGAGTACCTCGGCTACGCGGAGAAGCTGCGCCCGTTCGTCGCGGACACCGTCCTGGTCCTGAACAAGGCCCTGGAGGAGGACAAGGTCGTGCTGATGGAGGGCGGCCAGGGCACCCTGCTGGACGTGGACCACGGCACGTACCCCTTCGTCACCTCGTCCAACCCGACCGCCGGCGGCGCCTGCACCGGCTCCGGCATCGGCCCGACGAAGATCGACCGGGTCATCGGCATCCTCAAGGCCTACACCACCCGCGTCGGCTCGG
This sequence comes from Streptacidiphilus cavernicola, assembly GCF_042510955.1. Lineage (NCBI taxonomy): Bacteria > Bacillati > Actinomycetota > Actinomycetes > Kitasatosporales > Streptomycetaceae > Streptacidiphilus > Streptacidiphilus cavernicola. The sequence goes on from NZ_JBHFAB010000012.1 coordinate 103,569, forward strand.
GCCCGTTCCCGACCGAGCTGCTGGACGAGGACGGCGACGCGCTGCGCCGGATCGGCGGCGAGCGCGGTGTGACCACCGGCCGTGACCGCCGCTGCGGCTGGTTCGACGCCCCGATCGCCCGCTACGCGACCCGGGTCAACGGCCTGACCGACTTCTTCCTCACCAAGCTGGACGTGCTCACCGGCTGGGAGCAGATCCCGGTCTGCGTCGCGTACGAGATCGACGGCAAGCGGGTGGAGGACCTGCCCTACTCGCAGACCGACTTCCACCACGCGACGCCGATCTACGAGAACCTGCCGGGCTGGTCCGAGGACATCACCAAGGCGCAGACCTTCGAGGACCTGCCGAAGAACGCCCGCGCGTACGTCAAGGCGCTGGAGGAGATGTCCGGCACGCCGATCTCCGCGATCGGCGTCGGCCCCGGCCGGACCGAGACCATCCAGATCCGCTCCTTCCTGTCGTAGCCCCGCCGCGACACCCCGCAGAGCTTTGCGGGACGACGGCCCCACCGCGCACCCCCTGGCAGTGGGGCCGTCGGCGTATCCGCGCAACGTCGGACGGGTCGGCCTTCGCCGTCCGGCGGCTATCGCACCGTCTCGCGCCTCCGGCGCACAGCAGCCGACTACGGGGGAGCGGAGCGGGGGCAGGGCGCCGTCGCCTACCCCCGGCATTTCCCCGCCCCGCATCTCCCCGCCTCGGGCCCTACCTCCCCTCCACCCTTGCCATTGCCCGGGGACGGACCCCAGCCACGACCCCGCTCCCCTGTAGTTGGCTGCTTTGCGCCGGAGGCGCGAGACGGCGTGGAGGCCGCTCAACGGCGAAGGCCGACCCGCCTTACGTCACGTCTGCGCCCTCACCCGTCCACTTTTGCACTAATGCAGAAATTAATTGCGCTTAGTTCAAAGCTTCCCTAGAGTCGAGTCATGCCCGCCAAGACCCCCGCTCCCACCGTCCTCCGTGGCCGTCACATCCGCCTGGAGCCGCTCACGCCGCTGCACGTCCCCGACCTCTTCGCCGCAGGCGGCGGAGACGACGAGGTGTGGCGCTGGCTGTCCGTCGCCACCCCGCGTACCGAGGCCGACCTGCGCGCCATCGCCGACGGCATCCTCGCCGCCGCGCCCGACCAGCTCGCGTTCGCCGTCATCGACCTCGCCTCGGGAAAGGCCGTCGGGTGGACCACGTTCCTGGACATCGCCCCGGTCGACGAGCGCCTGGAGATCGGCTGGACCTGGTACGGCCGCGCCGTCTGGCGCACCGCGGTGAACACCGAGGCGAAGCTGCTGCTGCTCACCCACGCCTTCGAGGACCTCGGTATGGGCCGGGTGCAGTGGAAGACCGACCACCTGAACATCCGCTCTCAGCAGGCCATCGCCCGCCTCGGCGCGCAGCGCGAGGGCGTGCTGCGCCGCCACCGGCTGCGCCCGGACGGCTCCTGGCGGGACAGCGTCTACTTCTCCCTGCTGGCGGACGAGTGGCCGGAGGCCAAGGCTCGTCTCACCGACCGTCTCGCGAAGGGCTGACCTCCCGTCATGTCGGATCTGATCATCGACCCGGTCCGGACCGCGGACCGCCCGCGCTGGCGTGAGCTGTTCGCGGGCTACGCCGCCTTCTACCGGGTGGAACTCGCGGAGGCCGACTACGACCGGGTGTGGTCCTGGATCCAGGATCCGGCGCGCGGGACCCGGTGCCTGGTGGTTCGGGACGTGCCGGACGGGCCGCCGTTCGGGCTGGCCCACTACCGGGCGTACGACTCGCCGCTGCGGGGGACCGCCGGGTTCCTGGACGACCTCTTCGTCGACCCGGGCCGCCGGGGCAGCGGCGCGGCGGACGCGCTGCTGGCCGCGTTGGCGCGGATCGCCGCCGAGGAGGGCTGGGGCACGGTCCGCTGGAACACCGCGGAGAACAACTACCGCGCCCGCGGTGTCTACGACCGCCACGCCGAGCGGACCGTCTTCCTCACCTACAGCATGCCGAGCGCGACCTGACAGCGTGCCGAGGCCCTGACCCGCAGCACGCCGAGCACGTCGGTCGAGTCGATTGACAGCCTGTAGCCCTCCCCCCGGATCGGCGAACAGGCTGTCGCTGCCGGGCAAAGCCCCTGCTCCGTAGGCTGCGGCCATGAGCATCTCTGTCGACTCCGCAGCGGGGCTGGCCGTCAAGGCCGCCGACCGTGCCCACGTCTTCCACTCGTGGTCCGCGCAGGCCCTGATCGACCCCCTCGCCGTCGCCGGCGCGGAGGGCTCGTACTTCTGGGACTACGAGGGCAACCGTTTCCTCGACTTCTCGTCCCAGCTGGTGAACACCAACATCGGCCACCAGCACCCCAAGGTCGTCGCCGCGATCCAGGAGCAGGCGGCCAAGCTGTGCACCTTCGCCCCGGCCTTCGCCGTGGACGTGCGCAGCGAGGCGGCCCGGCTGATCGCCGAGCGCACCCCCGGTGACCTGGACAAGATCTTCTTCACCAACGGCGGCGCCGAGGCCAACGAGAACGCCATCCGGATGGCCCGGCTGCACACGGGTCGACAGAAGGTCATGTCGACCTACCGCTCGTACCACGGCGCCACCGCCAACGCGATCGCGCTGACCGGCGACCCGCGCCGCTGGGCCAACGAGACCGGCGTGTCCGGCATCGTGCACTTCTGGGGCCCGTACGCGTACCGCTCCAGCTTCCACGCCGAGAACGAGGCGCAGGAGTGCGAGCGGGCGCTGGCGCACCTGGAGGCGACCATCGCCTTCGAGGGCCCGCAGACCGTCGCCGCGATCATCCTGGAGACCGTCGTCGGCACGGCCGGCATCCTGGTCCCGCCGGCCGGCTACCTGGCCGGGGTCCGTGAGATCTGCGACCGGCACGGCATCGTCTTCATCCTGGACGAGGTGATGGCGGGCTTCGGCCGGACCGGCGAGTGGTTCGCCGCCGACCACTGGGACGTCGTCCCGGACCTGCTGACCTTCGCCAAGGGCGTCAACTCCGGCTATGTCCCGCTCGGCGGCGTCGCCATCAGCGGCGCGATCGCCGAGACCTTCGCCCAGCGCCCCTTCCCCGGCGGCCTCACCTACTCCGGGCACCCGCTGGCCTGCGCCTCCGCGGTGGCGACGGTCAACGCCATGGCCGAGGAGGGCATCGTCGAGAACGCCAAGCGGCTCGGCGAGGACGTGATCGGCCCCGGCCTGCGCGAGCTGGCGGAGCGTCACCCGGTCATCGGCGAGGTCCGCGGCCTGGGTGTGTTCTGGGCGCTGGAGCTGGTCAAGGACCGCGCCACCCGCGAGGCGCTGACCCCGTACAACGCGGCGGGCGCGGCTGCCGCGCCGATGGGCGAGCTGGCCGCGGCCTGCAAGCAGCGCGGGCTGTGGCCGTTCGTCAACATGAACCGGCTGCACGTGGTGCCGCCGTGCAACAGCAGTGAGGCGGAGGTCAAGGAGGGTCTGGCGATCCTCGACGAGGTGCTCACCCTCGCCGACGCGCACACCGTCTGAACCACCCACGGAACCACCCACTGATCAACCGTCTGATCCGACCCCGCCCGGCCACGGCCCCGAAATCCGCCTGTCACGGCGGGTTCGGGGCCGTAGTCTTGAGAGTCCGTGCCAGGGCCAGGGAGGGGAACCGCAGTGCCGCCCGAAGCGAGACCGCCGTCCTTCGCCGCCCGTGCCTCGGTCAAGCGCAGCAGCCTGCGCGAGCAGGTGGCCGGCGCGCTCCGCGACGAGATGATGGCCGGACGCCTCCCGGCGGGCACGCACTTCACGGTCAAGGAGATCGCCGAGCTGTACGGGGTGTCCGCGACCCCGGTCCGCGAGGCCCTGGTCGACCTGGCCGCACAGGAACTGCTGTGGATGGAGCACAACCGCGGCTTCACCGTGCCCAAGCTCACCTGGTCCGAGTTCGTCGACATCGTCGAGGCCAGGACCCTGGTCACGGACGGGATGTTCCGCACCCTGGGCAGCCGACTCAGCGTGATCGACTGGAGCCGGATGCCCTCGCTGCAGCGCCGCGCCGATGCGGCGATGCGCGCCGCCCGCACCGGGCAGCTGGACGTGCTGGTCGGCTGCGACCGGCGGTTCTGGGGCGAGCTGGCCGCGCTGGTGGGCAACCGCAAGCTCACCGGCTACCTGGACTGGCTCCGGGTCCAGTACTGGATCTTCGCCGCGCCCTACCTGCGCGGACGCGCCGACCTCGGCGCGCACTGCTGGTCCGGGCACCTGGAGCTGACCGAGCGGCTGATCGCCAAGGACCGGGCCGCGGTGCACCGGATGATGATCGCCTACAACCGCGAGTCGCTGCGGCAGATGGCCGAGCTGTGCGGCGAGGCCGCGGTCGACCCGCTGCCGGGGTTCGACGTGCTCCCGGTGGTCCCGGCCCAGCGCGGGAGCGCCTGACCGGACCGGCGGCCGGGCTGCTGTCGGACCTCATGACGCCCGCCCCACCGGGCGGATATCGTGTGGGATCCAAGCCCCAACCGGTGCAGCCGCACCCAGGAGTGCCCGTGGCCTGTGACATCTGGCTGGTCCCGCTCGTCGACGTGCTCGTCCACAGTCCGGAGAATCCCTTCGCCGAGGATCTGGCGATCTACAACGCCTCGCTCGCCGCGCACGGGCTGCCGCCGGTGCCGGTGTTCCGGTACATGCCGGGGCTCAGCGGGGACGTCGAGCCGATCGCCGCGTTCGACTACGAGTCGCTGCACTACCTGCGCCGCGCGTACCTGCTGCAGCTGACCAACCTGCCGGTCACCCCGGTCGACGCCCTGGGCGGCGACTACGAGCAGCTGCTGGAGATGTTCGAGGACACCGCCGAGAACTCGCACCTGGTCTGGCACTTCGACCACGCCGGCGCGTACGTCCCGATCGAGTTCGAGAAGCCGATCGTGGACGACGCGCTGCTCGCCGCGGGCGGCCCGCTGGGCTCGCTGCACGGGCTGCTGCGCGAGCTGGAGGCGGTGGCGCCGTGGATCGGCATCGACCACCAGCTGCCGCCGGTGCCGGTCCGCCCGGTCGCTCCGACCACGCTGGAGGGACCGGCGTTCCCGCCGCCCGACGGCGACGGCCCGTTCGCCCGCGAGCGGCACGCCTGGACCGGGCTGCACGCGGCAACGATCCGCGCCCTCGGCCAGGGCTCCATGGTCGTCTTCGCCTGAGCCGCCGCCGGGCCGCACCACCGCAGCACGCACCGCCGCCGGGCCGCACCACCGCAGCACGCACGCGGAAGGGGGACGCCACCGGCGTCCCCCTCAGCTGTTCCCCTCACCCGGGCCCCCGCCTACCGCAGCGGGGACTCCGGCGGGCGCTGCCGCGGCATGGTCGGACGGCCGCCCAGCGGCGGCAGCACCCGGACCTGCGCGCCCGAGCCCTCGGCCCGGCCACCCCAGGAGCCCGGGGTCTGCGTCGGCAGCTGGGTCATCGAGGCGCGGAACTCCAGCATCCACTCCGAGGTCTCGGTGCGGACCATGTCCGAGACGTCCTCGCAGAACCGGCGCAGCACGCCGAGGCAGCGCTCGGCCGCCTCGCTCGCGGTGCCCTCGGTCGGGCCGAGCACCTCGCGCACGCACTCCGAGGCCCAGTCGAACTGGAACGCCTCCAGCCGCCGCTGCAGCGCCTGGCCGGTGCTGACGTCCCGCATCCAGCCGCTGGTCAGGCCGAAGCCGCGGTCGGCGGCCAGGCAGGCGCCGCCCACCAGCAGCCCGACGTAGCCCCAGCTCGCCGCGTCGTTCCAGACGTGGGTCAGTCCGACCAGCGGCAGCGCCGCCCCGGCCGTGCCGGTCACCGCGGCGAGGTAGCGCAGCGTCCGCGCGCCGAAACGTTTCCAGCGGCGGTCCGCGGCGTACCAGTCGATCGCCTCGACCGCGCGCTCCTCGGACCAGCGGTAGAGCTCCTCCAGGCGTTCGGCGGGCTCGCCCCAGTCCCCGAGCGGGAACTGACGGGTGCTGAGATCACGGCCGCCGGACGCGGCGGGCTTCGGCACCGGGGCAGGGCTGACCTGCTCGTCGACTCCGGAGTCCGTGCTCCACGGACTCTCTTCGGGCTGCATTTCGGGCTGGCTCACCGTGGGAACTCCCTGTCCTTCGGCCCATCGGGCTCGATCGTCCCAGGTGCCACTGACACAAGCACTGCCTTCAGCCCTCCTGGTTCCAAACACCACTTCTTACCGCCAAATGGCTGACCATGGGGGCGATCCGCTCGGATTCAGGTACGAAACCGTCAACGAAAGCCCTGACAGGCACCCTGGTCGGCGCGGCGCATTCTCACTCGTACGGGTGGGTGGCCCGCAGGAGCGTACCTGACCGGGCACCGTCGCGGGCCCACCGCGGGGCAGGCACTAAGCTCACCCCTGTGAAGGTCCTTGTTATCGGCGGCGGAGCCCGCGAACACGCCCTGTGCCGTGCCCTCTCGCTCGACCCCGAGGTCACCGGGCTGCACTGCGCCCCCGGCAACGCCGGCATCGCCGCGGTCGCGCTGACGCACCCGGTCGACCCGCTGGACGGGACGGCCGTGGCCGAGCTCGCGGTCGCCCTGGGCGCCGAGTTCGTGATCGTCGGACCGGAGGCCCCGCTGGTGGCCGGGGTGTCCGACGCGGTACGGGCCCGCGGCATCCCGGTGTTCGGGCCGAGCGGCGAGGCGGCCCGGCTGGAGGGCTCCAAGGCCTTCGCCAAGGATGTGATGGCCGCCGCGGGCGTGCCCACCGCGCGCTCCTACCTCTGCACCACCGCGGCCGAGGCCGCCGAGGCGCTGGACGCCTTCGGCCCGCCGTACGTGGTCAAGGACGACGGCCTGGCGGCCGGCAAGGGCGTCGTGGTCACCGCCGACCTCCAGGCCGCGCTGGACCACGCCGCCTCCTGCGAGCAGGTGGTCATCGAGGAGTTCCTGGACGGCCCCGAGGTCTCCCTGTTCGCCGTCACCGACGGCAGCACCGTGGTCCCGCTGCAGCCCGCCCAGGACTTCAAGCGCGCCTACGACGGCGACGAGGGGCCCAACACCGGCGGCATGGGCGCGTACTCCCCGCTGCCGTGGGCCGACCCCAAGCTGGTGGACGAGGTCATGGAGACCGTGCTCCAGCCCACCGTGGACGAGCTGCGCCGCCGCGGAACCCCCTTCTCCGGGCTGCTCTACGCCGGTCTGGCGATCACCTCGCGCGGGGTCCGGGTGATCGAGTTCAACGCCCGCTTCGGCGACCCGGAGACCCAGGTCGTGCTGGCCCGGCTGAAGACCCCGCTGAACGGGCTGCTGTACGCCGCCGCCACCGGGCGGCTGGCCGACTTCCCCGACCTGCGCTGGCGCGACGGGTCCGCGGTGACCGTGGTGATCGCCGCCGAGGGCTACCCGGAGTCCCCGCGCAGCGGCGACCCGATCACCGGCCTGGCCGAGGCGGAGGCCGAGGACGGCACCGCCTACGTGCTGCACGCCGGGACCGCGGCGGCGGAGGACGGGACCGTGCTCAGCGCCGGGGGCCGGGTGCTCTCGGTCACCGCGACCGGCCGGGACATCCCGCAGGCCCGGGAGCGCGCCTACGCCGCCGCGTCCCGGATCGAGCTGAAGGGCTCGCACCACCGCGGCGACATCGCCGCCGGGCTCTGAGGCACCGGCAGCCCGACCGACCGGCAGCCCACGGCCGCCGGCCCACCGCCCGGCCGCGTACCACCCGGCAGGCCCAATACCCCAGGTCGGCCCCGCGGGTGTGCCAGTCGACGGCAACAGGTGCAAGCTCCCAACCGTTCGGGTGAAGGGAACCTCATCCGGCTGACGTGCGGCCGTGTCCGGCCGTATGGTGCGCAGGACCGGAGCGCCCGGGGCCTCGGCCCGGGGTGCCGCTGGCGCGCGCAAGGGGGAGGCTGCGGTCAGCGGGAATCACTTATCCGAGTGGTTCGGGACCGTTCCTGGAACGTCACGGCCTGGTCGCTCGTCGTCACTGTGGACGGACGAGCGGGCATCCGTGGGGTCCGTCGAGTCGTGGTTGGGGGTGACCGGACATGGCCGGAGGCGAAGCGGCGCGGCAGCGCGCCCAGGCGGTGCTGCGCGTTCGCGGCGCGGCCCTCGCGGTCGCCGCGCTGCCGACGGCCGCCGCCGCGGTGCTGGTCGCGGGCGGGCTCACCGGACACCTCGGCGCGTCCGGCTCCGCCGACGCCCCCGGCTGGGACGCCGCCCGCTGGGCGGTCTCCGCGGTCGCCGTGCTGGTGCTGCTCGGGGTGCTCGGCTTCGGGCTGCTGCTGCGCCGGGTGACGCTGCCCCAGGTCCCGGCCGTCCCGATCGCGGAGTCCGCCGCCCCCGAGCTCTACCGCATGGTCCGTGACCTGGCCGAGCGGATGGACGTGCCCGCGCCGGCCCGGATCGCGCTCACCCCGGACTGCGACAGCTGGCTGGAGGACCCGCTCCCCGGCACCCCGGCGGCTGAGGCCGCGCCCGTCGCCCCCGGCCGGGCGCACGCCGACGCGCTCGGCCGGGACCGCGCCGCGCCGCCCGCGCCGACGCTGGTGGTCGGCTCCCCGTTCATGTGGTGGATGCGGGTCGCCGAACTGCGGGCCCTGCTCGCCCCCGTGGTCGCCGGGACGGCCTGCTCCGCCGACCCCGACATAGCCGAGGCCCGCCGCTTCGTCCGGGCCCTGGACGCCGTGCTCGGCCTCGCCGCGGACCGGACCGCCGCCGCCCCGGCCTGGCGCCGACCCGGCTCCGCGCTGCTGGGACGGGTGGCCGGGCTGCTGCTGCGGCGCTGCCGCGGGCACGCCGCGGAGATGGAGCGCGCCGTCGCCAGCTGGGCCTCCGAGCAGGCCAGGCAGGTCGACTACGGGCTGCGGATCGCCGCCCAGGAGCAGGTCGGCCTGGCCTACGCGGGCTGGGACCGGCTGCTCACCCGGGTCGCCCTGCCGGCCTGGCGGATCGGCCGCTGGCCCGGACGGCTGGACGCCGGGGTGGTCTCCGCGCTGACCGAGCTGTCCCGCCGCGACCGGCTGGCCGAGGGCTTCGAGAGCCGCCTCGGCGAGCGCCCGGCCTGCGACCTGCTGGAGGAGCCGGGCCGGATCGACGAGGCGGTCTCGCTGCTCGCCGCCCGGCTGTTCCACGGCGCCGACCCGGACCGCACCGACCGGGGCCGAGCCGGTGCGGGCGCCGACCCGACCGAGCGCTGGGCGCCGGTGGACTGGGCCGACTACCCGGTCGAGGTGGTGGAGCGGATCTGGCGGGCCCAGTCCGACGAGCTGGTCGGCCTGCTGCCGCCGGACGGCCAGGACAGCCACGACGGCCCGATCGACCGGCTGCTGCGGCGGCTCCGCGACGGCGCCGCCGAGGAGCTGGCGAGCGAGCTGACCAGCCGTCGGCTCCGTGCCGCGGCTGCCGCCCCCGAGTTCCAGCTGCAGCCCCCGCGCACCGGCCGCGACCTGCTCGCCGAGCACCTGACCGCGCTGGTCAGCTGCGCCGCGGTGGACTGCGGCGCGGCGCGGGCCGGCCTCGACTGGCTGGACGGCCCGGTGCTGCTGGTGGGCGGGGTGCGCAGGTCCGACCTGGCCGCCCCGGTCTCGCTCGCGGTGGACCACGGCGACGACGAACCGCTGCGGGCCTGGCTGGACGACATCGGCATCAGGGTGGAGAAGCCGGTGCGCCTGCCCTGACGATGACAGGTCGTCAGCACGTACGATGGGTGTACACGCGGTGAGTTGACGATCGCACAGGGTGACGCTCCGTCACCACGTGGGCACCACGGGACCCGAGAGTCCCTCAGGACAGTCCAACCGCACCAACGACCCACGCTGCCGCACCCGGTGACAGCGGCAGGCGCACAGGGCAGGCAGGGGGAGCGGAGCGTGAGCGCGGAGCACATCCGCCGCTGGGAGTCGGGAGCACTCGCACACGGCGTCACCGACCCGTTCGGCCAGGGACCGCTGCCCTGGCTGCGCGGCACGGACCAGTACTTCGACGACACCGGACTGATGGTCCCCTGGTACGTCGACCTCGGCCAGGCGCAGGGCCTGCTCCCCCGGGCCCGGTCCACGCCCGAGGCGGAGCAGCGCCCCGCCCTCGGCCGCCCCCGTACCTCCGACGACGTCGGCGGCCAGATCAAGGGCTTCGCCGCCGGGGCCGCCGACCTGGGCGGCTCGCTCGACCTGCGGGTCAGCGTGGGCGCCGGCCAGGAGTTCACCGTCGACGTCTACCGGATCGGCCACTACGGCGGTGCGGGCGCACGCCACGTGGACGCCAGCCCGCGGGTCTCCGGGCTGATCCAGCCCGCCCCGATGGTGGCCGGCAAGACCGTCTCCTGCCACCACTGGTGGATGTCCTGGCGGCTGCAGATCCCGCCGCACTGGAGCCCCGGCGCGTATGTCGCGGTGCTCACCACCGCCGACCACCGGCACCGCAGCCACATCCCGTTCACCGTCCGTGCGGACAAGGCGGCCGACCTGCTGCTGCTGCTCCCGGACGTGACCTGGCAGGCCTACAACCTCTACCCGGAGGACGGCCGCACCGGCGCCAGCCTCTACCACGCCTGGAACGGGCAGGGCGAGCTGCTGGGCGAGGAGGGGGCGGCGACCACGGTGTCCTTCGACCGCCCGTACGCCGGGGCCGGACTGCCGCTGCACATCGGCCACGCCTACGACTTCATCCGCTGGGCCGAGCGCTACGGCTACGACCTGGCCTACGCCAACGCCACCGACCTGCACGCCGGGCGAATCGACCCGACCCGCTACCGCGGCCTGGTCTTCCCCGGCCACGACGAGTACTGGTCCGCCCCGATGCGCAGCGCGGTCGAGGAGGCCAGGGACAGCGGCACCTCGCTGGTCTTCCTCAGCGCCAACACCATGTACTGGCAGGTCGAGCTGGATCCGGGGGCCACCGGTGAGCCGGACCGGCTGCTGACCTGCCGCAAGCGCCAGTACTCCGCCGACCCCGGCGGACCCGGCGGCGCCGGGTCCGGATCGGTGCTGTGGCGCGACCTGGGCCGCCCGGAGCAGCACCTGCTGGGCATCCAGTACGCGGGCCGGGTGCCCGAGCCGGTGCCGATGCTGGTCCGCAACACCCACCACTGGCTCTGGGAGGGCACCGGCCTGCACGACGGCGACCCGGTCCCCGGCCTGGTCGCGGGGGAGTCCGACCGCTACTTCCCCCGGGTCGCCCTGCCCGCGTACACCGAGCGCACGCTGCTGGCGCACTCCCCCTACAAGGACGCCAGGGGGGTGCCCCGGCACCAGGAGACCTCGCTCTACCGGGCCCCCGGCGGCGCGTACGTCTTCGCCAGCGGCACCTTCGCCTGGTCGCCCGCGCTGGACCGGCCCGGCCACACCGACCAGCGGATCCAGCGCGCCACCGCCAACCTGCTGGATCGCATCTGCAAGGTGCACTGATCAGCGGGGCGCACTGACCGGGATCCCCCCGCGAACCGCTGTGAAAGACTCAGGTCGGCCACCCCACCCCAGCCATTCGAGGGACATGTCTTGAGCGGATTCGTCGAGAAGCCTCAGCCGGTGCAGGTGCCCGGCCTGATCCATCTGCACACCGGGAAGGTCCGCGACCTCTACCGGAACGACGCGGGCGAGCTGGTCATGGTGGCCAGCGACCGCACCTCGGCCTTCGACTGGGTGCTGCCCACGGTGATCCCGGACAAGGGCCGCATCCTCACCCAGCTCTCGCTGTGGTGGTTCGACCGGCTGGCCGACCTGGTGCCGAACCACGTCCTCTCGACCGAGGTCCCGGCCGGGGCCCCGGCCGACTGGGCCGGCCGCACGCTGGTCTGCCGCAGCCTGGAGATGCTGCCGGTCGAGTGCGTCGCCCGCGGCTACCTGACCGGCTCCGGCCTGCTGGAGTACGACCAGCACCGGACGGTCTGCGGGATCGCCCTCCCCGAGGGCCTGGTCGACGGCTCGGAGCTGCCCGCGCCGATCTTCACCCCGGCACTCAAGGCCGAGGTCGGCGAGCACGACGAGAACGTCCCGTACGAGGAGATCGCCCGCCGGGTCGGCGCCGACACCGCGGCCCAGCTGCGGCAGACCACCCTGGCCGTGTACGGGCGGGCCCGCGACATCGCCAGGGACCGCGGGATCATCCTGGCCGACACCAAGTTCGAGTTCGGCCTCGCCGACGGCGAACTCGTCATCGGCGACGAGGTGCTGACTCCGGACTCGTCCCGCTTCTGGCCGGCCGACGACTGGGAGCCGGGTCGTCCGCAGCACTCCTTCGACAAGCAGTTCATCCGGGACTGGCTGGCCTCGTCGGCCTCCGGCTGGGACCGCCACTCGGAGCAGCCGCCGCCGGCGCTGCCGGAGGAGATCATCGCGCAGAGCCGCGCCAAGTACGTCGAGGCGTACGAGCGCCTCACCGGCCAGAACTGGGCCTGACCCGTAACTGTCCTGCCCCGTCGGCCTGATGGGGCAGGACAGGGCGGTTGACGGGCAGAGCGATTGACGGGCAAGCGGTGAAAACACTGAAGGGGCGAACTCTTTCGAGTTCGCCCCTTCAGGCTGGAGCGGATGACGGGATTCGAACCCGCGACCCTCACCTTGGCAAGGTGATGCTCTACCACTGAGCCACATCCGCATGGCGTCGCACCGTGTCCGGCGCTGACTACTCTACCTGATCCGAATCGCGGCTTGCGCCAGCTTTTCGGCGGTCGAGATCGAGCAGGTGACAGGGATTGCACACTGTGCCTCTCCCCTGGAAGGGGAGCGCTCTACTACTGAGCTACACCTGCGAGCCCACCCCGTTGACCTGGGCCTTTCGGCTTGCGTCTCCGGCGTGTTCCGCTGAAGAGAACACTAGCCCATGGATCGGGGCTGATCCACGAGGATGGGTGTTTAGCGAGGAACGTCCGCGAAAGTCCACTTTGTCCGAAACTGATGGGCCGTCGGCTCGGCTCGGCTCAGCTCGCCTCCTCGAAGGCCTCGTAGACGTGCTTGGGCAGCCGGCCCCGCGCGGGCAGGTCGATGCCGCGCGACTGCGCCCAGGCGCGGACCGTCGCCGGGTCGGGGGCGATCTCGGTGCGCCGCAGCGCCTTGCCGCTCCGGGCCTGCCGACGACCGGCCGCCACGTAAGGAGCGAGCAGATCACGCAGCTTTTCCGCGTTTCGGGCGGACAGGTCGATCTCGTACGACTTCCCGTCCACAGCGAAGTGAACGGTTTCTTCGGCCGTCCCACCGTCGATGTCGTCGGAGAGGGTCACCACTACGCGCTGAGCCATGGAAGCCAATCCTCTCGGATTTCGCCGATGTGCTGACATCGGCTTAAACCCGCAGGTCGGAGGTACATTGTGGACATCCACGAGGGTGTGGAGCCACCTGTTCTGCCGGAAGCGCGTCTCGACTGCGACCGGTGCCCGCCATTCTGCCCCCAAAGGGACCCAAAATCGAAGAGGCAAGTTTTTCGACCTGCTATTCCGTGTCGGTTCGAGACCTTGCCGTCACCGGAGGGAAACCATCGGAATGCGGCGAATGAGGCAATTTCCGACATGATTTGCCGCCGTACCCGCCGGTAGCCAGTTGTGTGAACCTCCGCACGTCACCCCTGTTCTACGCGCGTTGCACCGTGCGATCATCCAGGGCCTCCCGCTTCCCCCAGTAGAGTGGTCGGGGGCGACGCCCCGTTCCCCCGCACCAGACATCACCGGGAGTACCCGTGGCACGCGTCGTTGTCGACGTCATGCTCAAGCCGGAGATCCTCGACCCGCAGGGCCAGGCGGTGCAGCGTGCGCTGCCGCGCCTCGGTTTCGCCGGGATCGCGGACGTCCGCCAGGGCAAGCGCTTCGAGTTGGAGCTGGAGGGGCCGGTCGACGACGCCGCCCTGGCCCGCATCCGCGAGGCCGCCGAGACCTTCCTCGCCAACACCGTGATCGAGGACTTCACCGTGAGGGTGGAGGAGAAGTGACCGCACGCATCGGCGTCGTCACCTTCCCCGGCTCCCTCGACGACCGCGACGCGCAGCGCGCGGTGCGGCTGGCCGGCGCCGAGCCGGTCGCGCTCTGGCACCGCGACCAGGACCTGCACCAGGTCGACGCCGTGGTGCTGCCGGGCGGCTTCTCCTACGGCGACTACCTGCGCTGCGGCGCGATCTCCCGGTTCTCGCCGGTGATGGAGACGGTCATCGAGCAGGCCAGGGGCGGGCTCCCGGTCCTGGGCATCTGCAACGGCTTCCAGATCCTCTGCGAGTCGCACCTGCTGCCGGGCGCGCTGACCCGCAACGACAGCCTGCACTTCGTCTGCCGGGACCAGCGGCTGCGGATCGAGAACACCAGCTCGGCCTGGACCAACGCGTACCGGCCGAACCAGGAGATCACCGTCCCGCTGAAGAACGGCGAGGGCGGTTTCGTCGCCGACGAGCGGACGCTGGACGAGTTGGAGGCCGAGGGCCGGGTCGTCGCCCGCTACCTGGACCTCAACCCCAACGGCTCCTACCGCGACATCGCCGGGATCAGCAACGCCGCGGGCAATGTCGTCGGCCTGATGCCGCACCCCGAGCACGCGGTGGAGCCGCTGACCGGGCCCAGCACCGAGGGCCTCGGCTTCTTCGCGTCGATCCTCAAGCAGTTGGTGAACGCCTGATGTCCCTCGACACTGTCAAGCACGCGACCGGGACCCCGGACTCCGAGCAGCCCTGGGCCGAACTCGGCCTCAAGGCCGACGAGTACGCGAGGATCCGCGACATCCTCGGCCGCCGCCCCACCGGCGCCGAGCTGGCCATGTACTCGGTGATGTGGTCCGAGCACTGCTCGTACAAGTCGAGCAAGGTGCACCTCAAGCAGTTCGGCGACAAGAAGCCGGCCACCGACGCGCTGCTGGTCGGCATCGGCGAGAACGCCGGCGTGGTCGACGTCGGCCAGGGCTACGCGGTCACCTTCAAGATCGAGTCGCACAACCACCCGTCCTACATCGAGCCCTACCAGGGCGCGGCCACCGGGATCGGCGGCATCGTCCGCGACATCCTGGCCATGGGCGCCCGCCCGGTCGCGGTGATGGACCCGCTGCGCTTCGGCGCCCCGGACCACCCGGACACCCGCCGGGTGCTGCCCGGGATCGTCGCGGGCGTCGGCGGCTACGGCAACTGCCTGGGCCTGCCGAACATCGGCGGCGAGGTCGTCTTCGACCCCTGCTACCAGGGCAACCCGCTGGTCAACGCGCTCTGCGTGGGCGTGATGAAGCACGAGGACATCCACCTCGCGCAGGCCTCGGGCGCCGGCAACAAGGTCATCCTGTACGGGGCGCGGACCGGCGGCGACGGCATCGGCGGCGTCTCCGTGCTGGCCTCCGAGACCTTCGACTCGACCGGTCCGGCCAAGCGCCCCGCGGTGCAGGTCGGCGACCCGTTCCAGGAGAAGCTGCTGATCGAGTGCACCCTGGAGATCTTCAAGGAGAAGCTGGTCCTGGGCATCCAGGACCTCGGCGGGGCCGGTCTCTCCTGCGCCACCAGCGAGCTGGCCTCGGCCGGTTCCGGC
Source organism: Streptacidiphilus cavernicola (assembly GCF_042510955.1). Classification (NCBI taxonomy): domain Bacteria; kingdom Bacillati; phylum Actinomycetota; class Actinomycetes; order Kitasatosporales; family Streptomycetaceae; genus Streptacidiphilus; species Streptacidiphilus cavernicola. The sequence continues at coordinate 118,960 of NZ_JBHFAB010000012.1, forward strand.
GGCATGCGGGTCGAGCTGGACACCGTCCCGCTGCGCGACGCCACGCTCTCGCCCGAGGAGATCCTCATGAGCGAGTCGCAGGAGCGGATGTGCGCCATCGTCGAGCCGGGCAAGGTCGACCGCTTCCTGGAGATCTGCGAGAAGTGGGACGTCATCGCCACCGTCATCGGAGAGGTGACCGAGGGCGAGCGGCTGGAGATCTTCTGGCACGGCGAGCAGATCGTGGACGTGCCGCCGCGCAGCGTCGCCCACGACGGCCCGACCTACCAGCGCCCGTTCGCCCGGCCGTCCTGGCAGGACGCGCTGCAGGCCGACGCGCCCACCGCGGAGCGGCTGAAGCGCCCCGCCTCGGGTGACGAACTCCGTTCCGCGGTCCTGCAGTTGGTCGGCTCGCCGAACCAGGCCGACAAGTCCTGGGTGACCAGCCAGTACGACCGCTACGTGCTCGGCAACACGGTCCTGGCCACCCCCGAGGACTCGGGCATGATCCGGATCGACGAGGAGACCAACCTCGGGGTCGCCGTCGCCACCGACGGCAACGGCCGCTTCGCCAAGCTCGACCCGTACACCGGCGCGCAGCTGGCCCTGGCCGAGGCGTACCGCAATGTCGCCGCGACCGGCGCCAAGCCGCTGGCGATCTCGGACTGCCTCAACTTCGGCTCCCCCGAGGACCCGGACGTGATGTGGCAGTTCGCCGAGGCCACCCGCGGCCTGGCCGACGCCTGCCTGGTCCTGGGCACCCCGGTGACCGGCGGGAACGTCTCGCTCTACAACCAGACCGGCGACGTCGCGATCCACCCCACCCCGGTGGTCGCGGTGCTCGGCGTGATCGACGATGTCAACCGCCGTACCCCGATCGCGTTCGCGGAGGAGGGCCAGCTGGTCTACCTGCTCGGCGACACCGCGGACGAGCTGGGCGGCTCGGCCTGGTCCCAGGTCGCGCACGACCACCTCGGCGGCCTGCCGCCGAAGCTGGACCTGGAGCGGGAGCGGCTGCTCGCCGAGATCCTGATCTCCGGCTCCCGCGACGGCATGATCGACGCGGCGCACGACCTCTCCGACGGCGGCCTGGTCCAGGCCCTCGCCGAGAGCTGCCTGCGTGGCGGCCAGGGCGCCCGGATCGTGGTCCCGGACGGCCAGGACCCATTCGTGTTCCTGTTCTCCGAGTCGGCGGGCCGCGCCATCGTGGCCGTCCCGCGCAGCGAGGAGCTGCGGTTCACCGAGATGTGCGGCGTCCGCGGCCTCCCGGCGGCCCGGATCGGCGTGGTGGACGGCGATGTGATCGAGGTGCAGGGGCAGTTCACCCTGCCGCTGGCGGAGATCCGCGCGGCGCACACCGGCGTGATCGAGGCCCTGCTCGCCTGACGGACCGTCACCGCAGCGCCCCCGAAGGCCGCCCGGCCCTCGGGGGCGCTGCCGTTGCGATAGTTTTCCGGCGTGACCGCTGACGCCCTCGCCCTGTTCCAGGAACACCGCCCGGTGCTGTTCGGCATCGCCTACCGGATGCTCGGCAGCGTGGCCGACGCCGAGGACATCGTCCAGGACGCCTGGCTCCGCTGGAGCGGCGTCGATCCGGACGGAGTCGCCGAGCCCCGCGCCTACCTGGCCCGCACGGTCACCAACCTCGCGCTGAACCGGCTCTCCTCGGCCGCGGTGCAGCGCGAGTCGTACATCGGCAGCTGGCTGCCGGAGCCGGTGGTGACCGCCCCGGACGCCGGCGGCGTGCTGGAGCGGGCCGAGGACGTCTCGCTGGCGGTGCTGGTGGTCCTGGAGTCGCTCTCGCCGCTGGAGCGCGCGGTGTTCGTGCTCAGGGAGGCGTTCGGGTTCTCCTACGCCGAGATCGCCGGGATGCTGGAGCGCACCGAGGTGTCGGTCCGTCAGGTCGGCAGCCGGGCCCGCGGCCACGTCCAGACCCGCCGGCCGCGCTACGAGGCCGTTCCCGAGGTGCGCCGCCGGGTCACCGACGAGTTCCTGGCCGCCTGCGTCGGCGGCGACCTGAACCGGATGATGGAACTGCTGGCACCGGACGTCACCGTGTGGTCGGACGGCGGCGGCAGGGTCCGCGCCGCGCTGCGCCCGGTGGTCGGGGCGGACCGGGCGGCCCGGTGGATCCTCGGGGTGCTGGACCGGAACCGGCTGCCCGCGGGCACCGTGGTGCACCGGGTCGACGTCAACGGCCAGCCGGGGCTGCTGACCGGCTCGGCCGGGGTGCCCGACAACGTGGCGGTGCTGGAGCTCGACGAGACCGGGATCACCGCGATCCGGCTGGTCCGCAACCCGGACAAGCTCCGGCACATCACGATGCCGAAGGGGTGACCGTCCGGTACCAGCCGATCTTCTCGCGCACGTGCGCCTGCTGCGCCCGCAGGTCGGCGATGTGCTGCTCGACCCGCCGGTCGTGCTCCTCCAGCAGCGCCAGCCGCTCGGCCAGGGTGGAGTCGCCGCCGCGGGCCAGCTCGGCGTACCGGCTCATCTGCGCGATGGGCATCCCGGTGTCGCGCAGGCAGCGGAGCACCGCGAGCCACTCGACGTCGTCGTCGGCGTAGCGGCGCCGGCCGCCGGGGCCGCGCTCGATCCGGTCGAGCAGCCCGATCCGTTCGTAGTACCGCAGGGTGTCCAGGCTGAAGCCGCTGCGCTCCACGACCTGGCCCGGGGAGAGGTAGTCCGCCATGGGCACCAGCTTCACACCTGGAGCGGGCTCCAGGTCAAGGGCCTCAGGCCCGGCCGAACTTCAGCCGGGACACCGCCACCCCGGCCAGGCAGAGCACCCCGCCGCCCAGGGCGGTCACCGCGGGCACCTCGCCGAGGATCAGCCAGCCCAGCAGGATCGAGATCGGCGGCACCAGGTAGGTGGTCACCCCGAGCCGTCCGGCGCTGGTCCTGGCCAGGGCGTAGGCCCAGGTGGTGAACGCGGCGGCGGTCGGCAGCGCCCCCAGGTAGGCGGTCCACAGCAGCGGTCCGGCCGAGGCGTGCGACGACTCGCGGACCAGCGCGGGCGCGAACGGCAGGCAGGCCACCGCGCCGACGGTGCAGGCGAGCCAGGTGATCTGCAGCGCCGAGACCCGGGCCAGCAGCGGCTTCTGGATCACCACCGCGACGGCGTAGGCCAGCGCCGCGGTGAAGCAGAGCAGCACGCCCCAGCCGACCGAGCCGCCGCCCCCGGACGAGGAGAGGCCGATCACCAGCAGCCCGGCGAAGGACACCACGATCCCGGCCATCAGCGGGCGCGGAAAGCCCTCCCGCAGCACCACCCCGGCGATCAGCGCCATCAGGATCGGGCCGACGCCGACCAGCATCGCCGCCGTCCCCGCGTCCACCAGCCGCTCGGCGGCGTTCAGCGCGACGTTGTAGAGGCCGAACCAGAGCAGCCCGCAGGCGATGATCCAGGGCAGGTCCCGGCGGGCCGGGAACGGCTCGCGCCGGTAGCCGACGAACGCGCCCAGCACCAGGCTGCCGACCAGCAGCCGTCCCAGTGCCAGCGGCCCCGGCTGCAGCGCCTCCCCGGCGGCGCGGATGCCGACGAAGGCGGAGGCCCAGAGCACCACGGTCACCCCGGCCGCCCCGGCGGCGAGCAGCGCGGCACGGGACCGCGGGGCGGGGGCCTGGTCGGGCGGGGTGTCGGTTCGAACAGCGGGTTCGGCGTTCATGACAGCAGCGTCGCCGCCGTGGGGTCCTGGCGGCAAGCGGGATTCCTGCCTACGCTCGCTCACATGCCGCCAGCCGCCCGCACATCCAAGCCGCGTGCCAGGACCTACGATCCGGCCAGGACCAGGGCCGCGCTGGCCGCCCAGGCGGAGTTGCTGCGCGGCGCCGTGCACCGCCTGTGCGCAGGCCCGGACGCCGCGGCCCGGCTGGACGGCCCGACCGGGCTCGGCAGTTGGCGGGTGCGCGAACTGGTCGCGCACCTCGGCTCGGTCTTCGACTCGCTGTCCGGCAACCTCGGCCTGGACGCGGGCCCCGGCGAGCCGCTCAGCCCCACCGACTGGGTCGCCGCGACCCGCTCCGGCGCCCCCGCCATCGCCGACCACGCCGAGGAGCAGGCGGCGGGGGCGTACGGCGGCCCGCCGGCCGAGCTGGCCGCGGCGCTGGACGCCTCGGTGGACCGGGCCCTGCGGCTCCTCGCCGAGGAGCACGCCCCGGGACTGCGCATCCCGATCCGGTTCGGCCCGATGCTGCTCTCCGACTACCTGGTGACCCGCCTGGTGGAGACCGTGGTCCACGGCGACGACCTGGCCGCCGCGCTGGGCACCGACCTGCCGCACGACCGGCAGGCCCTCGCCGCGGCCACCCGGCTGCTCGCCGACGCCCTGGCCGCGCAGGCCCCCGGCGGCGCGGTGGAGCTGCGAATCCCGCCGTTCGCCGTGGTCCAGTGCGTCGCCGGACCCCGGCACACCCGGGGCACGCCGCCCAACGTGGTGGAGACCTCGCCGCTGGTCTGGATCCGGCTGGCGACCGGCCGCCGCAGCTGGGCCGAGGCGGTGGACGTGGCGGAACTCACGGCCAGCGGCGAGCGCAGCGACCTCTCGCCGCTACTCCCGGTGATGGGCTGAGTCGGCAGCGTCCCGGTCTACGCGCGTCCGAGCGGCTCCGCCGGGCGCCGGTGAGCTGCGCGCCGTCCGCCGTTCGGTCGGCACTCCCGGACTGCCCTAGACTCGGTACCGTGCCACGCGGTGACGGACGACTCAGCCATGACCTCCTTCCCGGCGAGAAGGGCCCCCAGGACGCCTGCGGCGTCTTCGGTGTCTGGGCCCCCGGTGAAGAGGTCGCCAAGCTCACCTATTTCGGGCTCTACGCCCTGCAGCACCGCGGACAGGAGTCCGCGGGCATCGCAGTGAGCAACGGCTCGCAGATCCTGGTCTACAAGGACATGGGCCTGGTCTCGCAGGTCTTCGACGAGACCTCGCTCGGCTCGCTGCTCGGCCACATCGCGGTCGGCCACGCCCGCTACTCCACCACCGGCTCCTCGGTGTGGGAGAACGCCCAGCCGACCTTCCGGGCCACCGCCCGCGGCTCGCTGGCGCTCGGCCACAACGGCAACCTGGTCAACACCGCCGAGCTGGCCGAGATGGTGGCCGGCCTCCCCGGCGAGCAGCACGTCTCCCGCTCCGGGCGCTCCGCGGTCACCAATGACACCGACCTGGTCACCGCGCTGCTGGCGGGCTACCCCGACCTCAGCATCGAGGAGACCGCGCGGCAGATCCTGCCCAAGGTCAAGGGCGCCTTCTCGCTGGTCTTCATGGACGAGCACACCCTCTACGCCGCCCGCGACCCGCAGGGCATCCGCCCGCTGGTGCTGGGCCGGCTGGAGCGCGGCTGGGTGGTCGCCTCGGAGACCGCGGCGCTGGACATCGTCGGCGCCTCCTTCATCCGCGAGGTCGAGCCCGGCGAGCTGATCGCGGTGGACGAGAACGGCCTGCGCACCTCCCGCTTCGCTGAGGCCAAGCCCAAGGGCTGCGTCTTCGAGTACGTCTACCTGGCCCGCCCGGACACCACCATCGCCGGGCGGAACGTCCACCTCTCCCGGGTGGAGATGGGCCGCCGGCTGGCCAAGGAGGCCCCGGCCGAGGCCGACCTGGTGATAGCCACACCGGAGTCGGGCACCCCGGCCGCGATCGGCTACGCCGAGGCCAGCGGCATCCCCTACGGCTCGGGCCTGGTGAAGAACGCCTACGTCGGGCGGACCTTCATCCAGCCCAACCAGACCATCCGCCAGCTGGGCATCCGGCTGAAGCTCAACCCGCTCAAGGACGTCATCAAGGGCAAGCGGCTGGTCGTCGTGGACGACTCGATCGTCCGCGGCAACACCCAGCGCGCCCTGGTCCGGATGCTCCGCGAGGCCGGCGCCGCCGAGGTGCACATCCGGATCTCCTCGCCGCCGATCAAGTGGCCCTGCTTCTTCGGGATCGACTTCGCCACCCGGGCCGAACTGATAGCGAACGGCCTGTCGGTCGAGGAGATCGGCGCCTCGCTGGGCGCGGACTCGCTCGCCTTCATCAGCACCGAGGGCATGGTCGAGGCCACCGACCAGCCCCAGGAGCGGCTCTGCACCGCCTGCTTCACCGGCGAGTACCCGATGGAGCTGCCGGACCCGGAACTGCTCGGCAAGCACCTGCTGGAGGCGGAGATCGCCTCGGCCGGAAAGCCCCCGGCGGTCCGCAGCAACGCCCCGAAGAACCGCTCCGACGCCGACGGCGTGCAGTCCATGCTCGGCGGCATCGGCGCCGCCGACGCGCTGCGCCGCCCGTAGCCCCGCGCCGCCCGTAGTTCAGTACTGACAACCCCTGAGAGGGCCGTTCTCGTGAGCGACCAGACCACCCCCGCACCCGGCACGCCCGGCGCCACCTACGCCGCCGCCGGCGTCTCCATCGAGGCGGGCGACCTCGCCGTCGAGCTGATGAAGCAGTGGGTCCGCAAGGCCACCCGGCCCGAGGTGGTCGGCGGCCTCGGCGGCTTCGCCGGGCTGTTCGACGCGAGCGCGCTGAAGCGGTACCAGCGCCCGCTGCTGGCCTCGGCGACCGACGGCGTGGGCACCAAGGTCGCGCTGGCCGCCGCGATGGACAAGCACGACACCATCGGCCACGACCTGGTCGGCATGGTCGTCGACGACCTGGTGGTCTGCGGCGCCGAGCCGCTGTTCATGACCGACTACATCTGCGTCGGCAAGGTCCACCCGGAGCGGGTCGCCCAGATCGTCAAGGGCATCGCCGAGGGCTGCGTGCTGGCCGGCTGCGCCCTGGTCGGCGGCGAGACCGCCGAGCACCCCGGGCTGCTCGGCCCGGACGAGTACGACGTCGCGGGCGCCGGCACCGGTGTGGTCGAGGCGGACGCGCTGCTCGGCGCGGAGCGGGTGCGGGCCGGTGACGTGGTGGTCGCCATGGCCGCGTCCGGGCTGCACTCCAACGGCTACTCGCTGGTCCGGCACGTACTGCTGAACGAGGCCGGCTGGAAGCTGGACCGCCAGGTCGAGGAGTTCGGCCGGACCCTCGGCGAGGAGCTGCTGGAGCCGACCCGGATCTACTCGCTGGACTGCCTGGCGCTGGCCCGCTCCACCGAGGTCCACGCCTTCTCGCACGTCACCGGCGGCGGCCTGGCGGCCAACCTGGCCCGGGTCATTCCCGAGGGCCTGCACGCCCGGCTGGACCGCGGCACCTGGACCCCGCTGCCGGTGTTCCGGACCGTGGCGCAGGTCGGCCGGATGGAGACGCTGGAGATCGAGAAGACCCTGAACATGGGCATCGGCATGGTCGCCGTGGTCCCGCCGGAGTCGGTGGACGCGGTGCTCGCGGTGCTGGCCGACCGCGACGTCGAGGCCTGGGTGCTCGGCGATGTCGTCGACCGGGCCGGGGAGTGGAGCAATGGCGGCGCGGCCCTGTACGGGGCGTACGCCGAGTAGGACAGTGAGCGGTACGGGGGCGTCAGCCGACAGCGCGGGCGCCCCCCGTCCAAGCACCCGAGCACCCGAGCCACCAACAAAGACCCCAACGGCGCAGCTTGGGAATGCCGAATTGCCGATCCGGTCTGGCCGGATCGGCTATCGGCTGCAACGGAAGAGGTCAGCCGTGTTGGCGTTCGTCCTCTTCGTCGTCGTCCTCGCCGTTGTACAGCTGTGCGTACAAGGCGTAGGGATCGTCGTCGTCATCCTCATCGTCCTCGACGGGCTCCGGGTTGACCGGTTCCCTCGTTGGCGATGCGCCCAGCTCGTTGGCCAGGCGAGACGGGTCGAAACCCACGTCGCCGTACTTCAGCTGGCGGGCGACCTTTGTCTGCTTGGCCTTGGCCCGGCCGCGCCCCATGGCTCGACCCCCTCAACGACGGGGCTCATGGCCCCGAGTCTTGACACGCGTTCATGATGAGGAACGACCCCTCGCCGGAGTGAGAGGGTCGGTCCTTAGAGCAATAACGGTACCTGCTTACAGGGCCGTACGGTACGCCGCCCGTACGACATGCCGCACCCTGACCCCGGTTGTAACCATAATGATGCAGGTCAGAGGGGTATTGAGCGGCTTTCGCAGGACTCGTCCCGGAGCGCCGGAAGGGGCCGCTCCGGGACGATTGTCCCCCGTCGGGGGATGCGCGATCCCCCGGACGGGTGCATCAGGTGAGAACGCCGTTCTTGTGCGCGGCGGTCGGCCGACGGCTAGCGGCCGCGGCCGGGCAGCAGGATCGAGCGGAGCCGGCCGACGTCGGACATCCGGCGCTCGGCGAGGCGGTCCGCGGCGACGGCCGGGGGCACCCCGTCCGCCTGCGCCCGCTGGAAGATCTCCAGGGTGGTGTCGAAGATCTTCGCGGCCTTGGCCTTGGCCCGCTCGAAGACGAATCCGTCGATCTCGTCGGCGACCTGGATCACCCCGCCGGCGTTCACCACGTAGTCCGGCGCGTAGAGGATGCCGCGGTCGGCGAGGTCCTTCTCCACGCCGGGGTGTGCCAGCTGGTTGTTGGCCGCGCCGCAGACCACGGCGGCGGTCAGGGCCGGGACGGTCGCGTCGTTGAGCGCGCCGCCGAGCGCGCAGGGGGCGTAGACGTCCAGGTCGGCGCGGATCAGCGCGTCGGCGTCGGCGACCGCCTCGATCTCCACCCCGTGGTGGGCGGCCCGGACCCGGTCCACCGCCTCCCCGCGGACGTCGGTGACGACCACCCGGGCGCCCTCCTCCACCAGGTGCTCGACCAGGTAGTGGCCGACCTTGCCGATGCCGGCCACGCCGACCCTGCGGCCGGCCAGGCTGGGCGCGCCCCACTGGTGCTGCGCCGAGGCCAGCATGCCCTGGAACACGCCGAAGGCGGTCAGCACCGAGGAGTCCCCGGCGCCGCCGTTCTCGGGGGAGCGGCCGGTGACGAAGTCGCACTCGCGGGCGACCACGTCCATGTCGGCGACGTAGGTGCCGACGTCGCAAGCGGTGACGTAGCGCCCGCCGAGCGACTGCACGAAGCGGCCGTAGGCGCGCAGCAGCGCCTCGGTCTTGACGGTGGCCGGATCGCCGATGATCACGGCCTTGCCGCCGCCGAGGTCGAGCCCGGCCAGGGCGTTCTTGTAGGACATCCCGCGCGCCAGGTTCAGCGCGTCCTGCACCGCCTCCTCCTCGGAGGCGTACGGGTGGAAGCGGGTGCCGCCGAGGGCCGGGCCCAGGGCGGTGGAGTGGATGGCGATGACGGCCTTGAGGCCGCTGTCGCGGTCGTGGCACAGGACGACCTGCTCGTGGCTGTCGCCCGGGGCCGCGTCGGACTCCGAGGAAAAGATCCGGCGCAGCACGCCGGAGCGCTCACTGACATCGGTCACGGTGGTGACTCCATTGTCGACTCTCGCCCGCTGCTTGGTGGTGCGGGCGTCGTGTCTGCAGCCTAGGACCTCCCGCCCGCCGGGGTGCGGAGCGGTGCCTTCCGGGCCCCACCGGGGCCGCTCCGTGCGACGATGCGAGACGTGACTGTGCTGCGAACCTCGGTGCGTCCTCCCTACGCCGCCCACTTGCGCGTGTACGAGCCGCTGGCTGCCTTCCGGGAGCCCGAGCGGTCGTACTGGCAGGGCTACGCCGCGGAGCGGCTCGGCCCCAGCGCGGTCGCGGGCGCGACCGCGCTGGAGGAGGGCCGGCAGCGGCTGGCGGACCTGATCGCGGTCCCGCCGGTGGCCGTCCCCGAGCAGGAGAGCAGGGACGCCTTCGTGCACGCGGCGGGCGGGGTGACCTACCTCTGCCCGTGGCGGACCCGGCTGCGCAGCTGGATGGCCCTGGAGGAGCTCCAGGAGCTGCTTCCGCCGACCCTGCTGGACGCCGTGGTGCCGCAGGTGGTGCGGCAGCAGGCGGAGGCGGACTGGGACCGCTGGCGGGCGCAGAACCCGGACGGGCGGCCGTGGATCCTGACCAGCACCTGGCACGTCCCGGTCCGCTGGCTGCTGCTGTTCGGGCCCGAGGAGCGGGAGTTCGCCCCGGCGCACTGGCAGCAGGACCCGGCGGGGGCGGACGGGGAGGCCCCGGACGCCGTTGCTGAGGGGCAGTCAGGGGGCGTGAAGCGGCGGATCGCGCCGGTCATGCGCTACCGGACGCCGATGGCGCAGGCGCGCAGGAGGGTCGCCCGCGGCTACCGCGTGCTCCGGGAGGCGCTGGACGACGGCCCGATGGTCGCCGGGGTGGAGCAGGTCGGCCGCTGGCTGGAGGAGTTCCACCCCCGCTCGCTGGTGGAGCTGGACTACGGCGGCCTGGTCAACGCCATCTCCGAGGAGGGCCTGGCCGAGGACAGCTCGGTGCAGGACGTGGCCGACGGCATCGCCGCGCTCCGGGCCGGGGACGGGGCCGCCGCCGGGCGCTCGTACCGCGCGGTCACCGAGCGCTGGCGCCGGATCCAGGAACTCCAGTACGCCAACTGACCGCCGGGCGGGCGTCCGCCGGATGCCCGGCGAGTCGGACTTGACACGGTTGTGGCGGACTTCCGCCACGACAGATCGCGCCAGGGATGGACCAGACCACTGGTGAACCCCCGTGGCATCCTTCCCTCATACGTCTCACCATGGCTTATCTCCCGCCCACATGGGACCAAAGTCCTGGATCGGGTCAATACCCCACGAACGTGACGTGACTCACCGTTGACGCGAAGTGCCCTCAGGGTGTCAAAATAGGACAACCAGCCTCACTGTGGCCGCTGCACTCAGCAGGCGGGTCCACAGGGGATCGAGAGAACTTCGCGGGGGACGCGGGGGGTCTGGTTCATGGCATGACAGATGGTCACTCCCGAGTGACTGTCCGTTATGGCATGGTCCATGGCTATCCGTCGAGCTTGGCCCCACAGGGGGGTTGAATCCGACGGTTTGGCCGTTGGGACTGGACGGATGGTGTAGTTGTAGTGCCGAGGACAAGCCGTTCGTCCTATTACCGATTGGGTAGGCATGTGCCATTTCGGGCATCGCAGACCAAGGTGCAGAATTTGAAGGAAAGAACCGCGTTGGTTCGGTTCTCCCGAGGAGGCCGCTCATGACCGCTCGTACGCCTGACGCCGAACCGCTGCTGACACCGGCTGAGGTTGCCACCATGTTCCGCGTTGACCCGAAGATGGTCACCCGCTGGGCCAAGGCCGGCAAGCTCACGTCGATCCGGACGCTCGGTGGGCACCGTCGTTACCGCGAGGCTGAGGTGCGTGCCCTGCTTGCAGGCATTCCCCAGCAGCGCAGCGAGGCCTGAGGCCTCGTATCGCAGAAGTAACCCGCTCCATTCCCGCATCGGCACGCGGAAACGGAGATCTTGAAACACAGAAGCCGTACCGAACTCCGCCGGGTTCGGTACGGCTTCTGTGTTGTTCGGGTGTGCGGTGCCATGGCACATATAAAATGGATGCCCGACGCGGGCACGCCAAGGTGAGGATGTCTCAAGAAAACTTAAGTGACGCGTGTCACACCTGTTGAGGCCGCGTCAGGGAAAACAGATCAGCCCGAATCCGGAAGGATTCGGGCTGATCGACTGCGACCTCGACGGGACTTGAACCCGCGACCTCCACCTTGACAGGGTGGCGAGCTAACCAACTGCTCCACGAGGCCAGGCTGTGCTGACTCGTCAGACTGTACTGCATATCAAGCCCGGAGGTCTAACCGCAGGTCGGGCCGTACATCGGCCGGGCATCGGCGGGTAGCTGACGGGTTAGCCGCCGACCGCGCCGAGCAGGGTCCCGGCCAGGTAGGTCACCCCCATCGCCACCGCCCCGCCGGCCATGTTGCGCAGCACCGCCCTGGCCACCGGCGCCCCGCCGAGCCGGGCGCTCACCCAGCCGCAGAGCGCCAGCGCCGCCAGCACCGCGCCCACGGTCAGCGGGAGCCGGACCGCGGTCGGCGGCAGCACCATGGCCAGCAGCGGCAGCAGCGCCCCCACGGTGAAGGACAGGAAGCTGGCCCAGGCGGCCCGCCAGGGGTCGGTCAGCTGGTCCGGGTCGATGCCCAGCTCGGTCTCCGCGTGCGCGCCCAGGGCGTCGTGCGCGGTCAGCTGGACCGCCACCTCCCGGGCCAGTTCGGGGCTGAGGCCCTTGTCCTGGTAGAGCCCGGTCAGCTCGTCCAGTTCGGCCTCCGGGGTCCGGGACAGCTCGCGGCGCTCCAGGTCCAGCGCGGCCCGCTCGGAGTCGCGCTGGGTGCTCACCGAGACGTACTCCCCGGCGGCCATCGACAGCGACCCGGCGAGCAGCCCGGCCAGCCCGGCGGTGAGCAGCGTCTCCCGGTCGCCGGTGGCCCCGGCCACGCCGAGGACGATGCCGGCGGTGGACACCACCCCGTCGTTGGCGCCGAGCACCCCGGCCCTGAGCCAGTTGAGCCTGCTGCCGAGCCCCTCGTGGTGCGGTTCGTCGTGTCCGGTCGGCCGGTCGTCTGTGGTCACCCCCGGAGTGTGCCCGTTCGCCGCGGTCGGCGGCGGCTGACACCCCGTCCGCCGCGTAGGCTCGGCCGGTGGATGGGACGGGAGAGATGGCGGGAGACGCGACGGGGGACCGGGAGGCGCTGGTGGCGGTCGTGGAGCGGGTCGCGGCGCTGGGGCCGTTCTTCGGCTTCGGGACGCATCCGGACGGCGCCCGTCCGGCCCTGCCCTGGCGGCCGATGGCCGAGTTGGCCGAGGACCCGGCGGTGCTGCGGGAGCGGGCCGAGGCGGTGCGCGGCTACCTCGCGGCCGGGGCCGGACGGCGGCCCGAGGCGCTGGAGCTGCGGGTGGGCGCGTCGGTGGCCCAGCTCGGCCTGGCCGCCCGGCTGCTGTCGCCCGCGGTCGGCTTCGCGGCGCTGCACGGCGGCGCGCTGGTGGCCGGTCTCGACGAGCTGTGGTGGCAGCCGGTGCTCGGCGGCGGCTTCCCGCTGTCGCTCCCGGAACGGGCCGTGGCGGACGCGCTGCGGGGCGCGGACCAGGGACCGGCCCTGGTGGGCGCGGCCCTCGGCGCGGGCCTGCTGGAGGGCCCGGTACGGGCCGTGCTGGAGGCGGCGGCCGGGCTCTCGGTCTCCCGGCGGGTGCTGTGGGGGAACGTCGCCTCCGCGGTGAACGGCGCGGCGGCGGCGCTGGCGGCCACCGCGCCGGGCCCGGTGGCCGCGCGCGGGCGGGCGCTGGCCGGGGTGCTGCTGCGGCAGCCCGCGCTGCGCGACGCCGCTCTCTCCGGGCCCGGGGGGTTCCGTCGGCGCAGCTGCTGCCTGATCTACCGGGCGGCGGGCGACCCGGCCGGGCCGGCGTCGCTGTGCGGGGACTGCGTGCTGGCGGGCCGTCCGGCCGCCCGTTAGCGGGCCGGAAAATCTTCTGGGATCTCCGGGCAACGGAACGGGCGCTCCAGAGCATCAGTAGGGAGTCAGGTCCTGTCGCCGGGGGGCGGCAGGACCACGGCAGCCTGGTCCCAGCGACACCGGGCTGCCCCGGTGTCGTCCGGTGCTCCGGCCGATGCGGTCACCCCGCGGTCACCCCGGTCGTCCCGGTCGGCCCGCGAGCACGGGAGGGTCGATCCGGGCCAGGCCGCGCGCGTCCCGGCGGGCCAGGCCGCGGGAGACCCGCAGCGGGTCGAAGTCGGCGCCCCGCCGCGGCAGCAGGTCCGGGTCGCCGAGCACCGCGCCCGCGTACACCTCGGGCAGCAGCCCGGGGCGGCCCAGCACATGGCCGGCGGCGGTGATGCCGCCGACGGCGGTTCCGGCGATGCCCGCCTGGTGCCGGGTGTCCCGCCCGGTCACGTACAGGCCCTCGACGGACGTCCTGACGTCCGGGCGGCGGCCGGGCCCGCCCCAGTGGTCGAGGCCGTAGGGGCTGCCGGAGCCGCTGCCGGTGTAGCGCCGGTTGGTCCGCGCTGTGGCCGACTCCTGGTGCGTGATCCGGTCCCGGAACGGGCCGACGGCCTGCTCCGCGGCGTCCAGCAGGGCGTTGGTCAGCCGGGCCTTCGCGGCCAGGTAGTCGCGGTCGCGGCGGTAGCCCGCGAGCTCCCGGCCGTCGTCGGGCGGGACCAGGGTCATCACCTGGAAGTTGCTGTGCCCCGGCGGGCAGACCAGGGGGTTGCCCGGATCCTTCAGCGAGGCGAAGGACAGGAAGGCGAACGGCACCTCGGCGGCCTGCCCGCCGTCCGCCGCCGTGCCGTCCGCCGCCGGGGCCAGCGCCCTGGCGTAGCAGCGCTCCACGTCGTCGTCGGCCCAGCACCACAGGTTGGCGTTGGGCAGTTCCAGCGGCCGGTCCAGCGCCAGGTACACCACCGCGACGGCGGCCCGGGAGCCGGCCGCCTCGGTCCTGGACACCACCGAGGCCGGGAAGACGCTCGGCTGACACAGCGTCAGCACGGTGCTGCGGTAGTCCGCGTTGGAGACCACGACCGGGGCCCGGACGCTCTCGCCGCCCGCGAGCAGCACGCCGCGCACCCGCCGGTCGTCCCCGACCGCGATCCGCTCGACCGGGCAGCGGGTGCGCACCGTGCCGCCGTGCGCCTCGATCACCTCGACCAGGGTGGCCGGCAGCATCTGGCCGCCGCCGAGCGGGTAGTACGCGCCGCGGAGGTAGTGGTCCAGCATCGCGGCGTGCACCACGACCTGGGTCCTGGACGGCGGGCTGCCGTAGTTGCCGGACTGGGCGGCGAGCAGGGTCGCCGCGCGCGGGGACAGGCCCCAGCGGGCGAACAGCGCGCCCAGCGTGCCGGGGCTGTGCAGCAGCAGCTCCCGGTGGGCGGCGTCGCCCGGCTGCCACCGGCCGGTGAGCTTGCCGCGCAGGTCCTCGGCGGCGGCCCGGAGCACCGCGAGACAGCGGGTGATCCCGGCCGCCTCGCCCGGCAGCGCGGCGGTCAGCCGCTCCCGGTAGCGGTCCCAGCCGACCGGGACGTCCACCGCCAGGCCGGGCAGCAGCAGCCGGTCGAAGCCGTCCCGGTCCATCGGCCGGAAGCCGATCCGGCCGGCCGCGCCGAGGCCGGACAGGATCGCCGGGAGGATGCCGTCCGGGCCGCAGTCGCCGAGGTAGTGCACGCCGACGTCGAACTCGTAGCGGCGGCGCCGCCGGAACACCTGGCTGTTGCCGCCGACCACGTCGTGCTGCTCGGCCAGCAGCACCCGCCGCCCGGCCACGGCCAGGTACGCGGCGCAGACCAGCCCGCCCATCCCGCCGCCGACCACCACCGCGTCGTAGTCCCGGCCGGAGGTGTCAGAGCGAGATGCCACCGTGCACCTCCAGCACGCTGCCGGTGACATAGGCGGCCTGCGACGAGACCAGGAACGCCACCAGGTCGGCGACCTCCGCCGCGGTGCCGAAGCGGCGCAGCGCCACCGAGCCGAGCAGCTTCGCGCGGACCTTCTCCGGCAGGGCGGCCGTCATGTCGGTGTCGATCAGGCCGGGGGCCACCGCGTTGGCCCGGACGCCGTAGCGGCCGACCTCCTTGGCCAGCGCCTTGGTGAAGCCGATGATCCCGGCCTTGGACGCCGCGTAGTTGACCTGCGAGGCGTTGCCGTACACCCCGGAGACCGAGGAGAGGGTGACCACCGAGCCGCGACCGCGCTTCATCATCGGGAAGACCGCGGCCCGGCAGAGGTGGAAGGCGCCGTCCAGGTTGGTGTCCAGCACCTGGTGCCAGTCGGCGTCGTCCATCAGCGCCAGCGGACGGTCCCTGGTGATCCCGGCGCTGCTCACCACCGCGCCGACCGGGCCGAGTTCGTCCTCGATCCGGGCCACGAACTCCTTGCAGTCGGCGGCGTCGGCCACGTCCGCCCGCACTGCCCGGACCCGGACGCCGTACTCGCCCGCGGTCTTCTCGACCAGCTGGGCGGCCTGCTCGTCGGAGCGGTAGCAGAAGCCGACGTCCCAGCCGTCCTGGGCGAGGCGCAGCACGGTGGCCGCGCCGATGCCCCGCGAGCCACCGCTGACCAGTGCGATCCCGCTCATGCCTGCTCCTCCTGCGATTGCTGCGAGTTCTGGGGTTCCCGGGGTACTTGTGGCTCATGGTGTGCCTGGGGTTCCTGGGCCAGCCGCAGCACCGCGGCGGCGACCATGCCGTCCGGGTCGACCGAGGTGACCACGGCGATCCGTCCGGGCGCCTCGGCCGCCAGCGCCAGGGCGGTGGCGAGCTGGAACGCGGCCGAGGCCGCACCGGTGTCGCCGAGCAGCTCCGCGACCGGCGGCACCCGGTGCAGCGGGTCGGCGCCGAACGCCGCCTCCAGCGCCGTGGTCTCCTCCGCGCAGAGGCCGGAGGGGATCGCCGCCCAGACCTGATCAGCCGTCAGTTCAGCTTGCAACAGCGCCTGCCGGACCACCGCGGCGACCACCGCCGCGGTGTCCGCGCCGGGCAGCCGCACCCGCGAGTGCAGCGCGAGCACCGCGCTCGACCGGGCGCCCCGGCCGCCGCCGCGCTCGCCGTCGGGGCCGCCGCCGCCCAGCTCGACCCGGAGCACCGCCGCGCCCTCGCCGAGCAGCGCCGGGGCGCCGTCCCGGCTGTGGTGCTCGATCCAGGACCGGGCGGACGTGTACTCCTCGGCCGCCCCGCACAGCGCCGCGTCCGCGCGCCCGTTCCGCAGCAGCCGGCGCGCGTACGCCAGCGCCAGCAGCCCGCTGGGCCGCCCGCAGGCCAGTGTGGTGTTGGGGCCCTCGATCCGGTGCCAGATGGCGCACTGGGCCGCGGCGCAGTTCATCACGCTGTTGGGGATGACGGTGGGGTCGACGTCGAACGGGCGGTCGCCGGTGAGCGAGGCGCGGGTGAAGTCCGTCATCGACTGCAGGCTGCCGGTGGTGGTGCCCAGCACCAGCGCGGTCCCGGGGCCCTCGCCGTCGGGGCGGGCCAGCGCGCCGACGGCGCTCACCGCGAGACCGGTCACCCGGTTCATCGCCCGGGTGCCCTTCCGGCCCAGTACCTGCCGGACGTCGAAGTTCGGTACCAGGCAGGCCTGTTCGTCCGGCGTCGGATAACGGGCCCGATCCGGCGCGGCGCCGGTGGGCCGCCGGGCCAGCACGCCCTCGGTGAAGGCGTCCCGGCCCAGCCCGTACGGGGAGACCGCGGACCAGCCGGTGACGGTCAGCATCCTGCTGCTCCTTTTCCGAGGACGACCACCGCGTTGTTGCCGCCGAACGCCAGGCCGTTGTTCTGCACGATCCGCAGGTCCGCCGTGACCGCGGTGTTGGGCACGCAGTCGATCGCGCACTCGGGGTCGGTGCGGCGGTGGTTGACCGTCGGCGGGATGAAGCCGTGGGTGATCGCCAGCGCACAGGCGATGGCACCCAACGCGCTTGCCGCGCCCATGGTGTGACCCAACATCGACTTCAGCGAGACGGTCCGCGGCGGGCTGTCGCCGTAGACCTCGCGGATCGCCCGGGACTCGGTGATGTCGTTGGCCCTGGTCCCGGTGCCGTGCGCGGAGACCAGGTCGACCTCCTCCGGCTTCACCCCGGAGTCGGCCAGCGCCAGTTCCATGCAGCGGGCCACGCTGGCCTGGTTCGGCGCGACCGGGTGCGAGGCGTCGCAGTTCAGCCCGTACCCCAGCACCTCGGCGTAGATCCGGGCCCCGCGCGCCAGCGCCGAGTCCAGGCTCTCCAGCAGCAGCACCCCGGCGCCCTCGCCGGTGAGGATGCCCTGCCGGTCCGCGTCGAACGGGCGGCAGCAGTCGGGGGCGATGGTGCCGAGCCGGTAGAACGCGGTGAAGGTCTTCCGGCAGACAGCGTCCGCGCCGCCGCACAGCGCGATGTCGGCCTCGCCGCCGCGGATCGCGTCCAGGCCGTTGCCGATCGCGTAGTTGCCCGCCGAGCAGGCGGTGCCTACGGTCAGCACCTCGGCGTCGTCCAGGCCGAGTTCGCGGGCGACCGCGACCGAGAGCCGGGTCGAGGCCGTCCGCTTGGCCAGCTTCGGGTCCAACGACCGCGGACCGCCCGCCAGTTCGGCGGCGGTGAGCCGGTCCAGGTCGAAGGACTCGCCGTCGGTGGTGCCGATGGAGATCTGGCAGCGCACCCCGCGCAGGTCGGCTCCGGTGAGGCCGGCGTCCAGCACCGCCATCCGCCCGGCCGCGGCGGAGAACCGCCCGGCCCGGCCGAGCTCGGCCGTCGGCACCCGGTGGATCCACTCCTCGGGACGGAAGCCGAGCACCTGGCAGCCGTTGGCGTGGGCGTAGCCGGTGGTGTCGAACGCGGTGATCGGACTGACCCCGCTGCGCCCGGCGCGCAGCCCGGCGGCGAACTCCGCCTGGCCGATGCCGATGCTGGAGACCACGCCGAGCCCGGTGACGACGACCCGGCGGCGCTGGGGTGGAACGGGGGGACGGGTGTCGCGGGCAGCGGGCATCGGTCCGCTACCAGCCGCTGATCTCGGCGATGACCCGGTCCACGCTGCTGATGTCGGTCATCCGCGGCAGCTCGGACTGGTCGATGCCGACCTTGAACTCGGCCTCCAGCGCGGCCAGTACGCCGATCAGCGCGAGCGAGTCGGCACCGTGGTCCTCGACGAAGCGGTCGCCGGGGGCGATCTCGTCCGGCTCGATCTCCAGGTGGTCGCTGACGATCCGGGTGATCCTGGTGATCCGGTCGTGGGCCAGGTCGTGGGTGTCCTGCATGGTGGCGCTACTCCTCGGTCAGGTCTCGGTAGGGGTCGCCGCGCACATGCGGCGGGTCGATTTCCAGTCCTGCACCCCGGCCTTGTCGCGGACCCGGGCGCAGGCGTCCAGGACCCGGTCCAGGTCCCGGTCGGTGAGCTCCGAGTGCACCGAGAGCCGGTGCACGCAGCGGTTGTTGCCCACGGCGGGCGGGATGAACGGGGCGCCGAACACCCCCTCGCCGTCCAGCAGGTGCTGCAGCAGCGAGATCCGCTGCTCGGTGCCCGGCTGGAGCGGGACGATCCAGCTCTCGCTGGGGGCGATGCTGTAGCCGACGGCGGTCAGCCCGGCGCGCAGCGCGGCGGACTGCCGGAGCAGGCGCTCGCGCCGGTCGTCAGCGGTGAGGATACGATTCAGCACCGCTGCCAGACCGGCCAGGTCGTGCGGCAGCAGGGTGGAGCTGAAGATCGCCGGATAGGCGTGGAACGGCAGGAAGTCCGCCGCCCGCCGCGAGCAGGCGATCAGCCCGGCCCGTCCGGCGAAGGCCTTGGCCAGGCTGACCGTCCGGTAGGCGACCCGCTCGGTCAGGCCCAGCGCCGCGGTCAGCCCGGCGCCCTGCGGACCGAGCACGCCCAGGGTGTGCGACTCGTCCGCGACCACCTCGCACCCGGTCCGCTCGGCGACCGCGACCAGCTCCGCCAGCGGGCAGAGGTCGCCGGTGACGCTGTAGAGGGCGTCCACCGCGATCAGACCGGGGCCGTGCCGTCCGATCAGCCGTTCGAGATATTCCAGGTCATTGTGCGGAAAAGGACGCGCGAGCGCGCCCGCCGCCTGAATTCCGGCCCACAGCGACATATGCGCCGTGACGTCCGCGTACACCGGCGACCCGGCCGGTGCGACCGCCTGGATCAGGCCGACGTTCGCGGCCCAGCCGGACTGGCAGAGCATCGCCGCCGGGGCCCGCATCAGCTCCGCGAACCGCTGCTCCAGGGCCTGCCGCGGATCGTCGTCCCCGGTGAAGGCCCCGGACATCATCAGCCCGTTGCCGTGCCTCAGCAGCGAGTCGACCTGCGCCTGCAGCACCTCGGGGGCGCTGCCGAGGGCGAGGTAGTCGTTGGACATCAGCACCAGGTCGTCCGGCCCCGGCAGGGCCCGACCGCGGTAGATGGCCCCGCCCCAGCCCGCCCGGCGGCGGTCCCATGCGCTGAATCGTTCCGGCAGGGGCGTGGGGTCGCCATTCATCTGTCTTCCCCCGTGATTGCAACACCAGCTTTACCGGGGGAATATACAGCTCACTATTTGCCGGACGCACATTCCCGTGGCATACGGGGTATTCGAACTATTATTACCACGCGTTGGTCGCGCGCGATTTCCCCGGCTATTTCTTCGGGCGGCCGGGGGAGTGCAGGGCCAGCACGTGCCGCAGTGAGCGCAGGTCGTTGGAGATGATCGCGTCGATCCCGGCCGCCGCCAGCGCCGCCATCCGGCGCGGGGAGTCCACGGTCCAGGTGCTGACCTTCAGCCCGCGCCGTTGCAGCCGGGCGATGCGTCCGCTGGTGAGCCAGCGGTGGTGCGGGTTGACGTAGTCCGGCCGCACCCGGTGCAGCAGCGCGGGCCGCGGCGGCATCGGGGACTCCCAGCTCATCGCGATGCAGGCCTGCGGCGCCGCCTCGCGGACCAGGGCCAGCGCGACCGGCGGCCCGGTGAACACCGCGGTCGCGAAGCAGCCCAGCGAGCCGACCAGTTCCGCCGCCGCCAGCGCCTCGGCCGGCCTGGGCACGTCCACCATCAGCGGAACCCCGGTGCCGCAGGCCAGTTCCAGGGCCTCGCGCAGGGTCGGGATGCGCCAGCGGTCGTCCCGGGTCAGCGCCTCCAGTTCGGCGAAGGAGAGCGAGGCCACCGGCAGTTCGTGCCCCCAGAGCCGGGTCAGCGTGTCGTCGTGCAGCAGCACCGCCACACCGTCCCGGGTCAGCTTGACGTCGACCTCGACCCAGTCCGCGCCCTCGGTCATCGCCGACAGGACGGACGGCAGCGTGTTCTCCCGCAGCATCAGCGGATCCCCGCGATGCGCGATCAGCAACGTCATTCCGCCCCCGTCCCCGCCTTGGATGCGGTAAGCCTAGGCCCTCCGCGGGGCCCCGGCCGACCTGCGCCGCGACGCCGGGGCGAAGATCGGCCGAAGCTCTGGGGACGGACGGCGGAAGTCCGGCCGAAGCGGGTGTGGAGATTCCGCGCGGACCGCTCCCGGTCAGCTGGTCCAGAGCCGACGGCGCAGGTAACGCGGCTGCCAGAGCAGGCGGTTGAGCGCGGTCACCGGGGCCGGCAGCGCGCCCAGGAAGCGCCGCCGCTCCTCGGCCGGGGCGCCGTCCAGGATCCACGGGACGTAGACCGCCGCGCCCTTGACCCCCTGGCGGCGGCGCATCTCGTTGGCGAAGGCCTTCCAGTCGGCGGGCGTCAGCTCCGCCTGGATCAGCGGCAGGGCGTCCTCCTCCTCGTGTTCGAGGTGGTGCCCGAGGGCGGCGGCGAGCCGGTCCAGCGCCTCGGCCAGAGCGTTCGCGCCGCCGGTCGCGCCGATGTGCGCGCCGCCGGTCGCCGGGGCCGCGGCCGGGGCTCGGTCCGGGGCCGAGTCCAGGGCCGCGTCCACGGCGGCCAGCAGCGGGTCGATCAGGGCGTGCTCGGCCTCCATGTCCTGCAGCAGGGCGAGGTCGTCGGGCGTGGTGACGGCGCGCTGCAGCCGCGGCCACAGGTGCGTGTCCTCGACCGAGTGGTGCAGGTGCAGCTGGGCCTTGAAGTTCTCCCAGCCCGCCCGGACCGCGCCGGGGCCGTCCCGGTCAGAGGCCGCCGCCGCCAGCCGGCGCAGGTCGCGGCGGAAGGCGTTGTGGGTCGCGTACATCATGGTGAAGTCGATGGTCTCGGTCATCGCTGCTCTCCTTCTGCTTGCTTCTACTTCCGCTTGCTTCTACTTCCGGAATGCGGCGGCGTGGTCGACCGCCCACTGCTCGAAGTCGAGGGCCGGTCGGCCGAGCAGCTGCTCGACGGTGTCGGTGGACGGTCCCGGTCGCTGGAGGCACTCGGCGAGGTAGCCGAGCAGCCGGTCGGGAACGTCCTCCGGCAGGCCCTGGGCGAGCATCCCCTGCCGGACCTGCTCCGGGGCGATCTCCTGCCAGGCCAACTGCTCGCCCAGGGCCTCGCTGATCAGCCGGAGCTTCTTGCGCTGGTTCACCAGCTCGGGGCCGGTGAGCGCGTACGCCTGCCCGGCGTGCCCGTCCTCGACCAGCGCCCGGACCGCGACGGCGGCGATGTCGCGCTCGTGGATCGCGGCCGTCGCCGCCCCGCCGTAGGCGCCGCGGACAGTGCCGGTCGCCCGGACCTGCGGGATCCAGGCCAGGGCGTTGGCGCTGAAGTCGGCGCAGCGCAGGAGGGTCCAGTCGAGGCCGGACGCCTTGGCCGCGTCCTCGACCGCCCGGAAGCCCTCGGCGAACCGCGCGTACCCGCCGCCGTACTCCACGGTGACCGCCGACAGCACCACCACCCGCCGCACCCCGCGCTCGGCCGCCAGGCCCAGCAGCTCGGCGCCGGCGGAGCCGACCGCGCGCGGGCTGAGCAGCAGCGCCTCGGCCCCGTCCAGGACCGGTGCCAGCGTCTTGGGGTCGGACGGGTCGCCGCCGACCACCCGCACCCCCTCGGGCAGCGCGGACTCGCCCCGCGTCGCCCGCTCCGGGTCCCTGCTGACCGCGACGGCCCGGCTGCCGCCGTCCCGCAGCAGCTTCAGGGTCTCCCGGCCCACCGTTCCGGTCGCTCCGGTGATCACGATCATGGCGTTGCCCTCTCCTGGGTTCCCTGCTCCGGCGTCTCTCCCTGACGGCCCTGGTCGGGATACGCTTGACCTGAAGGCCATAAGTTACGAGAAGGATATCATATGAGTTCCGTAGAATCTGAGGACGAGGCGGACCCGCGCGGGCGCCGACGGCTCAGCACCTCGGTCAGGGAGTCGCTGCGCGAGCTGAGCGTCCAGCTCTCCCTGCTCAACACCCAGGTCGGAGCGAGGCTGAAGCTCAAGGAGGTCGACGTCGACTGCCTGGACCTGATCAGCCGTCACGGTCCGCTCAGCCCCGGCGCGCTGGCCCGCCGGGCCGGTCTGCACCCGGCCACCACCACCGGCATCCTGGACCGGCTGGAGCGCGGCGGCTGGATCGTCCGCGAACGCGACCCGGCCGACCGCCGCGCCGTCCTGGTCCGCGCCCTGCGCGAGCGCAGCGCCGAGCTGTTCCACCTCTACGGGGGGATGACCGCGTCGATGGACGCCCTCTGCGACGACTACTCGGCCGCCGAGCTGCAGCTGCTGATCGGCTTCCTGCGCCGCACGGTCGACGCCGGTCGCGCCGCCACCGACGCCCTGGCCGCGGATTAGCCGGAACGGCGCCGATGGGCCGGAGCGGCGCTGATGAGCCGGAACAGGTCGAAAAGGTCAAATAGGTCGGAGGTAGGCCCATTTCGCCTCTAGCGTGTGACTACACGCACAGCAGTTGAACGGAAGGTGGTTCCCATGCCGACCCTTGTCGCCGCAGAGGCCGACGAGCGCGATGCGCTGCTCCTGTTCGTCGAGGCCCAGCGGGGTGCGCTGCGGCGGGCCGTGGGCGGCCTGACCGAGGAGCAGGCCTCGGCCAGGCCGACCGTGAGCGAGCTGTCGGTGGCCGGCCTGGTCAAGCACTGCGCCGAGGTGGAGAGCTCCTGGACCAGGGTCAACCTGGCCGGACGCCCCCCGCTGGTGCAGCGGGACGGGTCGAACTGGGGCGATTCGTTCCGCCTGGTGGACGGCGAGAGCGTGGACGACGTGCTGAAGTTCGCCGACGCCGTCGCCGCCGAGACCGCCGAGATCATCGCGGCGCTGCCGGACCTGGACGTCACCGTGCCGCTGCCGACCGCACCCTGGTTCCCGGCCGGGGCCCGGCGCTCGGCCCGCTGGATCATGCTGCAGCTGGTCCAGGAGATCGCCCGACACGCGGGCCACGCCGACATCCTGCGCGAGTCGCTCGACGGGGCTACCGCGTTCTCGCTGATCCCGGCCGACCAGCTGCGGCCCAACGACTGAAACGGCAGCGCAACGCAGCAGCCCCGGTGAGCGATCTCACCGGGGCTGCTGTCCTGCGCTGTGGCCAGGGGCGGGGTCGAACCGCCGACCTACCGCTTTTCAGGCGGTCGCTCGTACCAACTGAGCTACCTGGCCGTGAACCCTCGAAAAGGGCCACTGCGACCTCGACGGGACTTGAACCCGCGACCTCCACCTTGACAGGGTGGCGAGCTAACCAACTGCTCCACGAGGCCTCGTACAGGCGAACCTGCACGCGGTTTAATGCGTACCCCCAACGGGATTCGAACCCGTGCTACCGCCTTGAAAGGGCGGCGTCCTGGGCCACTAGACGATGAGGGCGCTGGCCCTCCCGGCTTCCTTGCGGCCGTCGGGGACGTTCAGAAGCATATGGGATCGGGGCGGTTATCGCCAAAATGGTTTCCAAGCGTCCACCCGGTCGGCGGGGTCCTGACCTCGTACCGTCCGCGGACCGTCCCTGAGGAGCGCCGTGCTGGAGATGTCCCGAGAGCGGTTCGAGGAGCTCGTCGGCGAAGCACTCGACCGGATCCCGCCCGAGCTGACCCGGCTGATGGACAACGTGGTGATCTTCGTCGAGGACGACCCCGAGCCCGGACGGCCCGAGCTGCTCGGCCTCTACGAGGGCACGCCGCTGACCGAGCGCGGGGACTGGTACGCCGGGGTGCTGCCGGACCGGATCACCGTCTACCGCAACCCCACGCTGCGGATGTGCGCGACCACGGAGGAGGTGGTCGCCGAGGTCGGAGTGACCGTGGTGCACGAGATCGGCCACCACTTCGGCATCGACGAGGAGCGGCTGCACGCCCTCGGCTACGGCTGACGGGCGGGTCGCCCGGGTGGCGTGGGTGGTCGGCCGTGTCCTTTCCCCGGTGCCGCCGTTGGATCCGGAGAGGGGGCCGTCGCGGGCGGCCGTCGACCGATCGGGAAGCGGGGCCGCGCGCGGTGGGGAAGACCGAAGTCATCGATGTCGGGGTGAGCGGTACCGGAGTCGGCCGTGCCGGGGTGAACCGGGCGGTCGGCGCGGCCGTGCTGGCCGCGCTCGCGGTGGGCGCGTTGTCGGGGTGCATGGACACGGGTGGCGCCGGTGGCGTGGGCTCCGCCGGAACGCCGCTGGTGGGCGGCTCGACCGCGGCGTCCACCTCGCAGGACGGCACGGCGCGCGCCCGGATCGGCGGCAGGCCCGCGGACAGTCCTGACGCCTCCTCAACTGCCGTCCCCAGTGCGGGCGCCAGTGTCGGTCCGGGGACGCCCCCACCGGCCGGTGCGGTGGCCGGCGGGCTGCAGCCGACGGCGGCCACCGGCGGTGACGCGCCCACCCCCGGCGGCGCTGCCGACGGCGGCGCCGCGGGCGGTGCCACCGGCGCGCCGAGCGCGTCCCCGAGCCCCACGCCCGAGCCCCCCACCAGTACCGAGCCCACTGACGCGCCGTCGACTGCGCCCGGCTCCACCCCCACCGCCCCTGCCAGCACCGGCTCTTGAGAGTCGGGAACAATCGGCGCGGCCGGCTTGCTGTGGAAGGGGCAGCGGGCGGCAGCGCCCGCGGAACGGCCCGGCCTGCGGCGCCCCTGAGGGCGTTTGCACCTCGGGTACGCCGTAGGCTATCTTGGTAGATCGTTACTTTGTTTCATTTGCCCGGCGCCGCTGCTTACTCCCAACAGGCGCCCTGGCGCGTACCGTGCACTCCGTGGCTGACCGCATTGAGGCGGTTGCAGGTGAACCCCGCGGAATTGGCGCGTGCCAACACCCGGAAGGTTCTTCATGTCTCTCGTTGACGACGACCGCTTCGCCATGCCCGAAAACGGCACCGAGGCTCCCGCCGCCACCGTCACCGCGGACTCCACCGAGTCCGTCGACACCGCAACCGACACCACCGCGAACACCACCACCGAGTCCGACGCGTCCGTCGAGGCCGACGCCGAGCCCAGCACCCCCAAGATCACCTTCGGCGACCTGGGCCTGCACCAGGACATCGTCCGCACTCTCGCGAAGAAGGGTGTCACCGAGCCGTTCCCGATCCAGGCCGCGACCATCCCGGACGCGCTGGCCGGTCAGGACGTCCTCGGCCGTGGCCGCACCGGCTCCGGCAAGACGCTGAGCTTCGGCCTGCCGCTGCTCACCCGCCTCGGCGGCAGCCGCAGCACGGCCAAGCACCCGCGCGGCCTGATCCTGGTCCCGACCCGCGAGCTGGCCATGCAGGTCGCCGACGCGCTGGAGCCGTACGGCTCGGTGCTCGGCCTGCGGCTCAAGGTCGTCTGCGGCGGCACCTCGATGTCCAACCAGATCTACGCGCTGGAGCGCGGCGTCGACGTCCTCGTCGCCACCCCCGGCCGCCTGCGCGACCTGCTCAACCGCGGCGCCTGCAAGCTGGACGAGACCGAGGTCGTCGTCCTGGACGAGGCCGACCAGATGGCCGACATGGGCTTCATGCCCGAGGTCACCGAGATCCTCGACCAGGTCCCGTCCGGCGGCCAGCGGATGCTCTTCTCCGCCACGCTGGAGAACGAGATCGACACCCTGGTCAAGCGCTACCTCAAGAACCCGGTGACGCACGAGGTCGACCCGTCGGCCGGCGCCGTCACCACCATGACCCACCACGTCCTGGTCGTGAAGCCCAAGGACAAGGCCCCGGTCACCAACGCCATCGCCGCCCGCAAGGGCCGGACGATCATCTTCGTCCGCACCCAGATGGGCTGCGACCGCGTCGCCGAGCAGCTGCGCGACGCCGGCGTCCGCGCCGACGCCCTGCACGGCGGCATGACCCAGGGCGCGCGCACCGCCACCCTGGGCGACTTCAAGGACGGCTACGTCAACGTCCTGGTCGCCACCGACGTCGCGGCCCGCGGCATCCACGTCGACGACGTCGACCTGGTGCTGAACGTGGACCCGGCCGGTGACCACAAGGACTACCTGCACCGCTCCGGCCGCACCGCGCGGGCCGGCCGCTCCGGCACGGTCGTCACCCTGATCCTTCCGCACCAGCGCCGCGGCGTGTTCCGCCTGCTGGAGGACGCCGGGGTCGAGGCCACCCGGCACATCGTCGGCGGCGCCTTCGACGCCGACCTGATCAAGATCACCGGCGCCCGTTCGCTGAGCGAGGTCCAGGCCGAGTCCGTCGCCACCCAGGCCAAGCAGGCCGAGCGCGACGTCGAGGAGCTGACCCGCGAGCTGGAGCGCGCCACCAAGCACGCCGCCGACCTGCGCGCCGACGCCGACCGCCTGCAGGCCCGCGCGGCCCGCGAGCGAGCCGAGCTGGGCATCGAGGACGACGACGATGCGGCGACTGCTTCTGCATCCGCCGCCTCCTCCGTCGGCGAGGCGGGGACCGCAACCGCGGCGTCCGTCCCGGCGCAGGGCGCGACCGGAGACGCCGACGACTCCCGTCCGGTGCGCAGCACCTCGGTCCGGGACGAGCGTGGCCGCGACGACCGCGGCGGCTTCCAGCGCCGTGACGACCGGGGCAGCTTCCAGCGTCGCGACGACCGTCCGTCCTCGGCTGGCCGTTCGTTCGGTGACCGGGACCGTGACAACCGTTCCGGTGGTTTCCAGCGCCGTGACGACCGTCCGTCTTCGGGTGGGCGTTCGTTCGGTGACCGGGACCGTGACAACCGTTCCGGTGGTTTCCAGCGTCGCGACGACCGTCCGTCTTCGGGTGGGCGTTCGTTCGGTGACCGGGACCGTGACAACCGTTCCGGTGGTTTCCAGCGTCGTGACGACCGTCCGTCCTCGGGCAGCGCGGGTCGCGGCACCGGCGGCTACCAGGGCAGCCGCGGCAACACCGGCGGCGGCTACGGCGAGCGCAGCGGCCGTCCGTCCACCCCGTACCAGAGCCGTGACGACCGCGGCAGCCGCTCCTACGGCGACCGTCCGGCGTCCGGCAGCAGCCGTCCGTCCTTCGGCCGCCGCGACGACCACCGTCCGGCCTCGGCCGGCGGCAGCCGCTCTTTCGGCGACCGCGACAACCGCACCGGCGGCTTCCAGCGCCGCGACGACCGCGGCCCGTCCACGGGCGGCGCCGGCCGCTCCTTCGGCGACCGCGACAACAAGCCGCGCTGGAAGAACTGACCCACCCCGCGACACCCCCGGCGCGCAGCCGCACCGCTGACCACGCGCCGACCATCCGAGGGCCGCTGCCCCGCCCGCACCACGGGACGGGGGCAGCGGCCCTCGCGCCGTCCCTTCTGTTCGCCGCCCCTCCCGACGTGGCTGACCCGGGCGGGGGACGCCACGGAAAGCCGGTGGCCAAGCCCCCGGTATCTCCGGGTAGGATCACCCTGGCTGCCGTCGTCACCCGACAGGTTCCACCAGCCGAGGGGCCGTTAGCTCAATTGGCAGAGCTGTGGACTTTTAATCCATAGGTTGTGGGTTCGAGTCCCACACGGCCCACCCTGATCGAACACGGGGAAACCTGCATTGAGCTGCTGCTTAGCGCTCTGACTGGGCTTTACCGGTCGGGGCGCTTTCGCGTTCCCGGCGGCAGGTGAGCCCGGAGGTGCTGCCGACGGCCTTGGCGCAGCCTTCCGACTACGCCCGCAGCCAACCCGGCGATGTCCCGGTCGACCTCCTCAGCAGGTTCGACTTCCAGTCTGCACCTGCTCTCCGCAGCACTGCGTGCTGGGGCGGCGCGGCGTGGGCGGTCTTCTGATTCTCGCCCTAACAGCGCTACGGTGCGCAGCAGCCCGGTAACGCATCCGGGATCGAGCGAAAGGTGATCACCATGAAGCTCACGTTCATCGGCACGACCTCGCAGGACGGCGAATGCCCGACCCTGTACGAGACCGACGACGGCCGCTACGTCGTCCAGGGCGACCGCCTCACCGACTCGGAGGCGCTGGAGCAGCTGCGGGACGTCAAGGACTCCGAGACGTTCGTGATCGTCCCGCGCGACCTGCTCACCCGCTTCGCGCCGAAGGCGTGACGTGCGGCAACTGCTCCCCTTCAGCGACATCGCGCACCTGTTCAAAGACTTCGAGCACACCGCTTGGAGACTGGAGAGCAGGCGTACCTACGCCGCTGACCTGGTCACCGACGACTTCCGCGCGTTCCTGCAAACCGGTGCCGTACCGCCGGTGGCCGACAGCCCGTGGGTGCTCAACGTGACCCGGCAACAGGCCCTCGGCAAGCGGTTCGAGCGGGTACGCATCGTGGATGAGCCGATGACCGACAATCAGCGTTTCCTGCTGGTCAGCGCGTTGGGCCGTCCCGAGGACATCAGGATCCTCGGGCGGCGCAAGGCTGAGGAGTTGAAGCTGCCCCAGGCCGACTTCTGGCTGTTCGACTCCAAGGTCCTGGCACGGCTGCACTTCGACGGCTCGGACCGCACGCTCGGTGTCGAGCTGATCGAGGATTCGGCCGAGGTGCTCGGTGCGTGCCAACTCAGGGACGCCGCTTGGCACTACGCACAGCCTGCGCAGGTGTTCGCGGCGGCGGTACCTTCAGCCATGTGAGCACCGACTTCCAACAGGCCCGGGTCACCCTCGGCGCGCGGCTCCAGGAGCTTCGCGCCGAGGCCGGCATCACTGGACGCCAGCTCGCCGAACGCCTCGGCTGGCCGCAGTCGAAGGTCTCCAAGCTGGAGACGGGCAAGCAGACCCCGACCGCCGAGGACCTGCGCGCCTGGGCTGACGGTGTGGGCGCTCCCGACGTCGCCGCCGAGCTGGTCGCCCGCCTGCGCGGCTTCGAGACCCGGTACCGCACCTGGAAGCGCCAACTGGCCTCCGGCCACCGGGCCCGCCAGGAACTCGGCACCACCGAGCTGTCTCGCAGCCAGACGGTGTGCTGCTACGAGCCCGCGATCATCCCCGGCCTGATGCAGACGGCCGACTACGCCCGGTGCGTCTTCACCAGGAACGCCGACTTCCGCGAGACGCCCCGCGACACCGAAGACGCCGTGCGGGCCCGCCTGAAACGGCAGGAAGCCCTGTACGACCGCGACCGCCGCTCCCACTTCCTCGTCTGGGAAGCGGCCCTGCACACCCTGCTCAGCCCCCGTCAGATCATGGCCTCGCAGCTCGACCGGCTCGGCGGACTGATCGGCCTGGACACGGTCTCGCTGGGCATCATCCCGCTACGCGCGCCCATGCGCCGCTCACCCGGACACGGCTTCATGATCTATGACGAGCGCCTGGTGACGGTCGAGACCCTCAACACCGAGATGTGGCTGGACGACGCGGCGGATGTCCAGCTGTACCTCAAGGCCTGGGAGTGGCTGAACGACACCGCGGTCTTCGGTCGCCAGGCACGGCACCTGATCTCACTTGCACAGGCCGCCCTCGAAGCTCCGTGAGAATCCCGGCGAAGCACGCCCCGCGGCAGGCGAATATCTGAGAATCAGTGCCCATACGGTGAATCGCCAGTCCCTAACGTGCTGGTCATGGCAGATATCGCGGCCACCGCGCCACCTCAGCCACCCGTCCAGCCGCTCCCGGTCGACGCCTCCACTCTGCTCCAACTTCAGGGCCGAGCCTGCATTGCCTGCGGCACCACCGCGGGCCCGCTGACCGCGGCCGGCCACGTCTACACCGGCACCCCGCAGGGCGGTCGCCTCGGCTGGGCCGTCGTCGCCTGCCCCGAGCACCTCGGCGGCGCCGTATGAGCACAGCCTTGGTGCCGCCGAACACCGGCTACCCGGCCGACTACATGCAGGCCGAGTGCCAGGTCGGCTACACAGACCCGGAGTTCGTCCACGGCTGCCCCAAGTGCCCAGCCCCCGGCTACCGGCACCCGGTGCTCGGCTGGCAAGCCCGACCGTGCGCCTGCCCGCACCACGCCGAAGGAGGCCCATCGTGAGCGACACCGGGATCCCGGCGGACGCCACCGCCGCAGGCCACTGCCACCGCTGTGGTACCTGGTCCAAGTCAGCCCGGATCGTCGCCGAGATCCACAGCGACTCCGGTGCAGGCGCGACCGTCGTGCGTTGTCCAACGGACTGCCCGCGGCCGATCAGGCACAGCCGGTCCAACCGTGCCCGGACGTACCAGTTGTAGGCCTCGGCCGCCCCACAGACGGCCGTCCGGGCAACCAACGTCCCCCGGACGGCCACCATCCTGGAGGAACCCGTGCCCGACGTCCTCGGCCCTGCCCGCCTCGTGCAGTCGCGCACCGGGTCGGTGCCGGTGACGGTGGAGTGGACGGCGACGGGGATGTTCGATGGCGAGTAATTGGGATGTGACTCCTGCATCGCAGGCAAGGGGCATGGCCTTGCGGGCCCTTGTGGGATGTCCGTGTGTGCCGCGGTCAGGCGAAGATGCTCTACCCAATTGCGATGATCGGGATCAGGACGAGTGTCCCGGTGACCGCTGTGGCGACGAGGGCGTGTTGCCAGGGGCGGGTGCGTTTCGGGGCGGCCCATGTGGCGATCTCACCTATGAGTACCGCGGTGAGGAGCCACAAGGCTGCCTGGTCCCGCGTGCTCGATTCGAACGCGTATATGTAGTGCACCCGCCCTGTGCCCCCCTTGATCAGGTTGCACACCCTAGCGGGCTGGTGCGGGCTGCGGTATGCGGGTGCGGGTGCGGGTGCGGGTGCGGGTGCGGCGAAGACTTCCACGGGGACGCCTGGGTGGGTCGGTAACTGTTCGGTTACTTCCTCCATGGAACGTACACAACTCTGGAAGGGTTGCGCCCCTCGACCATCCAGGGAGCAGCTTGTGTCCAACTACCCCACTCCGCAAGGGCCTTGGCAGTTGCCGCCGACGCGGCCGGTTACTGCTCGGCGTAAGTGGAAGATAGCCGGGATCGGCTGTGGCGGACTGCTTCTGCTGTTCGTTGGAATCGGTGCCATCGGGGCCGCCGTCGATCCCCCGAAGACGGTGCCCTCGGGCGCGACTCGGCCGGTGGCGGTCGGCAGTAGGAGTGGGACGTTGTCGCCGGGGTCGGGGGCCGGCGTCAGTGCGCCGAGTTCGGCGGTGGTGCCGACCACGGTCGCGCCGACGTCGAGTCCTACTCCGGTTCACACCGTCAAGGCCGCGCCGAAGGCGACCCACGCCGCCGCGACGCATGCGGCTACCCATGCTGCGACCCATCAGCCGAGTTCTGGCGGGGGGACGAGCGGAGGGACGAGCGGTGGCGGGTCAGGGGCCGGGGCGGGTGGTGGCGTGCTCAAGTCCCCGTCGGGGAATTTCTACCGGGCGGGGGAGTTCTGCCCGACCAAGGACGCCGGGCTCTCGACCGTCGACGCCCATGGCAACACCATCACCTGCGGGATGGTGAGCGGGCGGTACCACTGGCACTACTGAGCCCGCCCCCGCCCTGCCCCCGACCCCCGGCTAGGGACGCAGGTTCACGTAGTGGCTGGGGACGGTGGCGTCGCCGTGGGGGGCGTGGCCGGGGGTGCTCGGTGGGGTGGACCAGGCGTCGCGCTCGGGGGAGTGCGGGGTCGGGTCCGGGCGGGGTTCGCGCTCCTTGCGGCGGGAGCCGAGGACGAACGCGAGGATCAGCACCGCGATGATGACCACACCGACGACGGTGCCGACGGTGACGGCTTCTGCGCCGGTGAGGGCCGATCCCCCGGCGGCGGTCGAAATCGAGAGAAACATGGGACTCTCCTCTCGTATGAGCGAGTCCGTGCGTCTTCGCAGTTCCAGGCTATGCCCGGGGAGGGCGGAGAGGTAGCTTCCGGCGGGGCGGGCAAGGCTTTGGTAATGCGGGGGCTCATCTGCTGGTTCACAGCCAGATGGTGCCCAGCCAGGCAGCCGCGGCGGCCAGCAGCAGGAGGCCGATGTTCAGTCCGATCTCCCGGACCTCGCCGCGGGACAGGTGCAGCGTCATGCCGCCGATCTGCACCACGGCCAGGCCGACCGCGGCGGCGAAGGCGAGGAAGGCCGCGATGCCGGTGAGCGGCGGCAGGACCAGGCCCAGCGCGCCGAGGACCTCCACCGTCCCGATGGCCCTGACCAGCGGCATCGGCACCTGGTCGACCCAGCCCATCATCGGCCGCAGCTGCTCCTGGCTCTGCAGCAGCTTCTTGCCGCCCGCGTAGGCCTAGAACAGCGCCAGCAGCCCGGCGACGATCCAGTAGGCGACGTGCACGGGGGACCTCCGATGGTTACGGATCGTAAGTTGCCCCATCATGAGTCACTGGAGCGGGGCCTACAAAAGGCACACGGATGTGAGCTACGCACAGGGAGCTGTCATGGCGCGGGCGCAAGCGCGGGAGCAGGCGCGGTACGAGCACACCTGCATGATCCGCGGGGACGGCGGCCGGACCGTCCGCGCCGTCCTGGACCGGATCTGCGACAAGTGGACGATGCTGATCGTGGCCACGCTGGACCAGGGGCGGATGCGCTTCACCGAACTGCAGCGGCACATCCCCGGCATCTCGCAGCGGATGCTCACCCTGACCCTGCGGAATCTCGAACGGGACGGGCTGGTCTCCCGCACCGCCTACGCGGAGGTTCCGCCGCGGGTCGAGTACGAGCTCAGCCCGCTGGGCAAGAGCCTGATCCCGCCCGCGCTGGCGCTCGCCGGCTGGGCCATCGAGCACAACGCGGAGATCCTGGCCAGCCGAGCCGCGTACGGCGCCAAGGAGTCGCCCGACAAGGAACAGTCCGACAAGGAACGGCCCGCCGTGGAACAGCCCGCCGAGGAGTCCGCCCAACAGCCGTGACCGGTGCTGGGGCTGCCGGGTGGAACCGGGTCTGGGTGAGGTGCGTCCGAGCGCTGACGGTACGAACAGGTGCGTACGTACGTGGGAGGCGGTCGTGATGGTGGGACGGCGGAGGATCAACCCGGTGGTCGCGGTGGCCGCGCTGGCCCTGGCTCCGGCGCTGGTGGCGGGGGTCGCGGGCTGCGGCGGTCCGAGGGCGGGCGACCCCGGGCCGGTGGCCCTGGTGTCGGCGCCGGGCAGTCCTTCGACGCCGGGGGCGGAGCCGGGCACGGGGGCGACGGTGCCGGACCGCTGTCCGGCCGGCATGCCGAAGACCCTGGTCACGAACGAACCCGGGGCGGACCACTCGCTGGTCCCGCAGTCCGCGGACCGGCTCCGGCTGTGCGCGTACCGGCCGACGGACGCCGATCCCGCGCCGGTCCGCCTCGCGGTGCAGGTGCTGGTCACCGACCCTGCCGTGGTCGAGCGGCTGCGGTCGGCCCTCGACCGGGCCGAACCGCCGCCCAGCGGCACGTACAACTGCCCGGCCGTGCGCGGGTACGCGGTGCTGGAGGTCTTCTCCGACACCGCACGGACCCGGATGGTGGAGGTCGACCAGCAGTTGGACGGATGCAGGCCGGCGACCAACGGCCGCTACGAGGCCTGGTCCGGCCCCGCCGCTCCGGCGGAGGTCGTGACGTCCCTGCTGCCGGCGGCCTACCGGAACGAAGCCCCCAGGCAGTGAGGGGCCCCGGGGTCAGGACTGGGGCCCGACCAGGCAGTCGAAGCTGCCGCTGCCGGTGGTCAGCACGGCTCTGAGGCCGTGGTCCCGGGCGAGCGCGGCGGGCAGGGCGATGGCCTCGACGCCCACCGGGACCTGCCGGGTGTCCGGCCGGGAGCCCTTGGCGGGGACGGAGGCGCTGGTGGCCAGCGTGCCGCCGAGGGTGATCAACCCGGTCCAGCTGGTGGCCCCGCCGGGGTCGACCCGGTACTCCAGGGTGCACACCGGCGGAACCGGCGCACCCGGCGGCGGGGGCCAGGGCGCGCCGGGTGGTGGCAGCGGGGGCATCAGCCGCGGTTGCGGGAAGACGGCGGCCCGGGGCTGTGTGGTGCTGGTGGCCTGGGCGGGCGTCGAGTTCTGGCCCATGGCGATGATGACGAGCAACGGCACGAAGAAGACCAGCAGAGCTGCGATGCCCGTGGCTAACAGCCAGCGGGACCGGTGCTCCGGCGGCTCCTGGAACGGCTCGGACGACCTGGTGAACGCCATGCTCGGAATCCCCTTGCGACACGTGTTCGCGTCAGACTCGCAGGATCGGTGGCGCGCGTCGCCGGTTGTCGCCGGTTGTTGCCGGAACGTGACGCCTGGGACGCGGAAAGTCGCGAGGGGTTCCCGAGAGATTCCAAGAGGTAGGCCAACTGGCCAGTCACAACTGGCCAGTTGATGCTAAATCAGTTGGTGACGGATCAGTTGGTGACGGTGAAGCGGTGCTTGGCGCCGAGCGCGGTCAGCGACTCCCGGCCCGGGATGCCGTTGACGTCGGCGCCGGTCCAGCCCAGCCTGTGCGCGTCGCTGTAGCGGCGCTGCCAGGCCGCGTACGCCGTGACGGTCTCGGTGCCGTAGCTGCCGTCGACCCAGCGGGCGGCGAGCAGGCCCTCGGCGGCGAGGGCCTGCTCCACCGGCAGGACGTCGGCCCGGTGCAGCGCGGAGCCCTGCGGGGCCGGGCCGTCGTGCGCGGCGGCGGCGATGACCGCCGCGAGCGAGACGGCCGGGACGCCGGCCTGCGGCTTGCCGGGGGCGGGCGGGGGAGTCGGGGCGGTCGGCGAAGGGGCGGCGGGGCCGGTCCAGTGCCAGGCGGGGACGGCCTTGCCGCCGCGCGGGTCGGCCGGGTCCGCGGTGGGCGGGCAGTGGCCGTCGGCGAAGCGGGGGGCGAAGTAGCCGACGACGTACGGGTCCCGGCGGGCGTGGGTGTGCGACCAGACCCCGTTGCCCTGGCCGTTGTCGGCCGCGCCTGCCTTCACCGAGTTCCCGCCCTTGGTCCTGACCGTGGTCGCGTCGAAGCCGACGACCAGCTCGCAGTGCCCGTTGCCGAAGTCGGTCCAGGCGCCGACGCTCGGGTACTCGGACCACTGGCTGTGCGACCGGGCCCAGTTGGCGAAGACGACGACGTTGTCGACCTTCGGCACGATCGAGGTGAGCCCGGCCTCGTGGTACATGTCCCAGGCCCAGATCACGCACCAGGGCACCAGGTTCTCGCCGAACTCGCGGCCCCACTGGGTGTCGTTGTCCCAGCCGCCGTGCGGGTCCCAGCCCTCGTAGACGCGCTCGGGGACGGATTCGACGTGGTCGATCAGGGTGCGCCACTGCGGGTCGGTCATGACGGGTCTCCCGGCTCGGTCGAGGGCTGGACGACGTCGCCGTCCTGCCTCAGCAGCGTCGCGAAGTCGTCCCGCGGCGGTGATGCAGTGACCGGTTTCGCCCAGGAAGGGCCTCAAGTGTTCCGAATCGGGGCGTGCCGGGGATCGATATCGTTCACATCTACGCATATCGGCGCAGATGAAGTCGCCGTCACGCGCGGACGCCCCGTGCGCGGCTGTGTGAGCCGCGGACGGGGCGTCCGTTTCCTGCGGGTGCGTCAGGCCGGGACGATGTTCTCGGCCTGCGGGCCCTTCTGGCCCTGGGTGACGTCGTAGTTCACCTTCTGGCCCTCCTGGAGCTCACGGAAGCCCTGGGCACTGATGTTGGAGTAGTGGGCGAAGACGTCGGGGCCGCCGCCGTCCTGCTCGATGAAACCGAAGCCCTTTTCGGCGTTGAACCACTTCACGGTGCCACTGGCCATGCTTGTTCTCCTTGCGAGGGCAGTTGCATCAGCGCGCGCTCTGTGCGGGCACCATGTCTCCGAGCGACCCTCCGGGAGCACCGTCGCGGGCAGCGAAAACGCCCGTGATCAGCGATCACGGGCGAGAAGGTCTCGGGAACCACGACTGCTACTGAGCATCACGCTACCTGCGAATGTGCGACCTCGCCGTCGGGACACGTCCGAAGGGGGTGGAACCGGCGTGTCGGCCCTCGGACAGCACGCCGCCGCACGCCGCGCACGCCGTCCGGCCGCACGCCGCTGCCGCGCGCCGAGCACGCCGCCGCCGCGCCGCCGCGCGGCCAGGCGGGCGCGCCGGACCCGGGCGCGCCGGACCCGGGCGCGCCGGACCCGGGCGCGCCGGACCCGGGCGCGCCGGACCCGGGCGAGCCGGGTCCGGCGCGGGTCCGGCCACGGCCTCAGGGGCTGGACGGCTTCGCCCCGCCCGGCAGCGGGACCAGGTTGAACTGGCCGAACGGCACCCCGGCCAGCGCGCCGGACATCGCGTCGTGCCAGATCGGCCCGGCCAGCCCGCCGCCGGTGACCACGTAGGGAATGTGGCCGCCGATGCTCTGGCCGTCGTCCAGGTCGGTGACCTTGAGGCCGGTGTCGCTGAGCACCGTGGCGCCGGCCAGCTCCGGGGTGAAGCCGACGAACCAGACCTGCTTGCTGCCGTTGGTGGTGCCGGTCTTGCCCGCGCTGGGACGGCCGTCGGCGAACTTCACCGGGGTGCCGGTGCCGTCCTGGACCACACCGTTGAGCATGGTGGTGATGTCGTCCGCGGTGGTCTGCGACATCACCTGGTTGCAGTTCGGCTGCGGGACCGAGAGGCTCTTGCCGGTCGGGCCGGTGACCGAGGTGATCGCGGTCGGCGAGCAGTAGGTGCCGCGGGCCGCGAAGGTCGCGTAGACGTTCGCCATCTGCAGCGGGGTGAGGTTGTTGGTGCCCAGGGTCAGCGACTGGACCTGCTGGATCGGGGCCGGCGAGTAGGTCTTGGTCTTCTTGTCGTAGGTCTGCATCGCCTGGGTGGTGATCCCCAGCTTGTTCATCATCTTGACCACGTTGCAGAGGCCGGCCTGCGCCTCCAGCGGCACGAAGTACGTGTTCACCGACTGCGCCATCGCCTGCGGCATGTTGAACGGGCCGACCAGGCTGGTCTCGTCGTTGCGGTCGCCGGGCTGGGGCACGAGGGTGTTGCCGTCGCAGTCCGTCATCTGCGGGTAGTCCGCGGAGTACGGCGAGGCGTAGGTCTGGTCCATGCCGATGCCCTGCTCCAGCGCCGCCGCCGCGGTGATCGGCTTGAAGGTGGAGCCGGTCTGGAATCCGCCGCCGCCGCCCATCGACTGGTCCACGTTGTAGTTCAGCGTGGTCTGGTCGGCCCCCGCGCCGGTGCCGTACGGGCGGCTCTGGCCCATGGCCAGGATCTTGCCGGTGCCCGGCTGGACGATGGTCATCGCCGCCGCCGCCTTGTCCCCGGCGTTCACATGGCCGGTGACCGCGGCCTGGACCGCCTTCTGGTCCTTGGGCTGAAGAGTGGTGTGGATCTTCAGCCCGCCCTGGTCCCACACCTCCTGCCGGATCGCCGCGGTGGCGCCGAAGGCCGGGTCCTGCAGCACGATGTGCTCGACGTAGTCGCAGAAGAAGGCCTCGCCGTGCTTGGCGTCGGTGCAGCCCTGCGGCAGGCTGGTCTTCAGCTTCAGCGGGGTCGCCTCGGCCGCCTTGGCCTGGGCCGGGGTGATGCTGTGGTACCTGGCCATCGCGTCCAGCACGGTGTTGCGGCGGGCCAGCGCGGCGACCGGGTGGGAGATCGGGTCGTCCTCGCTCGGGGACTGCACCAGACCGGCCAGCAGTGCCGCCTGCGGCAGCGTGAGCTGGTACGCGTGGACGCTGAAGTAACGCTCGGCGGCGGCCTCGATGCCGTAGGCCTGGTTGCCGAAGAAGGTGATGTTCAGGTAGTCCGCGAGGATCTCGGCCTTGGTGTGGGTCTGCTCCATCTTGATGGCGTACTTCAGCTCGGTGATCTTGCGGCCGGTGGTCTGCCGCACCGCCTCGGCGAGCTTGACCGGGTCGTTGCCGGCCTTCTCGATCCCGACGTTCTTGATGTACTGCTGGGTCAGCGTCGAGCCGCCCTGGGTGCCGCCGCTGGAGTCGGCGTTGTTGGTCAGGGCGCGCAGGGTGCCCTTGAGGTCGATCGCGCCGTGCTGGTAGAAGCGGTTGTCCTCGATGTCGATGAGGGCGTTCTGCATCACCGGGGCGATCTTGCTCAGCGGGACCACGGTGCGGTCGCGGGAGTAGACGGTGGCGATCACGCCGCCGTCGGCGTCGTAGATGGTCGACGCCTGCGACAGCGGCGGGGTGATCAGGTCATCCGGCAGGTTGTCGAACTCGTCGACCGCGGACTTGGCGCCGAAGCCCACGGAACCGACCGCGGGCAGCGCGATCCCGGCGACGAGGGCGCCGGCCAGGACGCTCGCGCCGAGCAGGCGGAAGCCGAGGCCGACGGAACGGAGAGCGGGGTGGGACATGAAAGGACTTCCTGGGCTCGGGTGCGCGAGGGAGGGTCTTCCTGGGCTCGGTCCTCGATCGTATGCAGGCTTTCTGTGAGTGGAACCGCGGAGCGGCCGTCCCGGCTGGGTTCCGGGCCCAGCTGTTGCAGGGTTGTGACACGGCGGGGTCGCGGCGTAGGAATTCCGTAAGCACGTCGGTCGGGGACGGCGGCGGGTCCTGGCTGTCTGATGGGTGGGTGCCAAGAAACCCCCTTCCGTCCCCTCCGCGCCTTCGGCTTCCGCGGGTTCCGCGTCCGCCGCGGCTGCCGCGTCCTCCGCATCCCTCGGAGGTCCAGGCCGCCTTCAGCTCCAGGCTGCACCAGCCGCGGACCGCCGTGATGATCGGGCGCTGGCTCGGCGCGGCCTTCGTGGTGTGCTTCGTCACCGGGCTGTTCAGCCACACCCTGCAGGACCCGCCCGGGTGGCTCAGGGACCACCTGCCCAGCCGCCCGGTGAACGGCTACCGGGTCACCCAGGGCCTGCACGTGATCAGCGGGATCGCGGCGATCCCGCTGCTCGGGGCGAAGCTGTGGACGGTCTACCCCCGGCTGTTCGCCTGGCCCCCGGCGAAGAGCGTGCTGCAGGCGCTGGAGCGGCTGGGCATCGTGCTGCTGGTCGGCTCGGCGCTGCTGGAGGTCTTCACCGGGCTGCTGAACACCCTGCAGTGGTACCCCTGGCCGTTCCCGTTCCGGCAGACGCACTTCTGGCTGGCCTGGATCGCGATCGGTGGGCTGCTGCTCCACATCGGGGCCAAGTGGCCTGAGATCGGGGCGAACTGGCGCAGGGTCAGGGCGGAGGCGGGGGCTGCTGCGGGAAGTGGGGCTGGGCCTGCGGTGGTGCCGGGGCGGCGGGCGTTCCTGGGCGGGGTGGCGCTGTCGGTGCTGACCGTCACCCTGGTCACCGCCGGGCAGACGGTGCCGTGGCTGCGGCGGCTCGACCTGCTGGCCCCGCGGCGTCCGGACATCGGCCCGCAGGGCCTGCCGGTCAACCGTACGGCGCAGGCGGCGGGCACCGAGCGGGTCTCCGGCGCGGACTGGCGGCTGGTCGTCGCGGGGCCGCGCCCGTACACGCTGACCCTGGCCGAGCTGGCCGCGCTGCCGCAGCACACGGCGCGGCTGCCGATCTCCTGCGTGGAGGGGTGGAGCGCGTCCGCGCAGTGGACCGGGGTGCGGGTCCGCGACCTGCTGGCGCGGGCCGGTGCGGACGGGTCGGCCCGGGTCCGGGTGGTCTCGCTGGACCAGGGCGGCGCCTACGGGGTGACCGAGATGGAGGCCTCCTACGTGCGCGACCCGCTGACGCTGCTGGCGCTGCGGGTCAACGGGGAGGTGCTGGCGGCCGACCACGGCTACCCGGCGCGGATCATCGCGCCGAACCGGCCCGGGGTGCTGCAGACGAAATGGGTGTCCCGACTGGAGGTGATCGCGTGACGGCGTCGCGGCGGCGGAATCCGGTGGGGGAGTGGCTGCGCTCGGTGGCGTGGCCGTCCGGGCAGGCGGTGGC
Source organism: Streptacidiphilus cavernicola (assembly GCF_042510955.1). NCBI lineage: Bacteria > Bacillati > Actinomycetota > Actinomycetes > Kitasatosporales > Streptomycetaceae > Streptacidiphilus > Streptacidiphilus cavernicola. Next base: position 159,013 of record NZ_JBHFAB010000012.1, read on the forward strand.
GCGGGGCCTGGTGCTGGCCTGCGGGTTGGCGCTGGTGGGCTTCGGGGTGTCCGGGTTCCTGGGCGAGCCGTATCTCAACGGTCAGCGGTTCCACGTGCTGGTCTGGGGCGCGGGGGCGATCGTGCTGCACGACGGGGTGTGGATGCCGATCGTGCTGCTGGCGGTAGCCCTGCTGGTAAGGGCGGTGCCGGGCCGGGTGCGCGGCCCGCTGGTGGTCGGGCTGATCACCATGGTGACGCTGACCGCGATCGGGCTGCCCGCGGTGCTGCGGGAGAACCAGCACAAGGGCAACGCGACGCTGCTGCCGTTGCCGTATCTGCGGAACTGGCTGCTGTTGATGGCCGGTGTCGGCTGTGCGACGGCGCTGGGGGTGGGCGCGGCGTGGTGGCGGGGGCGCGGGCGGGGTCGGGTGCGCGGGCGGGGCTGAGGCCCAAGGTGCCGCCGGGGTAGGTGGGGAGGCTGGGGCAGCTGGGGCCAATCCGGGGGGAGGGCGGTTCCGAATCGCACGTGTGAGCGGAAAACGAGACACCACGGAGGAATCCGGCAGGACCCGGGTGCGGCGGCTGGTGGCCGCGGTCCCGTGGCTGCGGGTGGCGCTGGCCGCGTTGAGCGGGCTGGTGGCGGCCTTCACCGCGTTGGCGGTGGCGGAGTTGGTGTCCTCGGCGATCCGACCACAGGCGAGTCCGGTCACCGCGGTCGGCGGGGCGGTCATCGACCGCACGCCGGGACAGGTGAAGGACTTCGCCGTCCGGCACTTCGGCACGAACGACAAGCTGTTCCTGCAACTCGGCATCCTCGCCCTGCTGGCCGGCTTCGCGCTGGTCATCGGGGTGGTCGCGTTGCGGTGGCGACGGGTCGGCACGAGCGGAGTGCTGGTCTTCGGGCTGCTCGGCGCTGTCGCGGCGGCGTCCCGACCGGACGCGGGCCGGTGGGACTGGATCCCTTCCGCGGTCGGGGCGCTGACCGGGGCCGCGGTGCTGTACTTCCTTGCGGGGAAGCTGCGGATCACGGCGGGGGCCGCCACCGCGGGGGCCGCGACAGCGCGGGAGCCCGGAGCAGGGGAGGGGGCGGGGCCCGGGGGGCGCGGGCGCGCGGGCGCGTGGGGCCCCGGGACAGGGGTTGCGGGGGAGCGGGGAGTTGAGGCAGGGCCGGTGGCGGTGCGGGAGTCCGGCGCCAAGCCGGGACCTGAGGGCGAGGTGGAGCCTGAGGCCACGGCAGCGCCTGCGGCTGAGCCGGAGCCGGAGCCCGTCGCCGCGGCAGAGCCCGTCGCCCAGCCGCAACTTGCCTCCCCCGCCGGGACGTTCGATCGGCGCGGGTTCATGGTGTTGGCGTTGGCGGCGTCCGCGCTCTCGGCTGGGGCCGGGGTGTTGGGGCGGCGGTTGAACGCCGACAGCGGGGCCAGGGCCGCCGCCGAGCGGGCGTCCGTGGTGCTTCCTACGCCAGGCTCCCGCGCTGCCCCGCTGCCGCGCGGGGTGGATCTCAAGCTGCCCGGACTCAGCCCGTTCACCACTCCCAACCCCTCGTTCTACCGGGTCGACACCGCCCTGGTCGCGCCCGACGTCAACGCCGAGACCTGGCGGCTGCGGATCCACGGCAAGGGCGTCAGCAAGGAGTTGGACCTCGGCTACCGCGACCTGCTCGCACGGGAACTGATCGAGCGTGACATCACCCTGACCTGCGTCTCCAATGAGGTCGGCGGCCCCTACCTGGGCAACGCCCGCTGGATCGGCGTGCCGCTGGCCCCGCTGCTGCGGGAGGCCGGGGTCCGTCCGCCCTCCCAAGGCGGCCCCGCCGACCAGCTGTTGGCTCGCTCGGTGGACGGGATGATGATCGGCAGCCCGGTCGACACCGTGATGGACGGGCGGGACGCCATGCTCGCGGTCGGCATGAACGGCGAGCCGCTGCCCTTCGCGCACGGCTTCCCGGTGCGGATGCTGGTACCCGGGCTGTACGGGTACGTCTCGGCCTGCAAGTGGCTGAAGGACCTGGAGCTGACGGACTTCGCCGACTACGACGCCTACTGGGTGCGCCGCGGCTGGTCCCAGCGTGCCCCGATCAAGACCGAGTCGCGGATCGACACCCCCAAGCCGTTCGCGCAGCTCAGCACCGGCAAGGTGGCCGTCGCCGGGGTCGCCTGGGCGCAGCACAAGGGCATCGAGCGGGTCGAGGTGCGGGTGGACGGCGGAAAGTGGCAGGTCGCCGACCTGGCCGCGCAGGACACCGTGGACACCTGGCGGCAGTGGGTCTGGCAGTGGCCCGCCACGCCCGGATCGCACCAGATCGAGGTCAGGGCGACCGACCGCACCGGCTACACGCAGACCGACGCCCGGGTCGGCACGGTGCCGAACGGGGCGACCGGATGGCATTCGGTGGTCGTGTCCGTCGGCTGACGAATCACCAGAAATCATAAGAAAAGCACCAATCCATCTCTTTCCCGGCCACGAATGACCTAGGAGAGACCGGCCATAAAGGAGACAGTCATGAACACGCATGCCAACCGCACCACGCGCGCCGTCCGGATAGCCGTGGCCTCGGCCGCGGCCACCGGCCTGGTGATCGGTGTGGCCGCCTGCGGCAGCAGCGGCAGCAGTTCGGCCGGAGCGTCGGGGAGTTCGGTGGCGACCTCGGCCGCACCGTCCTCGCCCGCCGCGGCGAGCCCGGCCGCGGACAAGCCCTTCGGCTCGGCCTGCGCCACCGTCCCGGCGACCGGCGCGGGCAGCTTCAACGGGATGGCCCAGGACCCGGTGGCCACCGCCGCCTCCAACAACCCGCAGCTGACCACCCTGGTCGCCGCGGTCAAGGCGGCCGGCCTGGTGGACACGCTCAACAGTGCGCAGAACATCACCGTGTTCGCACCGGACAACGCGGCCTTCGCCAAGATCCCGAAGGCGACCCTGGACAAGGTGCTGGCCGACAAGGCCATGCTGACCAAGATCCTGACCTACCACGTGGTGGGCCAGAAGCTCACCCCGGCGCAGCTGGCCAGCGGCAGCCACCCGACCCTGGAGAAGCAGTCGCTGACCACCGCGGGCAGCGGCGACATGTACAAGGTGAACGGCACGGCGAACATCGTCTGCGGGAATGTGCAGACATCGAACGCCAATGTCGAGATCATCGACACGGTGCTGATGCCCCCGGCGCAGTAGCCGACCCGGGACGGTCCGGATGAATGTCCGTCCGGACCAATCCTTTCGGGTGGCAGCCCCGAATGATGGGTGCACACCCGTATCCCCGGAGGCAATGCATGCACGCGGCAGCACAAGGCGACCAGCCCGCGGTCCCGGGTCCCGGCGCTCTGGAGACCCTGCTCGAACGCGTCTCCAGGGGCGATCAACGGGCCTTCGAGACCGTCTACTCGGCCGTCGCCGGACCCGTCCTCGGGCTGGTCCGCCGACTGCTCCGGGATCCGGCGCAGTCGGAGGAAGTGGCCCAGGAGGTGCTGATCGAGGTGTGGCGCTGCGCCGCCAGGTTCGACCCCGACAAGGGGAGCGCCATGTCCTGGATCATGACCCTGGCCCACCGCCGCGCGGTGGACCGGGTGCGCTCGGCGCAGGCTTCGACCGACCGGGAGCACCGGGCCGCCGCCCGCGACCACACCCCTGCCTTCGACGAGGTCAGTGAGCAGGTGGAGCGCCGGCTCGAACGCGAGCAGGTGCGCCGCTGCCTCAGCTCGCTGACCGAACTGCAGCGCGAGTCGGTCCTGCTCGCCTACTACCGCGGCTGCACCTACCAGGAGACCGCCGACCTGCTCGGCGCCGCCCTGGGGACTGTCAAGACTCGCCTGCGGGACGGACTCATCCGCCTCCGCGACTGCCTGGGGGTGACCGCGTGACCAGTGCCGACCTGCACACGCTGACCGGTGCCTACGCGCTGCACGCGCTCTCCGACCGTGAGTCGGAGGAGTTCGCCCGGCATCTGGCCGCTTGCGCGGCCTGTGCCCAGGAGGTGCGGGAGCTGGAGGAGACCGCGGCCCGGCTGGCGCTGGCCGCGGCGGAGACCCCGTCCGGTGACTTCCGGGCCCGGGTCATGGCGGCCATCCCCGAGGTGCGGCAGCTGCCGCCGCTGGTGCCGGTGGACGTCTCGTCCTGGTCGTCCGCTTCGAAGCGCTGGCGCCGCTGGCGGCGGGCCGTGCCGCGGCTCGCGCTGGCGGCCTGCCTGGTGCTGGCCGTGGCGGCGGGCGGGATCGCGGTCAACGCCGAGAACCAGGTGCAGCAGGAACGTACCCGCTCCGCGCAGATGCAGTCCGAGGCGTCGGCGCTGAGCGCGCTGCTCGCCGCGCCGGACGCGACCTTCCACACCGGGCAGGTGAAGGGCGGCGGCAGCAGCACGGTCGTCAGCTCGGACGCGCTGCGGCAGACCGCGTTCGTCTACCGGGGGCTGGCTCCGCTGCCGTCGCACAAGGTCTACCAGCTCTGGTACAGCAAGGACGGGCGGATGGTCTCGGCCGGGCTGGTGCCGTCCGGGGCGGTGGACGGCGCGACCATGCTGACCGGGACGCCCGGCGGCGCGAACGGGGTGGGCGTGACGGTGGAACCGGCCGGGGGCTCGGTCCGGCCGACCACCGCACCGGTGCTGCTGCTGCCGCTGACGGCCTGACGGCCTGACGGCCTGTCCACCCGTGCACCGGGCCGCGGAGCCGCGTCGGTAGGCTGCGCGGGCATGGACGCCTCTGCCGCCCTCTGGTCGTTCGCGCTGGTCGTCGGCCTGCTGACGGTCACCCCCGGGCTGGACACCGCGCTGATACTCCGCACCGCCGCGCTCCGCGGCCGACCGGAGGCCTGGGGTGTGGTCGCCGGAATCCAGGCCGGGACCCTCAGTTGGGGCACGCTCAGCTCGCTCGGGGTGAGCGTGCTGCTGACCGCGTCGCAGACCGCCTACGACGCGCTGCGGCTGGCCGGGGCGGCGTACCTGCTGTGGATGGGCGGCCGGATGCTGCTCGGCAGCCTGCGCCGGGACAGGGACGGGAACGGCGGCGTCGACGCCCACCCGGACGTCGCCGAGGAGCGGGACGGGCCCGGCGGGGTGCTGCTGGGGTTCCGGCGCGGGCTGCTCACCAATCTGCTGAACCCCAAGATCGGCGTCTTCTATGTCGCGGTCCTGCCGCAGTTCATCCCGGCGGGCGCGTCGCACCTGGCCATGGGGGTCCTGCTGACCTGCGTGCACGTGGCCGAGGGGGTGCTCTGGTCGGCGCTGCTGGTGGGGTTCGCCGGGGTGCTCAGGGGCTGGCTCCGCCGCCCGGCGGCCCGGCGGGTGCTGGACCGGGTGACCGGTGTGGTCGTGGTCGGCTTCGGGCTGCGGCTGGTGCTGGGCGACTGAGCCGCACTGTCAATGAAGGTTGACGGCGGCGCGATCGTCAATGTATGTTGACGGCATGAGCGAGACGAGACAGCTCGCGGACGACGCGGGCAGCAGGGATCCGGCCGTCGGCCTCCGGGCCGTACGGGCGCTGCGGGAGCTGGCCGAGCGGCTGGAGCAGCTGCAGGTCGGCAACGCCAGGGCGCAGGGCTGGTCCTGGCAGGACATCGCGGTCTGCCTGGGCGTCAGCAAGCAGGCCGTGCACAAGAAGCACTCCCGGCGCGGGCCGGGGCTGTTCGGGAAGGGGGAGGAGTAGCCATGTTCGAACGCTTTACTCAGGCCGCGCGGAGCACCGTGGTCGCCGCCACCGAAGAGGCCCGCGGGATGAGGCACGACTTCGTCGGCACCGAGCACCTGCTGCTCGGGCTGCTGCACCAGCCGGACTCCCCCGGGGTGGCGGTGCTGGTCCGGCACGGCCTCGACCTGGACACCGCCGGGGCGGCCGTCCAGCGGCTGCTGCGGGTCGGCGGCGAGGAGTTGGACGGGGACGCGCTGGGGGCCATCGGGATCGACCTGGACGCGGTCACCGAGCGGGTCGAGGCGGCCTTCGGCGCGGGTGCGCTCAGCCGCCCGTCCGGCGCCGCGGGCCGGGGCCGGGCGCGGACCAGGACGCCGTTCACCGAGCGGGCCAAGCGGAGCCTGGCGCTGTCGCTGCGGGCCGCGCAGGGCCGCAAGGACGACCATCTCGGCCCGGGGCACCTGCTGTTGGGGCTGATCCGGGAGGGCGGAGGGCTGGCCCGGGTGGTGCTGCGGGAGCACGGTCTCGACCTGGCCGAGCTGGAACGGGCGGTCGAGGCCGCCCCGATCTGACCGGGGCCCGCCCGCCTGCGAAGACCTACCGGACAGGCTAGGGTGCGGAGTTCTTGACCTTCGGGCTGAGCGCGTAGGCCCGGGTCGGGTTCATCCCGCCGTAGCCGGGCAGCGACACCGTGGCCTGGGTGCTCACATGGGCGCAGCTGTTGACCTGGTTGCCGGTCTTGGCACTGGCGTTGGCCAGCGCGACCTTGGTGTTGGCCGCGGGCGCCTTGGCGGTGCCGCCGGGGAAGACCACACCGGACGGCCAGTCGGCGCCGATCACCAGGGTGACCTTGCTGCCGCTGCTGGCCGGCTTCACCGCCGAGGCGGCGAGGCCGAGGCTCGCGGCGACCTGCTGGGCGTCGGCCTTGCGGCCGGTGCCGTACTCCACCGTGCTGGTCTGCACGCTGCTGCTGGGCGCGTTGCCTATGGTGCTGTCGCTGCTGTAGCCGAGCTTGACCAGCTGGTCGTGCAGGGCGGTGGCCCGGCCGCTGGTGGTGCTGCCGTTCTCGACCTGGACCGCGATCTCGCCCGGCGGCGTCGACGGGGTGCTCGGGGCGGCCGTGGCGGTGGCGCTCGCGGCGGCGCTCTTGCCGCCGGAGGCGGTGGTCAGCGACTGGTCGTTGCTGATGGTGTTGAACAGGGTCTGCGCGCCCGGCCCTATCACCAGCCGGTTCACGTCCGACGGGTCGGCCCCGGTCTGCATGGTGGTGAAGGTCATCCGGTTGGTCGGGACCTTGTTGAGGTCGGAGGCCAGGCCGAGCAGCGAGGAGATGCTCTTGAGGCCGTCGTCGACGGTCAGCGCCTTGGTGGCGGCGGTGGCCAGGTTCAGCATCCGGGACGGGTTGGTGAAGGTCTTGGAACTCTTCATCGCGTTGATCGTCTGGGTCAGGAATATGTGCTGGGCGTCGGCCCGGCCCAGGTCGCCGCCGTTGCCGAAGCCGTGCCGGGTCCGGACGAACTCCAGTGCGGCGGTGCCCTGGAGCTCGTGGGTGCCCTTGGCGAGCTTCAGGTGCGAGTAGGGGTCGTAGACGTTGTTGTCGACGCAGACGCTGACCCCGCCCACCGCGTCCGACATATTGACCACGCCGCTGAAATCGATCATGGCGAAGTGGTCGATCGGAATTCCGGTCAGATCGTGGACCGCGGCCACGGTGCAGCCGGGGCCGTAGGCCAGGGTGCTGTTGATCATTCCGGTGTGGGCGTCGGTGTGGGCGCCGGTCTTGGCGTCGGTGCAGGCCGGGAGGGTGGTCACCAGGTCGCGCGGGACGCTCATCACGGTCGCGTTGGAGCGGTCGGCGGAGATGTGGACCACCATCTCGACGTCGGCGTTCGCCCCCGGGCCGCAGTCGCCGCCGAGCTTGCAGTCGGCCTTGTTGTCGCGTCCGTCCGAGCCGATCACCAGCATGTTGATCGGGGTGCGGCCGAAGGCGTCGGCCTTCTCCGTACCGGCGTTGCCGCTGGTGCCGTTGAAGAGGCTGTCGCTCTTGATGTTGTGGTCCAGGGTCCAGGCCGTGTAGCCGAGGTAGCTCCCTGAGACGAGGACCACACCGCCGACGACCATGGCGGCGATCTTCAGGCCGCGGTGGCGTCCGCGCTTGCGGCTCTTCCGGGCCGCCGCGCGCCCGCCGAACTCCATGCCGCTGCCGCCGGAGGATGCGAACCCGTCACCGCGTCGGGCGGCGGCCCGGCCGCCGGTCCTGGTGTCGCTCATGGTCACATCCTTCGGTTCGGCACGGTGCATTGGGGAGTAGGACTGCACGCCCCCGGCGTCCGGTTCCAGGCTGCGCAATGTAGCAAGCGATTGTGAGTAGTACATAAGGAGAACGTTTCGGAGGGTACCTTGCCGACGCTGCCGATCGAACTTTTGAGCGTTGACGCAGCTGCGTGACCGACCGGAAAATAAGGGTCCGTTATCGCGCTGTGCCCGAAGGGTTATGTACTGCTTTGATACTGATTGACGCTGTGACGAAGCGGTACCCGGACGGAACCACCGCGGTGGACCGTCTCACGCTCGAGATACCCGACGGGTCCATCACGGTTCTGGTCGGACCCTCGGGCTGTGGCAAGACCACCACCCTGCGCATGATCAACCGCATGATCGACCTCACTGAGGGACGCATCACACTCGACGGCGCGGACATCCGCGACCAACCCGTCAACGCGCTGCGCCGCTCCATGGGATACGTGATCCAGAACGCGGGGCTGTTCCCGCACCGCACCATCGCCGACAACATCGCCACCGTCCCCCGGCTGCTCGGCTGGGACCGGCGGCAGGCCAAGACCCGGGCGCTGGAGCTGATGGAGCGGGTCGGCCTGGACCCCGCCCTGGCCAAGCGCTACCCCTACCAGCTCTCCGGCGGCCAGCAGCAGCGCGTCGGGGTGGCCCGCGCGCTCGCCGCGGACCCGCCGGTGATGCTGATGGACGAGCCCTTCTCCGCGGTCGACCCGGTGGTCCGCAAGGGCCTCCAGGACGAACTGCTGCGGATCCAGGCCGAGCTGGGCAAGACCATCGTCTTCGTCACCCACGACATCGACGAGGCGATCAAGCTCGGCGACATGGTCGCGGTGCTGCGCGAGGGCGGGAAGCTGGCCCAGTACGCGCCGCCCTCCGAACTGCTGACCGCGCCGTCCGACCCGTTCGTCGAGGACTTCCTCGGCACCGACCGGGGCGTCCGGCGGCTGTCCTTCTTCACCGCGGCCGGGGTCGAGCTGACCTCGCTGCCGATCGTCGCCGTGGACAGCACCGCCGAGCAGCTCACCGAGCGCACGCTGCCCGCGCTGGACCTGGGCAAGACCCCCTACCTGCTGGTCACCGACACCGAGGGGCGCCCGCTCGGCTGGGCCGACGCCAAGCTGCGCGCGGCCGGCGACACCGCGCTCACCCCGTACGGCCACAGCTTCACGGCCGGTCGGGACTCGCTCCGCGCCGCGCTGGACTCCGCCGTGCTCTCGCCCACCGGGTGGGCCGTCGCGGTGGACGAGAGCGGCCGGGCGGTCGGCGTCGCCGCGCAGGAGACCATCGCCGCCGCCATCCGCGACGCCCACGCCGAGCGCCCGGTGCTGCTGCCGTCCCAGGTGGCGGAGCCGGACGGCGACGGCGGCCCGGCCGGGACCGCCGCCGAGGACGCCGCCGTGCCGGTGCGGCCGGACGGGGCGGGCGCCTGATGGGGGACTTCTTCAAGCTCCCCAGCGACCTCCAGCACAGCTGGCTCGGACTGGTCGGCTGGCACGTCCAACTCGCGCTGATCCCGGTGTTCTTCGGGCTGCTGATCGCGCTGCCGATCGGCCTGCTGTGCGCCCGCTACCGCTGGCTCTACGGGCCGATGCTCGGGGTCAGCACCGTCCTGTACGCGCTGCCGTCGCTGGCCTTCTTCGTGGTCCTGATCGACTGGACCGGCCAGAGCGACACCACCGTGGAGATCCCGCTCACCGTCTACAGCCTGGTGGTGCTGATCCCCGCGATCGTCGACGGCGTCCGCTCGGTGGCGGACGAGACCCACGCCGCGGCGACCGCGATGGGCTTCGGCCCGATCCGCCGCTTCGTCCAGGTCGAGCTGCCGATCGCGGTCCCGGCGATCGTGGCCGGGCTGCGGGTCGCCGTGGTCTCCAGCATCAGCCTGGTCAGCGTCGGCGCGCTGATCGGCAACCAGGGCGCGCTGGGCAACCTGCTCGCCGACGCCAGCCAGTACCACCGGCCGATCCTGGCCTGGAACTCGGTGCTCACCACCGCGGTCCTGGCGATCCTCATCGACGGCCTGCTGGTGCTGCTGCGCCGGCTCCTCACACCCTGGGCGGTGCGGTGAACCTCTTCCACTTCGCCCATGTCTTCTTCAGCGACCACAAGTACTGGAGCGGCCAGGACGGCATCCCGACCCGGCTGGGCGAGCACGTCCAGTACTCCCTGGAGGCGCTCGGCATCGCCGCGCTGATCGGGCTCCCGATCGGCCTGATCACCGGGCACACCGGCCGCGGCGGCAACGCCCTGGCCTTCCTCGCCACCGCGGCCAGGGCACTGCCGAGCTTCGGGCTGCTGGTGCTGCTCACCATCCTGATGGGCCTCGGGATGACCCCGGTGATGGTGCCGCTGGTCGCCCTCGCTGTCCCGCCGATGCTGGTCACCACCTACGAGGCGATCCGCTCGGTGGACCGCTCGCTGGTGGACGCGGCGCGGGGGATGGGGATGGGCCCGCTGCGGGTGCTGTTCCAGGTGGAACTGCCGGTGGCGCTGCCGCTGGTGTTCAGCGGGATCCGCTCCTCGGCCATCCAGATCGTCTCCACCGCGACCATCGCCGCGTACGTCTCCTTCGGCGGCCTCGGCCGCTACATCGTGGACGGCCTCTACCAGGAGGACTACAGCCAGGTGGTCGGCGGGGCGAGCCTGGTGGCCGGGCTGGCGTTGGTGACGCTGTGTCTGTTCTGGCTGGCAGGACGGCTGTTCGTCTCACCGGGGGTGCGGCGGCAGCAGCGGTAGCGGATACGGAAGGGGCCCAGCCGACGGCGGGGCCCCTTCGCTCTGCGTCAGTCAGCGCTCGGCGCGGGCCAGTGCCAGTTCCAGCACCACCAGCAGCGCGTCCCGGACCGAGCCGCGCTCACGGGCGTCGAACAGCACCAGCGGCACGCTCTCGCCGATGTCCAGCGCCCAGCGCACCTCGTCCAGGTCGTGGCCGAGGCTGCCGTCGAAGACGTTCACCCCGACCGCGAACGGCAGGCCCTTGTTCTCGAAGTAGTCGACCGCGGCGAAGCAGTCGTCGAGCCGCCGGGTGTCCACGATGACCAGGCCGCCGAGCGCGCCCTCGACCAGGTCGTCCCACATGAAGCCGAAGCGGTCCTGCCCCGGCGTGCCGAAGAGGTAGAGCTTCAGGGTGGGGTCGAGCGTGATGCAGCCGAAGTCCATCGCCACGGTGGTGGTGGTCTTGTGCGGGGTGTGGGTGAGGTCGTCCACGCCTGCGGCGACCTCGGTGATGCTGGCCTCCGTCGTCAGCGGCTCGATCTCGGAGATCGCGGCGACGGTGGTGGTCTTACCGACGCCGAAACCACCCGCGATCACCATCTTGACGGGCAGCGGGGGACGGGTGGACACGGCGGTGCTCCGGGTGCTCGTGGTGATCAGGGGCGACGGGTCAGGCAGGGCGGTTGTCACGGGGGACCCCTCGGGAGTCGGGGACGGCCCGGAGACCATCGATAACCCTCCGCAGTACGGAGACGTCCTGGGCAGTGTTCGCCTGGGGCGCGTAGACCGTCAACTGCCCTGCGGTGCGCAGGTCGTCGGCGATCACCCGGACCACGTTGAGGTGCAGCCGGAGCCGGGCGGCCAGCTCGGCGAGGGACTGCGGGACGCGGCAGGCGTCGATGATGGCGTGCCGCTCGAAGGTGAGTCCGGCCAGCGCGTCCAGCCCCAGCGTGGTGGAGACCACCTGGGTCTCCAGGGGGAGCGGACCCGCGTCCGCGCCGCCGCCGGCCGCGAAGCCGGCCCCGGCCACCCGGCCCGCGGTGAGCAGGAACGGGCGGACGGCGAGGCTGCTGCGGGTGGCCTCCGGCGGGGGCGGTGCTGCGGCCGGAGGGCCCTGCTCGGACTGCTGCGCCGGCGCCGGGGACGGAGGCGCCGGAGGCAGCGGGGCGGGGGGTGGCGCGGGGGCCGGGGCCGGCGCGGGGGCCGGTCTCGGCTCGGGGGGCGGCGGAGGAGGGTCGTCGTCGGCCATCACGTACGGGCGCAGGGGGCGTACGACCCCTGCGGACGGGGTGTCGTACCCGCCCTGGGCGGTTGTCGCGCTGCCCACCATCGGTCGTCGTCCTTTCCTCGGATCCAGTTCCCGTACGTGCAGGATTGACGGAGCGTCAGCCGACCTGACCGGCCGCGCCCACGCCGTTCTTGAGCTCGATGATCAGCTGCGGGCTGAGCGCGGCCCCGGCCCGGTTCGCGAACAGGGTCATCTCATAGGCGATGTTGCCGAGCTTGGCCTCCTTGGAGGCCACCACCCCCAGCACCGAGCCGTTGCCGATGGCGGAGACCAGGAGGTGCCCGCCCTCCAGGTCGATGATGACCTTGTTCAGCGCGCCGAGGCCGTAGTTGCCGGAGGCGCCGGCGGCAAGGCTGGTGATGCCGGAGACGATCGCGGCCAGCCGCTCGGAGTCGGCTGGGTCGCGGAGCCGGGACACGGCTATCAGCAGCCCGTCGGAGGAGACCGCGATGGCGTCCACGACGCCGGCCGTCTGTGTGGCGAAACGGTTCAGCAGCCAGGTGAAGTCCGCGGCCGCGCTGGCCAGGGCTGCCGGGTCGGGCGTCTCTGCGTGGGGGGCGGCTGCGCCGTCTGTGGGCGTGGTCACGGTCCCACTCCTTCCGAAAGGTCATGCGGTGCGGTGTGCTCGGTACTGCGGAAATCTGGGACCTGGAGGTCGGTCAGCGTGCTGTCGCGCTGGGCGCGGTCCACGGCCGCCTCGAACTCCTCCAGGGAGTTGCGGACTTCCTCGGCGTTCTGCTCGGGGAGCGGAGCGGCCGGGACGACGTCGGCCCGGGGGGCCTGGTTCGGCTGGTTGAGGGTCGCTCCGCGGACCCGGCGGCGCAGGCCCTCGGGGCGGCCGGCGGGGGTCGCGTTCGCGGCGGGGGCCTGCGGCTGGCCCGGTGCCTGCGGCTGGACGGGCGTCGGCTGCTGGACGGGTGCCTGCTGGGTGGGTGCGGGCTGCTGGAGCGGCTCGGCGGTGCGGGTGTGCACCGGTTCGTCGGCGGGACGGCGCACGGCGCGGCGCGGCAGGCCGCCCTCCGTCGCGGGCGGCAGCGGGATCGACACCGGGGCGGAGCCGAGGGCGCTCCGCGGCGGCGGGTACGCGCCTGGGGGCGCGGGCTGTGCGGGCGGCGGGGCGTACCCGGTGGGGGGCTGGGGCTGTGCGGGCGGCGCGGGGACGGGCGCGGGCGGGGCGTACGCGCCGGGGGGCGCGGGCTGTGCGGGCGGTGCGGTGTAGGCCGCTGGGGCGGGAATCGGGGCCGGGGTCGCAGTCGGGTAGCCGGCTGGGGGCGCGGCGTGGGCTCCGGGGGCGGGGTACGCGCCGGGGAGCGCGGACTGCGCGGCTGCGGTGGGGTAGGCGGAGTGGGCCGGGTCGCCGGTGGGCGCGGGGTAGCCGGGCGTCTGGGCGGCCGGGGTCGGGTAGCCGGGCTGGGCGGCCGGTGCGGGGAAGCCGGGCTCGGCGACCGGTGCGGGGTAGGGCAGTTGGGCCTGGCCCGCGGGGGACGGGTAACCCTGGGCCGGGTAGGGCTGAGTCTGGGCTGCGGGAGCCGGCTGCGCCTGGCCCTGGGCGGCAGGTGCGGGGTATCCGAGCTGAGCCGGGGTCGGGTACCCGGGCTGGGCGGCCGGGGCGGGGTACGCCTGGGCCGGGTAGCCGGGTTCGGCGGGGGCCGGGTACCCGGGGGGCTGGGCCTGGGCGGCTGCGCCGGGGTACGCGGGATACGCCGGGTCGCCGGCGGGTGCGGGGTAGCCGGGCGTCTGGGCGGCCGGGGCCTGGTGGGCCGGACCCTGGTAGCCGGGCTGGGCGACCGGCGCGGGGTACGGCGCCTGTCCGACCGCTTGCCCGACCGCCGGTTCCGGAGCGGCCTGCGGTTGGACGCTGAGGGCCGCCGGGGTGGCCGGGGCCGGGGTCGGGCTGGGTATCGGGCCGGCCAGCAGTCCGCGGGGGATGGTGACCAGGCTGGTCACGCCGCCGCCGGGGGTCCTGGTCAGGGTGACCGTGATGCCCCAGCGCCGGGCCAGCGTGCCGACCACGAAGAGGCCGAGCACCTTGGTCGGCACCAGGTCCAGCCGCTCGCGGCGCACCAGCCGGGCGTTCTCCTCGGCCAGCCGCTCCGAGCCCATGCCGAGGCCGTGGTCCATGATCTCGATCGCGGCCTGCCCGCCCGGCGCCGACCGCACGGTGACCTCGACGTTGCTGTGCGCGGGCGAGAACGCCGCGGCGTTCTCCAGCAGTTCGGCCAGCATCAGCACCAGGTCGCCGACGATGTCGGGGGACACCGTCGCGTCCGACTGGGTGTGCAGCACCACCCGCTGGTAGCCCTCGATCTGGCCGAGCGCGGCGCGCAGCACATGGGTGACCGCGGCGGGCCGCCCGTCCAGCTCGGACTCGCGGATGCCGGCCAGCAGCATCAGGCTGTCCGCGTTGCGCTGCATGCGCACCGCGATGTGGTCGATCCGGTACAGCTGCTCCAGCAGGTCCGGGTCGGTCTCGCTGCGCTCCACCCCGTCGATCAGCGCGAGTTGACGGGTGGTCAGGTTGCTGACCCGGCGGCCGATGTTGCCGAACATCTCGGCGATGTTGCGGCGGCCGGTGACCTGGCGCTCCAGCAGGCCGGCCGCGGTCACCTGCACCTGGTTGAACGCCTCGGCCAGCGAGCCGAGTTCGTCCCGGGCGACCACCGGCAGGGCCTCCAGCCGGGCCGGGCTCTCGTCCACCGCGTCGTCGTCGGCGACCCGGGACAGCTCGGCCTCGGAGACGCTGGCGACCTTGCGCGCGGCGGCGGTGAGCCGCTGCACCGGGCGGACCACGGAGTGCCGGATCAGCACCGACAGGGTGACCCAGGTGACCGAGATCAGCAGCGCCAGCAGCATCAGCAGGGCGGCGTGCCACCAGGCGGTGGTGGAGGAGTCGTCCGCGGTGGAGGCGATCTGCTCGGTCAGCTTGCGGGTGATCGCGAGCCGGGTGCTCGCCTCGGCGACCACCTTGACGAAGGTCGGCTCGACCACGTCGCGCTCGGCGCCCTGCAGCGCGGCGGCCGTGGTCAGCCCGGTCAGCGGCGAGGGGTCGACCTCCAGCTGCGAGAACTGCTGGTCGAGGAACTTCTCGTCGGGGTTGTAGTCGATCCCGTTCAGGACGCCGGCCTGGTCCGCGGTGGCGAGCCGGCCGAAGCGGTCCTTCTGCTCCAGGTACTGGGCCTGGTAGCCGACGGCGGCCATGAACTCGATCATCGCGTTGCTGCCGCTGGTCTGCGCGGACAGCAGGCTGGTCTCGTAGGCGGAGTGGGTGCTGTCGGTGCGCAGCAGGGCGTCGAGGCGCTGGCTCAGCTGCTGGTCGCCGTTGTGGTCGGTGTCCAGGCCGAGGCCGTCCACCAGGCCGTCGGCGGCCAGCTCGTACCCGGCGTCGATGTTGTTGGCGACCAGTTCGCCCGAGACGATCTGGCTGCGGATCATCTCCAGCGCGTCGACCTGGCTCAGCGCGACGGACTCCGCGGGGGGCAGCGACGAGCCGAAGGCGGCGCGGACGGCGGTGGTCTGCGTCCTGGTGGCGGCTACCGCCTTCTGGAACGCGGCCGTGCTCGGGGACTTGTAGCCGGACATCATGTGGGCCAGGTCGAAGCGCGCGGACAGCACGTTGGCCTGCTGGTGCTCGGCCTGGACGTCGTCGACCAGCTGGGCCACCTGCTCGCTGGAGCGGAACAGGTCGGCCTGGTTGCCCGCCGACTCGGCGTTCTGCACCTGGCCGTTGACGATCAGCGCGAACAGCACCGCGATCACCACGACCGGGATGGCCACCAGGAGGTTCAGCTTCTGCCGGAACGGCACCCGCTCGATGGCGAACCCGAAGGCGGCACGGAACCCGCCGCCCTGCGCCCTCTCGGTCAGCCGCGGCGGCTCGGGGAGCTGGGTAGTCGAGGGAGCGTCCGATGTGGCCGGGCGCACGTCCTGCCGGGACAAGCGAATCTCCTCGATCGGCTCGGGAGCCTGATGACTGATGGTGCGTCAGTTTCGAACCGGAATCCCGGCATCGAAAATCCGACCTCGCGGAGACTACCGGCTCACGGGCAAAGATCGTCAGTGGGGGTTGTGAACATTGTGATACGAAGTCACCAAAGTGCTTCCCCGATCACGGGTTCGCATCGCAGTATCACTGCTTTGCGGGTGTCGAGGGGCAGGTCAGGCCCGGAACGGGGGTTCGGACGGGGCCGGTCGAGGCTCGGACGGCAGTTGACTGCCGCTGACGCGAACGGATTTGATCCTCCGAGAGCATCAGTCGCAACCGCTGCCACACCCGTTGCACGCACCGCCCAGGCACCTCCTCACCTTCGGAATGGAACATGATCACCAACGGTAACAACGGCCGACGCATAGCCGCCGCCCTGATCGCCTCTGCTGCCGCTGTCTCCATGGCCGCCTGCGGTTCCTCCTCGGCGACCAAGTCAAGTGACAGCAACCCGCTGGCGGCCAAGCCCTCTGCCTCCGCCTCCGCGGGCGGTCCCGTCGTCGTCGGCGGCAACAACTTCGCCGAGAGCACCCTGCTCGCCGACATCTACGGCGAGGCGCTCAAGGCCAAGGGCGTCGCGGTGACGTACAAGTACCAGATCGGCAGCCGCGAGATCAGCTACGGCCTGCTGAAGAACGGCTCGGTCACGGTGATGCCGGAGTACAACGGCGCGCTGCTGGCGTACCTGGACCCGAAGGCCGTGCCGACCTCGCAGGACGACACCGACACCCAGCTGACGGCCAAGCTGGCGAGCAACCTGACCCTGCTCAACCCGTCCCCGGCCGAGGACAAGGACTCGCTGACGGTCAACGCGGCCACGGCGGCCAAGTACAACCTGACCTCGGCGTCCAAGATCTCCGACCTGTCGAAGATCGCCGGCGAGATGGTCATCGGCGGGGCCCCGGAGTTCCAGACCCGGCTGGAGGGCCTGGCCGGCCTGAAGTCCGTCTACGGGCTGACCTTCAAGAGCTTCAAGGCGCTGGACGCGGGCGGCCCGCTCACCGAGGGCGCGCTGGCCAAGAACAACATCCAGGTCGGCGACATCTTCACCACCGACAGCACGATCTCCGCCAAGAAGTGGGTCACCCTGGTCGACGACAAGGGCCTCTTCGGCTACCAGAACGTGATCCCGGTCGCGCAGAAGGGCGCCCTCTCCCCGGCCGCCACCGATGCGCTGAACGCGGTGTCGGCGAAGCTGGACACGGCGACCCTGCTGGACCTGGACACCAAGGTCGGCAACGGCACCGACCCGCTGGCCGCGGCCCAGACCTGGCTGAAGTCGGTCGGCCTGGGCTGATCCGGATTCCGCTCCGAGGCTCCGAGGCTCCGAGTAGTGAGTGAGGGCTCACCCACCGCGTCCTGCGGTGAGTGAGCCCTAACTTTTGCTCCGGGGCCGGACGGGCCTCGGTCGTGCGGGCTGTCCAAGCCGCCCAAGCCGTCGCCTAGTCGTCCAGGTCGTCGCAGCGGCCCAGCGCGTCCGGCTGGTGCTCCTCGACCCGGCGCAGCATCCGTCCCAGCTGGGCCGAGAGCACCGCGCGCTCCTCGGTGGACGCGTCCTGCAGCAGCTCCTCCTCGAAGACCGCCGCCATCCGCATCGACTCCAGCCACTTCTCCCGGCCGAGCCGGGTCAGCTCGATGTTGACCCGGACCCGGTTGCTCTCGTCCCGGGTGCGGGTGACCAGCTCCGACGCCGCCATCCGGTCGATCCGGTGGGTCATCGCGGCCGGGGTGAGGCCGAGCCGCCGGGCCAGCTCCCCGGGGCCGAGCCGGTACGGGCTGCCGGCCACGATCAGCGCCTTGAGCACCTCCCAGTCGGCCGAGCTGATGCCCAGCTCGGTGAGCTGCCGCCCGTAGGCGACCGACATCCGCCGGGTCAGCCGGGTCAGGGTCGAGACGATGGTCTCCACCTGCGGGTCGACCATCGGGAACTCACGCTGGTACGCCGCGACCTGTTCGTCGATCTGCAGCTCAGTGGTCATGCCCTCCAGTGTCGCACGAAGGCTAAAGGGTTCCGACTTATAAGGTTTCTCACCGAAGACTTTAGTAGTGTACTCTTCCGGAGGAAACCTGTAGCGGACAGGGACGACATGGAGAAGGGCGGTGCAGCATGGCGCGCACGATTCGGCAGGTGCAGGTCGGCAACGCGCTCAGCGCGTTCGGCAGCGGCTTCACCGTCCCCTATATGTTCGTGTACGTGAACCAGGTGCGCGGCCTCGGCTCGATGACCGCCTGGCTGGTCTTCACCCTGTTCGCCCTCGCCGCCCTGGTCGCGCTGCCGCTGGCCGGTCGCGGCATCGACCGCTACGGCCCCCGCCCGGTGCTGGTCGCCGGGGCGGTCACCGCCTCGCTCGGCGCGCTGGCCTTCGGGCACGCCACCGGCAGCGGGCACATCCTGATGTCCGCCTTCCTCTTCGGCGGCGGCGTCGCCGCGGTGCAGCCGGCCCTGGCCACGATGATCGTCCGCTGCTCCACCCGGGCCACCAGGGCGCATGCCTTCGCGCTGCAGTTCACCCTGGTCAACCTGGGGATGGGGATCGGCGCGATGATCGGCGGCCAGATCGTCGACGTGAACCGCCCGGCCAGTCTGACCCTGCTGTTCACGATCGAGGCGCTGATGTTCCTGGTGCTCGCGGCGGTGACCGGAAGCGTCCGCATCCCGGCGCTGCCCGAGGTGCCGGCCGCGGTCTCCGCCGCGCCCGGCGACCGGCCGCGCTCGGACCTGCGGATCCTGCTCGCCGACAAGGCGATGATCCGGATCTGCGTGCTCGCCGGGTTGATCTTCTTCACCTGCTACGGCCAGTTCGAGTCCGGGGTCGCCGCCTACGCCACCGATGTGGTCGGCACCTCGCCGTCCGTGCTCGGCCTGGCGCTGGGCGCGAACACGCTGGCCATCGTCGCGCTGCAGATGGTCGTGGTGCGGATCACCGCGCGCCGCCGCCGCAGCACCGCGATCGCCGCGACCGGGCTGGTCTGGCTCGGCGCCTGGGCGGCCGCGGCCGCGGCCGGGCTGGTGTCGAACGGCACGGTCGCGACCGCGGCGATGCTCTCGGTCTACATGCTGTTCGGCGTCGGTGAGGCGCTGCTCGCGCCGACCCTCGGCCCGATCGTCGCCGATCTGGCCCCGGCGCATCTGCTGGGCAGCTACAACGCGGCGTTCTCGCTGGTCAAGCAGGTCGCGGTGGCGATGGGCCCGGCCGCCGGAGTACTGCTGGTCGGCTCCGGGCTGTCTCCGGTGTACCTGGCGGTGATGGCGGGTTGCACGGTGCTGATCGTGACGCTGGCGCTGCGGCTGAGGTCCCAGCTGACCGGCGTGCAGGACAACGCGGTGCGCCGGACCACGCTGGTGGCCTCCGGCCGCCGGGACCTGATCGAGCCCAGCCTCGCCGCCTGACCGCGGGGCGGCGGGGCTGCCGAGGCGGTGCGGGAGCGGTAGGTGAACGCTGGGCGGCAGGGTGATGAACAAGGGTCGGCGGGGGGTTGAGGGTCTACAGCGCTGTAGTAGTTTCTGAGCTGCCCGTTGATCCGTCCTCTGTCGAAGGCCGCCGATGTCCGTGCTCACCTACCCGGAAGCGATCGGCGTCGGCCTGCTCCAGGGTGTCACCGAGCTGTTCCCCGTCTCCAGCCTCGGCCACAGCATCCTGGTGCCCGCGCTGCTCGGCGGGCACTGGAAGGCGGACCTCAACGTCTCCGCCGCCGACTCCCCGTACCTGAACGTGCTGATCGGGCTGCACCTGGCCACCGCACTGGCGCTGGTCGTCTACTTCTGGCGGGACTGGGTCCGGGTGATATCCGGCCTGGTCAGCTCGATACGGCACCGCCGGATCGAGACCGTCGAGGAGAAGCTCGCCTGGCTGCTGATCGTGGCGACCATCCCGGTCGGCATCGCCGGGCTCGCGCTCGACAAGGTGTTCCGGGAGTCGCTCGGCAAGCCGATCCCGGCGGCGATCTTCCTCACCCTCAACGGCGTGGTGCTCTACGTCGCCGAACGGCTGCGGCGCGGCGGCACCGGACGGCGCCGGGCCGGCGACGACCCGGCCGTCCCGGCTCCCGGTGACGAGAACGTGCATCCTGACGTGCTGTCCGACCGCCGGATCACCAAGCTCCGCTGGGGGCAGGCGCTGGTCATCGGCTCGGCGCAGATCCTGGCCCTGCTGCCCGGCATCAGCCGCTCCGGCGTGACCATCAGCGCCGGGATCTTCAAGGGCATGCGGCACGAGGACTCCGCCCGCTTCGCCTTCCTGCTGGCCACGCCGGTGATCGGGGCGGCAGCCCTGCTCAAGGTGCCCTCGCTGATGGGTTCGGCGGGCGACGGCATCCGCGGCCAGGTGCTGGCCGGTGCGGTGGCGGCGTTCGTGGCCGGGTACGTCGCGGTGCGGTTCCTGACCAAGTACTTCGAGACCAGGACGCTGACCCCGTTCGCGATCTACTGCTTCGTGGCCGGGCTGGGCAGCCTGGCGTACCTGACCCTGACCTGACCCGGCGTGACCCGACCTGACCCGTACGGGTGGCTCGGCGGCGCGTGAACCGGTCCTGGGGCGGTTCCTCTGCTCGAATGATCGTCCGACGTACATCGGCGTGCATCTGAGGTACGCGACGTACACGGCGGCGAGGAGAGGCGCGTCCGATGACCATGACCGGTCGGCCGGGACGGGTGCTGCGGGGCGTGCTGGCGGCGCTCTCGGGCCTGCTGCTGCTCAGCGGCTGCGTCGTGGTCGGAGGCAGGCCGGTCGGCGGTCCCGCGGGCGGTGCGAACCGGCCCGGGGGCGTCTCCGGGGACTCGATGGGGCTGGCCCGTCCGTTCCTGCCGCTGCCTGTGGTCGCCCCGGCCGCCGTCCCCGAGGGCTACGACCCGTCCGCCGACGCCGCGGCAGACCTCGCCGCCGCGCTCGCCGCGGCGCGTGCCGACGGGCGGCCGGTGCTGCTGGACTTCGGGTCGTCCTGGTGCGAGGACTGCCAGGCGCTGACCACGCTGGTGCAGAGCCCCGGCGTGCACCAACTGCTGGCCCGGGACTACCACCTGGTCACCGTCGACGTCGGGCACTACGACCGGAACACGGAGCTGGCTGCCCGTTATGTGACGCTGCCGGGCGACGGCATCCCGGCTCTGGTGGTGCTCGCCCCGGACGGCTCGAAGCGGGCCGCCCCCGGCGCCCAGCAGTTCGCCGACGCCAGGAACCTCGGCGCTGACCAGGTCGCAAACCTGCTGGTGGACTGGCTCTTTACCAAGAACTGACGCTCCGTCCCCAACTGCACCCCCGGGATCTCTTGGATTCAATCGTCACTAGGATTACCTTTCTATAACGCAGTGCGAAGTTCAGCCGTTCGACGGACGGCGTCGCATGTGATCGCCTAATCCAGCGTGTTGGAACCGGGGAACCACGTACTTCCTGGGGTGAATCGGCCGAAACCGGTCGTAGGGGACCTTCCTCCCCGAACCCGTCAGCTAACCCGGTCGGCGAGAGGGAAGGAAAGGAGTACGCCGAACGTGGCGTCGCACCAGCCCACTTGGGCACCCGCACAGTCCACGGCCGTGCTCGGCTTCGCGGCCATGGCCGCGGTCGGAGCAACCGGTCTCGCCGCCCAGCCCGCCTCGGCGGTGGACGGCTCCGCGCGGGGCACCACGCTCGTCGCCCAGGAGCACGACCGGGCCGAGCCCGCCGTCGCCGCTCCGGCCACCGACCCCGGCCTGGCCCTGGCCGACCGGATCCGCGCGCAGGCGGTCCAGCAGCGCGCCACCGCGGAGGACGCGGCCCGTCGGCAGGCCGCGCAACTGGCGGCGGCCAAGCTGGCCATGGCGCAGCAGATCGCAGCGGACGACCAGGCGCGGGCGCAGGCGGCGGACGAGCGCGCGGCGGAGGCGCGGGCCGCCGAGGCCCACGCGGCGGCGCTGCGGGCGGCGGAGGCGGAGGCCGCGCAGGCGGCTCAGGCGCAGGCCCAGGCCGCGCAGGTCCAGGCGCAGGCTGCTCAGGCTCAGGCCGCCGCCCAGGCCCAGCAGTGGGCGGGGCAGGCGCAGGCGGCTCCGTTCGCCGGGTCGGCCACGGCGACCGCGACTCCCGCCCGTACGGCGGTCGGCACGCTGGTGGCCCCGGTGGCCGGGGCGGTTCGCGGCGACGGCTTCGGGCAGTCCGACTCCTACTGGGCCCACCTGCACACCGGCCAGGACTTCGCCGCGCCCACCGGCACCCCGGTGGTGGCGGTCGGCGAGGGCGTGATCACCTCGGCCGGCTGGGCCGGGGCGTACGGCTACCGGGTGGTGCAGACCCTGCCGGACGGCACCGAGCTGTGGTACTGCCACCTCTCGGCCATCGGCGTCGGCGCGGGCCAGGTGACGGCCGGTCAGCCGATCGCCCGGGTCGGCGCGACCGGCAGCAACGTCAGCGCCCCGCACCTGCACCTGGAGGTGCGCCCGTCCGGCGGCGAACCGGTCGACCCGTCGAGCTGGCTCTCCGCCCACGGCCTCGCCCTCTGACGAGGCCCCACAAGTTCCGAGGGTCCCGCTGACATCCCCCCGACAGCGGGACCCTCGGTGCGTCCAGCCCCCGGCGGGCGGTACAACGCTGTTGTACGCTGGTGGCATGGCAGCCAGGCGCAGCATGATCACGATAGCGGCGGACGCGGAGACCAAGGAGCGGGTCCGCTCCTACGCCGAAGCGGCCGGGGTCGATCTCAGCACCTATGTGTCCGCGGCGATCAGCGCGGCGATGGATCGCGACGACCTGGTCGCGCGGGCCTTCGCACCGCTGGACGTGCTGATCGACGAGGCCGAGCAGCGCGACGCCGACCTGCCGTGGCCGCAGTCCGGGACCGAGCCGATCGACCGCGGCGAGAGCGAGTCGATCGACCAGGCTCTCGACGACTTCTTCGACACCCCGCCGCTGGACCGACGGCATCCGCGCGGCGCGGCCTGATGCCGGTCGTCTACGACGCGGGCATGCTGATCCACCTGGAGCAGGGCCGGGATCGAGCGGTCGCCCTACACCGCAAGTTCCTGGAGCGCGGGGGACACCGTCCGATCGTGCCGCTGCCGGTGCTCGGCCAGGTGTGGCGGCCGGGTCCTGGCAACTACACGACGTTGAAGCCGATTCTGGCCGGCTGCACGGTCTACGCGGCGCGTGACTCCCGGCCGCCCTCCTTCGAGGCCAAGGGCTGGGGCGACGGATCACGGCCCTGCCTGCCGTGCGCGTCGGGCCACACCGAGCGCGACGGCAAGCGGGTCGGCGCGCTCGCGGCGCGGGTGAAGCTGCCCGCGAAGAAGCAGTTCGACGTGGTGGACGCCCTGGTGCTGGTGGTCGCGGCGCACCACGGCCGAGCCCTGGTCGTGACCACGGACGTGGAGGACATCCTGGCCTACCGCGAAGCCCTGGGCGAGCACCAGGTCGGCGTCTGCCACCCGGACCAGCCGACCCGCATCCTGTAGGCCTTTCTGTACGGTCAGGCGCGGCGGTCGGCGGCGGCCCAGGAGGCCAGGGCTACGGTTCCGGCTGCGGTGGCGATGGAGGGCCAGGCGCCGAGTTTCCTGGCCAGGGGGTGCGAGCCGGCGAACGCGGCGGTGTAGAGGGCGGTGAGCGCGACCGCGGTGGTCGGGCCCGCGGCGCGCTTCCACTGGGTCGCGGCGACCGCGCCGGCTGCGAGCAGGACCACGCCGCCCAGTTCGCGGCGCTCGGTGGTCCTGGCGATCCCGTAGCCGCCGACGAGCCCGCTCGCCGCGACCAGGGACGAGGGAATCCTTGCCATCGTCGGTCAGCCTCCTTGGTTCCGGTACGGCTCCGAGCCTCTCATGCGCCGTCCTCGGCGCTGAGCGGGGCCCGTAGGAGCTGAGTCGTCCGGGGGCTGTGCGGGTCAGTTGGTGCGGGTGTTGTGGAGGTGGAGGCCGATGTAGCCGATGTAGATCCGGCCGGTGCCGGAGCAGTCGTCGTGGTAGTGCAGCCGGGGGGCGGTGCCTCCGCCGCCTATCCGGAGGTGGGCGCCCATGAAGACCTTGCCAGCCGGGTTGACCTCGACCGGGACCGGCAGCTCGCGCTCGCCCTTCCACTTGCCGTTGGTCCGCACCGTGCGGGACTCGTCGCGGATCACCTTGCGCGGCGGGAAGACATGGCAGTCGCCCGGGGTGTTCTCGCACCACCTGCGGAAGTCGCCGCCGGACTCGCCGTGGACGGCCGCCTCGGCGTAGTCCTGGAGCGCCAGCAGGGCATCCCAGGCCATCCGGACCCAGGTCGGGTGGTCGGTCTGGTCGTCCAGCTCGCGGGCCAGCCGGGGGTCGCCGGTGAACGAGAGCAGCGGGAACTCGTCCATCCGCTCCACCAGTTCGGCGAAGGAGAGCGGGTCCTCCCGGAGTGTCCCCGACAGGGTGGGCGCGGAGGAGTCGTCGGCCTCGGCCAGGCGTCCGCGCAGCGAGCGGACCTGGGTGCGGGCCTCGCGCAGCTCGCTGTACTGCTCGTCGTACTCGGCGGCGAGCTGGGACTCGCGCTCCTCCGCGGCGCGCAGCCAGCGGCGTACCTCCTGCAGTTCCTCGGCGCGGGCGCGCTCCTCGTGCACCTCCTCCTCGTGGTGGTCCACCAGCAGGGAGCCGGGCTGCACACCGTCGATCTCGGGGTTGGCCTCGACCGGGCCGCTGGTACGGCCGCCCGCGCGCAGCGGGGGCAGCCCGGCCAGCGCGTCCGGCAGCGGGGACTGCACCGCGAGTCGGCGCGGCAGCCAGGCCAGCAGGCCGCTGGCCCGGCGCAGGTCGGCGTCCAGGGTGTGCCGGCCCATCACCCGGTGGCGCTGGGCCTCCGGCGCCCAGGCCGGGTCCAGGCCGGGGAGGTAGGTGCGGACCGCGCCGCCGTACACCCGGTGGTGCTCAAGCGCGCGGTTGAAGTCGCGCTCGGCGCCCGGCGCGAGCGCGTAGAGGACGGCCAGGCCGGCGCAGCCGCGCAGCAGCGGGTCGACGCTCTCGGCGAGCCAGTCGTCGAAGTCGACCCGGGGCGGGGTGCTGGCCACGACGATCGGCATCCGCCGGTCCGGGTCGCACAGCTCGTCCAGCACCTCGTCCACGTCGCCGCGTTCGATCACGGTGGGGAGGCCGTGCAGCCTGGCGGCGTTCGGGTGCTCGCCCTCGGTGGCGGCGAGTACGTCCAGCAGGCCCCTGGCCAGGGTCGGCACCGGGGCTTTCGTCGCCGAGGCGCCGCGGACCGGCAGCTGCTCGGCGTCGAGTCTGACCCAGGTGGCGCCGGTCGGAGGGGTGCTGACGGTCAGTGAGGTCTGCCAGATTCCCTGGGGTGTGAACTCGCGTAGTCGCCAGCGGGCGACGGATTCCTTCGCGCCGGTGGCACCGCGGATGCGCTCTTTGAGCGCGCAGTCGAGGACGGCCTGCGGGCCGACCCGGTGCCGACCGTCCTCGGCGCCCGGGTCCTCGTAGTGCTGCGCCTTCAGCCAGTGTCTGACCTGCTGCCCGGCGAGGGAAACCGTGTCCCGGTGGCTGTGGCCGCTGGCCACGGCCATGCGATAGATGCCGTCTGTCATCCGCTGGCCTCCTGACGCTGTCTCGGCGTCACCGCACGCTGCGTGCGGGTGTTAAGAGGGACAACGTGGGGAGGGCCCCGGATGGTTCCGGTGCGATCAGCTGGGGGCGCGGAGGGGGGTGGTACGCGCCGTCACTGCACGCCGTCGCCTTCGGCGGGGGTGGGGGCCGGCGCGGGGAGCGGGGTGTCGGCGGGGGCGGGGTCGGGCTGGGGGTGGCGGTGCTGCTGGGGGATGGAGGCCAGCGGCGGCTGTGCTCCGGGGAGGGGTTGGGCAGGCAGGTACGGCGCGGGGGCCTGCGGCTGCGGCTGGGGTTGTGCCTGCGGGTGTGGCTGCGGCCGGTTCGTGCGGCGGAAGCCGGAGGGCTGGCGGGCGTAGGGGTCGTAGTTGGGTTGGTTGGGATGACTGGACGGGGTGACGTAGCGCGGGGCGGCCGGGTAGCCGGGGGCGGGACCGTAGGGGCCGGGGCCAGGGCCGTTGTACGGCGTCGGCGCGGGGTACGGGCCGGGGGCGGCGGCCGGGTACGGCGGCGCGGCGTACGGGCCGGGGGTGCCGTACGGCGGCGGCGTCCCGTACGGGCTCGGGGCTGCGTACGGGCCCGGGGCCTGGTACGGGCGGGGGGTGGTGTTCGAGTCGGGTACGGCGAAGGGGTCCTGGGCGTTGCCCGGGTAGCCGCCGTTGGGGCCGGTGGCCTCGGCCGGGGCCGCGGCGGGGTGGCCCGGGGCGGAGTAGTTCGGGCCGGGCTGCAGGTTGCCGTGGTTCGGGCCCGGCTGCAGGTGGCTGTATCCAGGGCCCGGCTGCGGGTAGCCGTACCCGGGGCCCGGCTGCGGGTGGCCCTGGTTCGGGCCAGCCTGCGGGTAGCCCTGGCCGCCGGGGGCGGGGCGCTGGGCGAACCCGTACCCCGGGCCGGGGTACGGGCCCGGCGGGGGGCCGTAGCCCGGGTGGGGGGTCTGCGGGAGGCCGTAGCCGCCCGGGTAGGCGTACGGGCGGGGCGGCTGGGGGTGGGTGCGGTACCACTCCTGTGCGCCGACCCGGACGAACACCTCGGCGACCTGGTCGCGCCGTTCCCACAGGTGGTGCAGCAGCTCCTGCTCCCGCTCGGTGAAGTCGCGGCCGGCCAGCCCGCGCTCGGCCCGCTGCCGCAGGAACGCCAACGAGGTCGCGAAGCCCAGGTACTCGGCCATCGCCCTGGCGCCGTCCTGCCCCTGGGTGAACCGGGCCAGGTCCTCGGACTGCCGCCGGGTCCGCATCGCCGACAGCACCAGCGGCACCTGCGGTGGCAGCCAGCCCGCCGTCGCGTACACCGGCAGCTGGCGCTGGACCACCAGCAGCTCGCTCCGCCGGGACCACACCACCAGCCACACCATCAGCCCGAACACCGGCACCATGAACAGGAAGTACACGCCGAGGAAGCCCAGGCCGCCCAGCGTCGAGGAGCCGTTCCAGGTGCCGTGCATGATCATGGCGCAGACCCAGCCGCCGATCGGCGCCAGGATCCGCAGCCAGCGCTTGCGGGTCATCGCCGCCACACCGAAGCCGACCCCGGTCATCCCGGTGAACAGCGGGTGCGCGAACGGCGACATCACCTCGCGCTGGAGGAAGGTCAGCAGGGTCAGCGCGAACCCCTGGCCGTCCTTGCTGCCGTCGCCGACCGAGCGGCCGATGTAGAGGATGTTCTCGGTGAAGGCGAAGCCGGTGGCGGTGAACCCGGCGTAGACGATGCCGTCCACGATGCCGCTGAAGTCGCGCCGCCGGAACAGGAACAGCAGCAGGATCGCGGAGCCCTTCGCGGACTCCTCCACCAGCGGGGCGACCACGCTCGCGCCGAGGGTCTCACCGCTGCCGACCTGGTGCTCGATCAGCAGCGACGTCGCCCAGGTGTTGGCGAGCAGCGCCACCAGCGTGGCCGCGCAGGCGCCCCAGGCGAAGCAGAACAGCAGGTTGCGCAGCGGCTTGGGCTCGATCCGGTCCAGCCAGTAGAAGGCCCCGAGCACCAGCGGCACCGGCAGCACGGCCAGCGCCACCCCGATCAGCAGGCCCGAGGTCCCGGTCATCCGCTGCACCCGGGCCATGATCGCCACCCCGCACAGCGCCAGCAGCACGATCACCGCGACCAGCCGCAGCGTGCGGCTGGCGAAGAGGTTGCGGCGCGGCTTGTAGCGCAGGCGTCCGGCCGGCTGGAACTGCGGCTGCTGCTCCGGCTGCGGGACGGGCGGCGCGGCTATGTCGGCTATCTCGGCCGGGTCGGCGACGGGCTCGGCGTCGGGTAGGGGGCTGCTCACCGTACGACCTTAGCCGGGCGTCGGAGTCGGCCGTAAGCGGTTTCAGCAGGCAGGTTGGGCTGCGCGGCCCCGGCGCGGCTCATCGGCGGCGGAACAGGAGGTCGTGCACGACGTGTCCCTTGTCGATGCCCTGCCGCTCGAACTTGGTCACCGGACGCCAGTCGGGGCGCGGGGCGTAGCCGCCGTCCTGGTCCGGGTACAGGTTCTCCAGCTCGGGCGAGGCGGTCAGCACCTCGGCCATCTGCTCGGCGTAGGGCTCCCAGTCGGTCGCGCAGTGCACGGTCGCGCCGGGGCGCAGCCGGGAGACGGCCAGTTCGAGGAACTCCGGCTGGATCAGCCGGCGCTTGAAGTGGCGGGCCTTGGGCCAGGGGTCGGGGAAGTAGATCCGCAGCCCGGCCAGCGCGGCCGGGGCGAGCTGGTCGCGCAGCAGGACGACTGCGTCGCCCTCGGCGAGGCGGACGTTGGCCAGGCCGTCGGACTCGATCCGGCGCAGCAGGTTGCCGTGGCCGGGGGTGTGCACGTCCACCGCGAGGATTCCGGTGGACGGGTCGGCGGCGGCCATGGCGGCGGTGGCGTCGCCCATCCCGAAGCCGATCTCCAGGACGACGGGGAGGGGCGCCGGCGGGGTGGCGTCCGGGCCGGCGCTCGGGGTGACGCCGAAGAGGGCGTCCAGGTCGAGCAGGCGCTTGCCGTCGACGCGTATGCCGTAGCTGGTCCAGAGTCGGGACAGCGCCTCGCGCTGGGCGTCGCTCATCCGGCCCTTGCGCGGGTGGAAGCTGCGCACCCGGCGCTCCTGGTGCAGTTCCGCGGACACCGGGGTGCCGGGACGCGGCGGGACGTCGTCGCCGACCGCGGGGGCGGTGGGCGGCGCGGGCATCGCGGTGGCGGCGGGCGCGGCTACGGCGGCGGGCGCAGGCACGGCAGGCGCGGGCGCGGTGGGGGGTGTGGGATGGCTGGTCACAGTGCGGTCCAGTCTAACGACCACGCCGTTGTTGCCGGATGGGTCGAGCTGACCAGTGATTCCGCAGGTCACTGCGGTTGTGCGGTTGCGGCGGCGAGTTCCCGGTCGGCGGTCGGCGAAGGGCTTTCGCGGCGGGGCAGCAGCAGCGGGCTGGCGAGGATGAGCAGTCCGGCGACGGTGATCGCGGTGCGCGGTCCGGTGGCGTCGGCGAGCAGTCCGCCGAGCGCGGTGAAGACCGCGATGGACGCCTGCGAGCCGATCGACCAGGCCGACAGGGTGCGGGCGGTGCGGTCCGCGGGGGTCTGTTCGAGCCGGTAGGTGGCGAGCACCGGGCTGTACAGGCTCATGCTGATGATGATCGCCAGTTCCACGGCCATCACGGTGACCAGGCCGACCACGCCGGGGCGGACGAAGGCCAGGCCGATCAGCCAGACCGCGCGCAGCGTGCCGACGGTCCGGAACACCCGGTACTGGCCGTAGCGGGCCACGACCCGGCGGGCCAGCCGGGAGCCGATGAGCCCGCCGACGCAGGGCACGGCGAAGGCGAGGCCGTACTGCCAGGGCGGGAAGCCGAGCCGGCCCAGCAGCAGCACGGCCAGCAGCGGTTCGGTGGCCATGATCAACCCGCCGACGAGCAGGTTGTTGAAGTAGAGCGCCCGCAGGCCGGGATGGGTCAGGATGTGCCGCCAGCCATCGAGCAGCTCGCCCGCCCTGACCCGGCCCGCCCCGGTCCGCCGCGGGCGTTCCTCCCGGCCGCGGATGGCGCTGACCCCCAGCGCGGAGAGCAGGTAGCTGAGCGCGTCCGCCACCACCGTGGTGACCGGCCCGAACACCGCGATCGCCGCGCCGCCCAGCGGCGGCCCGACCGCGATGGAGCTCCAGTTGGTCGACTCGAACCGGGCGTTGGCCACCAGCAAGTCGTCCGGCCGGACCAGCGTCCTGAGGCAGGAGCCGCTGGCGGCGTTGAAGGCGATCTTGGACGCGGCGACCAGCGCCGAGACGACCAGCAGCTGCAGGAAGCCGAGCCGGCCGAGGGCGTAGGCGACCGGGATCGTCGCCATCACGGCGAACCGGGTCAGGTCCATGGCGATCATCACCGGCCGCTTCCGGCGGAACTCCACCCACGGGCCGAGCGGCAGCGCGATCAGCGCGCCCACCGCCGGGCCCACCGCGGACAGCGCGGACACCTCGGCCGGACCGGCGTGCAGCACCAGTACCGCGATCAGCGGGAACGCGCCGAACCCCAGCCCGGAGCCGTAGGCGCTGACGGCGTAGGCCGCCCACAACCAGCCGAAGTCCCGGCCCAGCGACCGTCTCGCCACCATGCTCCGCACCCCCGCTATTGGACAACCTGCCGTTGAGCTGACTCATCCAAGCAAGCCGGTAACCGCAGATCAAACAACCGAATCAGCGGCGAGCCACAACCCCGTGTTGTTGCCCTAGGCTCGGCGCATGGATCTCGACGCCGTACGCACCTTTGTCGCCGCCGTGGACGCGGGCCAGTTCCAGGAGGCCGCCGTGGCGCTCTCGATCACCCAGCAGGCCGTCTCCAAGCGCATCGCCGCGCTGGAGAAGGACCTGGAGGTGCGGCTGTTCACCCGCACCGCCCGCGGCGCCCAGCTCACCGTCGACGGCCAGGCGTTCCTGCCGCACGCCCGGGAGCTGCTGCGGGTGGAGGAACGGGCCGACGCGTCGGTGCGCCCCGGTCGGCGCGCGCTGCGGGTCGACGTGGTCAGCCGGCGGATCGCGCCCGCGGTGCTGCTCCAGGACTTCCACCGGACGCGCCCGGAGATCGAGTTGGACGTGGTGGCGCTGCTGGGCGCGGACGTCGAGGCGGCGGTCGGCGCGGTTGAGGCCGGGACGGTCGACGCCAGCTTCCACGCCGTCGCCCCGCAACTGCGGCTGCCGGAGGCGCTCAGGACCGCCCGGGTGATCGACGAAGCGCACCAGCTGCTGGTCGGCCCCCGGCACGCACTCGCCAACGCCCGCGCGGTCACCCCCGCGCAGCTGGTCGGGCACCGGATCTGGATGCCGGGACTTCCCGCGGGGACCGAGGTGACCGGGTACTTCGACGAACTGGCCGCCGCCTTCGGGCTCGGCATCGACCTGATCGGCCCGGCCTTCGGCAACGAGGTGCTGCTGGCCGAGATCGCCGACTCCGCGGAACTGGCGACCCTGGTCGGCGAGCACACCCGCTACCTGTGGCCGGACAGCTACGACCTGCGCCGCATCCCGGTGCGCGGACCGGCGCTGGTCTACCCGCTGTCGATGATCTGGCGCGACGACAACCCGCATCCGGCGCTCGCCGCGTTCCGCGACTACCTGCTGGCCAGGCGGGGGCCGGAGCCGTCCGACGCCGAGGTCTGGACGCCGACCTGGCAGCGGTGGTCCGGGTCAAGGGCGTGACCGGTCCCCGTCCAGGGCAGCCAGGGCGCGGCGGGCCACCTCGCGGCCGATCGGGAGGGACGCGGTGGCGGCCGGGGAGGGCGCGTTGAGGACGTGGACGGTGCGCGGGGCCTCGGCAAAGGCGAAGTCGTCGAGCAGGGCTCCGTCGCGCCCCACCGCCTGGGCCCGGACTCCAGCCGCGACCGGCAGCAGGTCGGCCTCGGTCACCGCGGGGAGCAGCCGTTGCAGGTCGCGGGTGAAGGCGCGGCGGGACAGCGAGCGCCGCACCTCCACCGCCTCGGCCCGCCAGTGCCGCGCGGCCAGCCGCCAGGCGCCTGGCCAGCCGAGCGTCCCGGCCAGCTCGCGCGGGCGCACCGTCCGCCAGCCGTAGCCCTCGCGGGCCAGCGCCGGGACGGCGTTGGGGCCGACGTGGACGCCGCCGTGCAGGTCCTTGGTGAGGTGCACGCCGAGGAACGGGAACAGCGGGTCGGGCACCGGGTAGACCAGGCCGTTCACCAACTCCGCGGTCCGCGGCGACAGTTCGAAGTACTCGCCGCGGAAAGGGATGATCCGCACGCCCGGCTCGTCGCCCGCCATCCGGGCGATCCGGTCGCTGTACAGCCCGGCGCAGTTGACCAGCACCCTGGCGCGGACCTCGGCGAGGGTGGTGCTGACGGTGACCCCGTCCGCGCCCCGCGCGATCCCCACCACCGGGCCGCCGGTGCGCAGTTCGGCGCCGGAGAGCTTGGCGTAGGCGTGCGCGACCGCCGGGTAGTCGGTGATGCCGGTGTCGCCGATGTGCAGCGCGCCCACGCCGTGCACCTCCGGCTCGTGCTCGGCGATCCCGAGCGCGCCCAACTCCTTGACCGCGAGGCCGTGTTCGCGCCCGCGCTGGGCCAGGGCGTGCAGCCGTGGCAGCTCCTCGCCGCTGCTCGCGACCACCAGCTTCCCGGTGCGGCGGTAGGGCAGCCCGTGCTCGCGGCAGAACTCCGCCAGCTCACGGCCGCCGCCGACGGCGTACTCCGCCTTCAGCGAGCCGGGCTTGTAGTAGAGCCCGCTGTGCACCACATTGCTGTTGCGCCCGGTCTGGTGCCGGGCCAGCGCGGGCTCCTTCTCCAGCACGATCACCGACACCCCGGGCGCGGCCCGGCTCAGCGCGTACGCGGTGGAGAGCCCCACGATCCCGCCGCCGACCACCACGACCTCGCAGTCGTACCGCACGCCCCGCTCCTTCCGCCGCCTGTCGCTTCCGCGCCGACCGGTGGATCGTCCCACGCGGGTCGGACATCCGCGAAGGCCAGGGGCAGGGACGGGGCCGGGACGGGAGTGTGGCGGGGGACGGCGCCGGGCGGTCAGGCCGGGGCGGTGAGCACCAGGCGGGCCCGTTCGGCGAGTTCGACCGCCGCGCGCTCGCCCTTGAAGTGCTCCAGCCTGCGCAGCATCTCCTGCACGTACTCCCTGGTCCGCTGCGAGGAGATGCGCCCGGCCACCTCGACCGCGCGGGTCCCGGCGGCGACCGCGGCGTCCAGGTCGCCGTCGTCCAGCTCGGCCAGGGCGGACACCACCAGCCGCAGGCCGTGCGAGCGGACGTACTCCTCGGTGGGGCTGGCCAGTGCCTGCGCGGTGAACTGACGGACCTTCAGCGGAACACCGAGGTCGCGGTAGCACTCGGCGGCGTCGGCGGCCAGCCGGTCGTAGGAGTAGAAGTCGATCCAGGGCGGGTCGTCGTCCACCGCGCGGGCGCGTTCGAGCCTGCTCTCCGCCGCGGCCAGCGCCTGGGCGCAGGCGTGCGCGCTCCCGGCGCGGGCGTGCGCCCTCGCCTCGACCAGGTGGAAGAAGCTCATGGTCCGCGCGGTCGCCAGGCCGCGGTTGCGCTCGATCGCCGCCTGGGCCAGGTCCACCCCCTCCTCGGCCGCGCCGCGGTAGGTCGCCTGCAGGCTCATCGACGCCAGCACATAGCCGCCGAACGGCACGTCGGCGGCGGCGCGGGCCAGCCGCAACGCCTGGATGTAGTAGCGCTGGGCGGCCTCGTGCTGGCCGGTGTCGAAGGCCATCCACCCGGCCAGCCGGGTCAGTTCGGCGGTCGCGCCGAACAGCGCGCGGCCGACCTCGTCGGTGTAGCAGCCGAGCAGCAGCGGCGCGGCGTCCTGCCGCAGGCACTCCGGCACCATCGAGGAGCGCCAGTCGCCGCCGCCGTAGCGGGAGTCCCAGCGCCGCGCCTCCTCGGCCGCCTGCCGCAGCTTGGACGCGTCGGCGTGGCCCACCCGGTACGAGTGGCCCTCGCCCACCGCCGCCCGTATCCGGACGGCCTCGCCGTGCACCTCCTGGAAGTCGGCGCGCAGGTGCCCCGCCGCCTCGCGGGCGACCGAGCCGTCCACCGGGGTGATCAGCCAGCGGGACACCGGGGTCGCGTACGCGGTCACCGAGAAGGTTCCGGCCAGGTTGTCCCACCAGCCGCGGTTGCGGCCCTCGCGGGAGGCCGCGCCGGAATCCAGCCGCCACAGCTCGGTCACCTGCCGGACCGCCTCGGAGACGTCCCTCGGGAAGGCGAGGCCGATCTCCGGGGCCGGGTCGCTTCCGGCCAGTCCGATCTCCTCCAACGGGACGCCGCGGCCCAGCTTCCCGCCGATCGCGGTGGCGATCAGCTGCGGCACCGCGCCCTGCGGCACCATGCCCTTGCCGACCCAGCGGGCCACCGAGGTCTTGTCATAACGGAACGTCAGACCCCGTTGTGCGCCTAGGTCGTTGACCCTCCGCGCCAGTCCGGCGTTGCTGATGCCGGCGAGCGCGAGCAGCGCGCCGAGCCGCTCGTTGGGCTCTCGCCCCGTGGTGGTCATGCCCTGTGCCACCTCCCCGCCGGTTCCCCGTCAGCTGCGCGAGCACCTGCTCCGCGCCATGCATACACCCAGAGTAGTTCCCCGCCTGCCCAGGGTTAAGGGGCTGCGTCCCGGATGGCGAGATACCGCTCTCACGGTCTTCCGGCGGGACGGCCGGAGCATGCCCCTGCGGCGTGTGGCAGTGCGCCCTGCCGTGCCCCCTCCCGGCGGCCCGTGGACGGGGCTTCGATGGCCGGTGTGGGTCGGCCTGCGGTCGAGGAGGGCAGGTCGGGGGAAGCCGCCGCTCTCCCCGCGCGGTGGTCGTCCGGTCCGGGGGGTGTGCGGACACCTCCCGGATCCGGGGTTCGGACGACGACCGCGACCGGGTCGCTGGAGGGAGCGGCCCGGACCCGGGCGCCCACGTCGCTTCGTTCTTTTTCGAAATTGACCGCGCACCGCCGGAGGTTGACCCGGTGCGCTGATGGCACGATGTCTTCGACAGCCCTGACGGTGCGACAAGATGCTTGCCGCGCACGTCTCGGAGCCCCAGGAGGCGTCGATGCGGTGGTTGGTGGGGTGGAACGGCACCGGAGTCGGCGCCGAGCCGCGCCTGCGCGACCTGCGCCCGCTCGGCGGGCGGCTGCTCTGGCCCGGCCCCGACCCGCTGTGGGCGGTCGGCGACTGGCGCCCCGAGGAGATCCGCACCGTCCGCGTGTACCGGCAGCACCGGGCGACCGCCGACGCGGTCGGCACCGGCTTCCCCGACCTGCCCGAGGACCCGGAGGACCCGTCCGCCGCCGACGGCGCGGCGGCCCGGCTCGCCGTGGTCGGCCGCTGCGGCGCGGACGACTCCGCGCTGCGCGCCGCGCTGCTCAGGGCCAGCGGCGGGGCGCTGCGCCACCTCACCGCCTGGCCCGGCAGCTACACCGTGGTGCTGCAGCAGGGCAGCAGGACCACCCTGCTCGGCGACCTGGTCGGGGTCCGCCCGGTGTTCCACACCCCCTGGTGCGGCGGGACGGCGTACGCCACCGCCGCGCTGCCGCTGGCCGACCTGGTCGGCGCCCGTCCCGATCCGCTCTACCTGGCCGCCGGGCTGGCCGTGCCGGACGCGCCGGAGATCGTGGCCGGGCACAGCGCGTTCACCGGCGTGCACCGGGTCGCGCCCGCGCGGGCCCTCAGCATCCGCGCCGGACGGCCGCAGGAGCACGCGTTCGAGCCCTACCGGCCCGGCGTGGGCGGCGGAACCCCGCCGGACCGGGCCGGAGCGGCCGAGGCCACCGCGACCGGCGAGGTCACCCGCAGCCTGCTGGAGGCGGTCCGCAGCCGGGTCCGCAGCGGCGGCGACCAGCCCCGGCGGATCAGCACCGACCTGTCCGGCGGCAGCGCCTCCACCGTGCTCACCCTGCTCGCGGCGGCCGTCCCCCGCCCGGTGAGCGGCCCGCCGCGACCGGGCTCCGACACCGGGGCGCACCCGGGCGCGCACCCGCGGCACCTGCCGGTGCCGGTGCAGTCGGTGGACGAGCGCTGGGGCGACCCGCGCAGCTCCCGCACCCTGCACCACGGACCGCCCAGCACCGCCCCGGCCACCGAGCCGGCCCGCACCGGCGCTGTCCGCGGCTCCTGGGCCAGGACCGGGAGCGCGGCCGGAGCCGCCGACGGGCAGCCGCTGCTCGTCGTCACCTGGACCGACAGCAGCACCGCGACCGGCCCGGCCGCACCCGACCCGGCGCACACCGCGGAGCTGGTCCGGGCCCAGGCCCTGGGCTCCGCCGACGCCCGGCTGGAACACCTGCTGGTCGCCGGGGGCCCGGAGACCCTCCCGTACGCCGACCTGCTCGCCCCCGACCTGGCCGGACCGCTCACCGACGAGCCGGGCGCGGCGCTGGTCGCCGGGGCCCGGCACCGCGGCCGGCTCGCCGCGGCCGGCACCGACCACCTCGGCGGCCACGGCGGCCGGCAGGCCCTGGACGGCCACCCGGCCCGGCTCGCCGACCTGCTGATCGAGCACCAGCGGTTCCCGCTGCTGCGGCCGATCACCGCGCTGGCCCGCGCGGACAGCGGCGAGCACCCGTTGCAGGGCGCGTTCGGCACCCCGATCAGCGTGCTCCGGGCGGCCCGCAGGCTGGCCCGCACCGGCTACGCGGAGGGTCTTGAGGACGCCGCAACCCAGCTGATGGCTCGTCGGCGGCGGGTCCCGACCACCGCGGGATCGGCCTCGGTGCAGTCGCTGACCTGGTGTGATCCCTCTCCGGCGGCCCGCTGGCTGACCGATGACGCGCTGTCGGCGGTCGCGGTGCGGCTGCGGCTGGCCACCCGGCGGACCGCCCCGGACGAGCGTCCCGGCGAACGGCGCGCGCGGCTGGCGCTGCAACGGCAGGCGGCCGAGTTCCGGGTGCTGGCCCAGGTCGCCGAGGACGGCCAGCGGCTGCACGCGCCGTTCCTGGACAACCAGGTGGTCCGCGCCTGCGGCCTGGTCCCCGCGTCGGCCCGGATCCAGCCCGGCTCCCGGCACGCGATCCTGCGCGCGGTGCTGGCCGGGGCCGGGGTGACCGCGCTGCCCGCCGGGTGGGGGGCGTCCGCCCCGCCCGACCCGTACACCGCGGTCGCCACCGTCCGGGCCGGGCTGCGGCACGCGCTGCCCGCGCTGGACCGGATGTTCGCGGCCCCGCTGCTGGCCGACCTCGGCCTGCTGGACGCCCGGGTCTTCCGCAGGGCGCTGCACGCCGCGGCGGGGGATCGTCCGGTCCCGCTGGACGGCCTGGCCGCGGTGGTCTCCACCGAGCTGTGGCTGCGCCGCCTGCACGCCCGGCAGGGCTCCTGCTGGACCGGCCTGCCGCTGGCCGAGCGCCGCGCGATCGGCGCGAGGGCGCCGGGCGACGGCGGGGGTGGCGGTGGCTGGGACGGACCGGGGGACGGCAGCGCGGGCGGTAGCGGTGCGGACGGTGGCGGGGGTGCCGCGGACAGGAACCGGGACGGCGACCCCGGGCGGGAGGCCGGGCGGGACCCCATCGGCGTGCCGTAGCGGCTGTGCGCGCCGCAGGGCGAACGATGGGTGCCATGGCCACCCCACCCACCCCAGCAGATCCGGCCCCGTCGTCCACCACTCCGTCAGCCCCGGGCCCGGCCCCGGCAGATCCGGCTCCGGCCTCCCCGGCTCCGGCAGATCCGGCCCCGGTCTCCCCGGCCTCGGCAGACCTGGGCCCGGCGTCCCCACCTGCGGCAGCCCCGGCCCCGGCCTCCCCGCCCGTGGCGGACCCCGCCGCGCCGCTGGTCGTCGCTCCGACCGGGGTCGTGGTCGGGGTCGACGGGTCGGACGGTTCGCTCTGGGCGCTGGACCGCGCCTTCACCGAGGCCGCCGCGCTCGCGCTCCCGCTGCACGTCCTCTCCGTGGTGAACCCCGCTCCCGGCGCCTACGCCACCGGCGTGGCCGAGCTCGCCGAAGAGAGTGCGGAACGGTTGCGCCAGGGCATGCTCGCGGTGACCGAGCGGGCCGTCGCCACCGTGGTCCGACGGCACCCCGCCGCGGCCCCGCCCGCGCTCCACGTGGTCCTCGGCGACCCGGTCGAGACGCTGCTCGCCGCGTCCGCCCGGCACCACACCCTGATCGTCGGAGCCCGCGGCAACGGCGGGTTCAGCCGGCTGCTGCTGGGCTCGGTGGCGTCCGCGCTGGTGCACCACGCGGCCTGCCCGGTGCTGCTGGTCCCGGCCAGGAATACGCCGGAGCCCGTGCCGGTTGGGTAATCCTGACTGAGCAGACAAAAGGAGCCCCGGACCGTGAAGATCGAGATCTACAGCGACATCGCCTGCCCGTGGTGCTTCATCGGAAAGCGCCGGTTCGAGCGCGCCCTGTCCGCCTTCCCGCAGCCGGTCGAGGTGGTCTACCGCCCGTACCAGCTGGTCCCGGACGCTCCGGCGCAGGCCACCCCGCACCGGGCCTGGCTGGCCGAGCGCTACGGGCCGCAGTCGCGGGCCATGGACGACCGGGTCGCCGCACTGGGCGCGACCGAGGGCATCAGCTACGACTTCGACGCCGCACTGCACGTCAACACCTTCGACGGGCACCGGCTGCTGCGGCTGGCCGCCGCCGAGTACGGCCTCGCGGTGCAGGGCGACCTCAAGGAGCGGCTGCTCGCGGCCCACTTCTCCGACGGCGTCGACGTCGGCGACCACGCCGCGCTGACCGATATCGCGGTCGCGGCCGGTCTCGACCGCACCCGGGTCGCGGACTACCTGGCCTCCGACGAGGGCAGCGCCGAGCTGACCGCCGAGCTGGAGCAGGCCCGCGCCATCGGCATCCGCTCCGTCCCGACCTTCGTCATCGACCAGACCTGGGCGATCGAGGGCGCACAGGAGACCTCGACCTTCCTGCGGGCGCTGGAGCAGGCCTCGGTCGCCGCCAAACCCGCAGCCGAGAGCGGTGCGGCGGGCGCGGCCAGTGCAGAGGACGCGGACGGCTGCGTGGACGGCAGCTGCGCGGTCTGATCCACCGCCTGATTTGCCGTCAGCTGCAGCTGAAGCGGGCGTTCGCCCAGTCGGCGACGTCCGCCACGCCGAAGCCGCCGAACGGGCCGGTCCACCCCGGGCGCACCACCAGCCGGATCGCGGTCACCCCGGACAGCGGCACGCTCACCGGCACGGCGCTGTCGCCCCCGTGCACCACGCCGGAGTGCCACAGCATCCGCCCGGTGGTCGCGTCCAGCACCGAGAAGCGGGCCGAGCCGAGGCCGAGGGTCAGGTCGTCGATCCCGGCCGAGGCGTCGAACTCCCGGCACTGACGGTTGAGTTGCACAGTCACCGAGGAGGGCGCCCGGACCGTGATCCCGCGCGGGTAGGACTGCCCGCCGACCCGGACGCCGCGACTGCGCTGCCACACCCCGCTGGACGCGCTGCCGTCGATGCTCGGACCGTTGCTGACGCCGACGCCGCTGTACGGCAACGCGTCCACGAAGTAGTCGGCCGGGGGCGGCGGTGCGGGCGTCGGAGTCGGAGTGGGCTTCGGCTTGGCCGGGGGCTTGGGCGGCACGGTCGGCTTCACCGTGTGCTTGACCACCGGGCGCGGCTTCGGACGGACCGTCGGTGCCGGGGGCACCGGAGCGGGCGGCGGAACGGCCTTGACCGGGGACGGCGGTGGCGGCGGCGGTGTCGCCACCGGACTGGGCACCACCTTCACCGCGCGCGGCTTGGGCGGCGGCGGCTTGTGCTCACTGCCGCTGAGGGCGAAGGCCACGGCGGCCACGGCCACCACGGTGACCACGGCCGCGATCCCGGCCTTCGCCGGAAGCCCCAGCCCCTCCCCGGCCGCCGCCCCGGCCCCGGCCGAGCCGCCGCCCGCACCGCCCGCCGCACCCGCCGCCGCGCCGCCGCCGGTCGCGACCCCCGCCGCGCCCAGGCCGATGCCGACCCCGGCGGCGCTCGCCGCGCCCGCCGCCAGCACGGTGAAGTACCCCGACCCGACCCACACCAGCAGCCCGGACGGAAGCACCTCGCGCAGGCCCTGGTTGAGGTCCAACAGCTCCAGGTAGGCCGCCGAGCAGCGGTCGCAGTCCTTCATGTGCCCGCGCACGTCCCCCGCCGCGCGCTTCCCCAGCGCGCCCCGCGCGAACGCGCCCAGCCTGCTCGCGTAGTCCTCGCAGGCCCGGGTCTGCGACGCGGAGACATGCGCCTGCAGGAACTCGGCGGCGAGCCGCTCCCTGGCCCGGTACGCCTGGACCGCCGTCGCGTTGGCGGTCTTGCCGATGATCTCGGCGACCTGGCGCGGCGGTTCCTGCTCCACCTCGGTGTGCCAGAGCACCACTTGGTCGCTCGGCTCCAGCTTGCGGAAGGCCTGCAGCACCAGCGAGTGGTCCACCCCGGCCATGGCCCAGGCGTCCGCGCCCGGATCGGTCACGCTGACATCGGCGACGGCGGCCGAGGTCGCCGCGAACAGGGTGAAGTCGTCCACGAGTTGCTCGCGCCGGTCGCTGCGGCTCCAGGTCGCGGCGATGTTGCGGACGGCGGTCAGCAGGTAGGCGCGCACCGCGAACTCGGGCCCCTTGCCCGCCCGCAGGGCCTGCAGCGTCCGGGCGAACACCTCGCCGGCCAGGTCCTCGGCGGTGAAGGCGTCCCGGCAGCAGGTCCTGGCGTAGCGGCGGACGGCCTCGGCGTGACGCCGGTACAGCTCCTCGAACGCGGCGTCGTCGCCGAGCCGTACCGCGGCGGTGAGCGCGGCGTCGGAGGCGGGCAGCTCTTGGTCGTCCACCGGGCCGCCGGGCGCGGGCACGGTGGGGCCGGGTGCGGCGGCGGTGGGCCCGGCAGCGGCGGCCTGGTCCGCGCCCTCCGGCGCAGCGTCCGGAGCGCGGTGCCGCGGCCCCTGCGGGGGTACCTGCGAGGACAGGTGAGGGGTGGTCAGGACCCCCGGGTCGTCCGTCCCCTGCGCGCCGACTCCCTGCTCGTCGTCCTGGCCGTCAGCGCGCATGGCAGTCCCCGAATCGATCCACGGGCCCAGATTCCCACGGCGGGCCGGGCCTCACCGCCCGTTCGGCCGCCGACCACCCTTCCGGGTAGCAGCGTCCTGGATCGGCGTGCGTGAGTCGTAAGCGTGTTCGTTCGCCCATGAGATCGACCCCAGTCCGCCTTCCGTCCCGTCCCGACTCACCCGCAGACCGCCCTCAGACCGCCCGCAGGCCGTCCAGCAGGATGCGCAGCAGCCGGGCGGACGAGCCCTGTCCGCCGCCGTGTCCTCCGCCGTGCGAACCGTCCGCGTCCCCGCCGTCGCTCCCGCCCTCCGCGCCCTCGCCGTGACCGGGCGAGGTGTACGGGGGGACCGACGCGGTGAGCACCAGGACCACGTCGGACACCGTCACCCCGTCCCGCAGCCCGCCGGCCGCGCGCGCCTGCTCGACCAGCTGCGCCAGCAGCTCCAGCAGCCCGGCCGGGTCCGCGTCCCCGCCGCTCTCGCCGGTCGGCTCCGCCGCGACCTCCAGTGAGGGGATGTCACCCGCCCGGCGCTGGGACGGGATCCGGTCCATCCGCTCGGCGTGCCGGAACGCCTCCGGCGGCAGCAGCCGTCCCGCGCCGCTGGCCACGGCCCTGGTGAGGTACCCGGAGAGCGCGTCCCAGGGCTGGGACCCGCCCTCCAGCGACTCCCGCGCCTGGGCGGTGAGCCAGCTGACCTCCTCCGCGGCGATCCGCCGGACCAGCACCTCCTTGCTGGGGAAGCGCCGGTACACGGTGCCGACGCCGACACCGGCCCGCCGGGCCACCTCCTCCATCGGCGCGCCGTAACCGAGTTCGCCGAAGACCTCGCGGGCCGCGCGCAGCACGCTCTCCAGGTTCCGCCGGGCGTCCACCCGGAGTCTGCCGCCGGCGCCGCCCATCATGCCCTGGCCCCCCGGCCGTCCGTTCCGCTGCTCCGGTATCGACCTCTCCGCACTGTGCGGAAGCGTATGTTCCTGCTGGGCCATCACGATCGTCCTCCCCCGTGGGCACCCCGTCTTCACGCGATGCCCCCCCGACACGCACACGATGTAGTGAGCCGGTCACCGGCGCACACACGTCAAGACCATAGTTGAGAGCAGATCGGACCGAACAGGGGGCTTCGCGAGGATGAAAAGGCACCCACCCGGTTCGGTCCGCGGGCCAACAGGGGCGCAACACAGGGCATATGGGAAGAAGCACTGAGTCAGTTACGGACAATCCGGGGTGTACTGCCCACCCTTGGGACGTCCGCCGCCGACCCCCCGCGGCACACCGGTCCCACCGGATTCCCGCGCGGCCTATGTACAAGCGGCCGTCGAGGGTGCGAAATGGACCGGTGACACCGGTGACCACCCCACCAGCCCCACCCCCGCGCATCCTCCTCGTCGGCGGGGGCCACGTCGGCCTCTACACCGCGCTGCGGCTGCAGCAGCGGCTGCGCCCCGGCGAGGCCGAACTGACCCTGGTCGACCCCAAGTCGTACATGACCTACCAGCCGCTGCTGGCCGAGGCCGCGGCCGGTGCGGTCGACCCCCGGCATGTCGTCGTCCCGTTCCGGCGGGTGCTGCCCAGCGCCCAGGTGGTGCTCGGACGGCTGAGCGGCCTCGACCACGCCGCGCGGACCGCGGTGGTGACCGTCCCCGCGCCGGTGCACGGGCACCACGAGCGCGACCTCGACCTCCGCTACGACCTGCTGGTGCTGGCACCCGGCGCGATCCCGCGGATACTGCCGGTGCCCGGCCTGGCCGAGCACGGCATCGGCTTCCACAGCGTCGAG
Organism: Streptacidiphilus cavernicola; assembly: GCF_042510955.1. Taxonomy (NCBI): domain Bacteria; kingdom Bacillati; phylum Actinomycetota; class Actinomycetes; order Kitasatosporales; family Streptomycetaceae; genus Streptacidiphilus; species Streptacidiphilus cavernicola. Next base: position 201,061 of record NZ_JBHFAB010000012.1, read on the forward strand.
GAAGCCGTCTCGCTGCGCAACCACGTGCTGGCGCAGCTCGACCTGGCCTCCTCCACCCGGGACGCCGCGCTCCGCGAGGCCGCGCTGACCTTCGTCTTCGTCGGCGGCGGCTACGCGGGCACCGGCGCCCTGGCCGAGTTGGAGGACATGGCCCGCTACGCCACCCGGCACTACCCCGGAGTCAGCCCCGAGGACCTGCACTGGGTGCTGGTCGAGGCCGGGAAGCGGATCCTGCCCGAGACCGACCCCGAGGTCGGCCTGCGCACCACCGCCGAACTGCGCGGCCGCAACATCGAGGTACGGGTCGGCACCCGGCTCGAATCCGTCGCGGACGGCGTGGTCACCCTCTCCGACGGCAGCCGCTTCGCCGCCCGCACCCTGGTCTGGACGGCCGGCGTCCGGGCCGGTCCGGTGCTGCGCGCCACCCGGCTGCCCTGCGACGCGCAGGGGCGGCTCCGCTGCGACGCCGAGCTGCGGGTGCTCGGCCAGGACGGCGTCTGGGCGGCCGGCGACGGCGCCGCCGTCCCCGACCTGGCCCGGCCGGGGGAGACCTGCGCGCCCAACGCGCAGCACGCGGTGCGTCAGGCCCGGGTGCTGGCCGACAACATCATCGCCCAGCTGCGCGGCGAGCCGATGACCGAGTACCGGCACGAGCTCAAGGGCACGCTCACCTCGCTCGGCATGCACAAGGGCGTGGCCCAGCTGCGCGGACGCGCCCTGCACGGCCGTCCCGCCTGGCTGCTGCACCGGGCGGTGCACCTGCGCCGGGTGCCCACCCTGGACCGCAAGGCCCGGGTGCTGGCGGACTGGTTCCTGGCCGGGGTGCTCAAACGGGAGATCGTGTCCATGGGCGCACTGGAACAGCCACGCGCCGGGTTCGAGACCGTTATGGAGCAGGACCGGGAGTGAACGGGCCGGGCCCGACCGCGAGCTGACCAGGAAAGAGGTCAGGAGGTACCGGAGATGGGTATCTCCTGGGAACAGCCAGGCAACGGACAGGCATGATGTCGCTCGCCGAGGACATCAGCCACACTGGGTCGGACGCCCCGCGCCCCACAGCGGGACTGCCCGCCGACTGAACACCCCTCAGGCCGGAAGATCCGGGCCCGGACCCCCTCAGGACCGGACCGGATCGGTCTGTGGCTGAATACGTTTTCAGGAAAGGTCCTGTGAATCTCACGCGTTGGAGCGCCCGGCTCCCCGGAGGACAGCGACGCGCCTCGACGCCACCCCGGACCACGGAGCCGGTCGACGGCGCGGGGGGCGCCGACGCGCGCTTCCCGACCGCCCGGGAGCTGCTCGACGCCCACGGTTCGGGCTCCTCGGGTGCGTCGGGTAGTTCCGGTGGCTCGGGTGCCTCCGGTGGCGGGAGCGCGGTCGCGGCCAAGGAGAGCGGCGAGAGCCGGGCCGACCAGCGGCCGACCGTCCAGGACGTGCTCGGCCACCTCCCCGCCCTGGTCGCCGTCAGTTACGGTCCCGGGCACCGCATCGGCTACCTCAACCGCGCCTACACGGACGTTTTCGGCCAGCGGCCGACGGGGGTGCCCGCGCACCAGGTCATGCCCGAGCTCGAAGAGCTGGGGCTGCTGCCGCTGATGGACCAGGCCTTCCGCACCGGGCGTCCGCGCACGGTCAAGGCCCGCAGGGTCACTCACTCCTCGGCCGCCAGTTCGGCCGACGCGGTCGTCCTGGGCGGCGGAGCGGCGGGTGCCGGCGGGGGGACCGGCACTGGAGCCGGCTCGGGTGCGGGCGCGAGTGCCGCCACTGCTGCCGAGCGTCCGCGCTACTACACCTTCGTCTGCGCGCCGGTACGGGACAGCGAGGACCTCGGCCAGCAGATCACCGCCCTCGCCGCGACCCACCAGCACCAGCAGGGACGGGTCACCACCAGCCCGCGCAGCCCCTTCGGCGCGCTGCGCCGCAACAGCGCCGCCGCCGACGTCTGCGGCGTGCTGGTCTTCGGCGCCGAGGTGACGGACCAGGTCCAGGTCACCGAGCGGCTGCGGGAGAGCGAGCGTCGGCACCGCGAGGCCGCCGTCACCCTGCAGCGCAGCCTGCTCCCGCAGAAGCTCGAACAACCGGACGACATCCGGGTCGCCGCGACCTACCAGCCCGGCGGCGCCGACGCGGCGGTGGGCGGCGACTGGTACGACGTCATCACCCTCGGCGGCGGACGCACCGCCCTGGTCATCGGCGACGTGATGGGCCGCGGCATGCGCGCCGCCGCGGTCATGGGCCAGCTGCGCACGGCGGTGCGCGCGTACGCCAGGCTCGACCTGCCCCCGCACGAGGTGCTGCAACTCCTGGACGGCCTGGCCTCCGAGATCGACGCCACCCTCATCGCCACCTGCGTCTACGCCGTGTACGACCCCAGCGAGCAGGAGATCACCTACTCGTCGGCCGGGCACCTGCCGCTGATGATCCGTGAGACCGACGGCTCGGTCAGCCGCCCCGAGGAGTCCTGCGGCCCGCCGCTCGGCACCGGCGGCTACCTGCACACCTCGGGGACGCTGCCCTTCGGCACCGGCGCGACCGGCGTCCTCTACACCGACGGCCTGGTCGAACGCCGGGGCCAGGACATCGACGAGGGCCTCGACGCACTGGCCCGCACCCTCTCCGGCGCCCACGGCATGCCGGACGTCATCTGCTCCCGGCTGCTCCGCGCGATGGGCGTCACCCCCGACCACGACGACGACGTCGCCGCACTGGTCTTCCAACTCCCGGACCACGACGCCGACACCCGCGAACTGTTCCGCGGCGCGGCGCTCGACCTGCTCGGCGGTGCGGAAGCGGTCTCCAGCGCACGGGCCTTCACCACGGGCGTGCTGTCGAGCTGGCGACTGGGGGAGGAGCTGTTGGACCTGGGCGTGCTGGCGGTGAGCGAGCTGGTCTCCAACTCCTTCACCCACGGCCACCCGCCGATGCGGCTGCGGCTGCGCCGTACCGACCGCCGGCTCACCGTGGAGGTGACGGACGCCGACGACCACCTGCCGCGCCGTAGGCGGGCGGAACCTGCCGACGAGTCAGGGCGGGGGATCGCCATCATCGCGACCATCGCCAGCAGCTGGGGCACCCGCCGCACCCCCGACGGCGGCAAGGCCGTCTGGTGCGACTTCGTGCTCCCCGCACCACGTCAGACGACGCGTCAGCAATCGGTTTGACATCGCCAGGGCAGCCGCCTAATGTACGTCGAGCTGCCTGATCAGGAGCCCCGAACGCGCTGAGCGCGGCCGGTCCTGGGGCGGACACTCCACTCGAACAAATCGCAGGGCCGTTCTTTGGCATGCGGTTTTTCGAAAGGAATCGCGGAATTGGCTTGCACCGAGAAATTCCGCTAGAGTTTCACTCGTCGGAACGGGCCGGAAACAACAACGGTTCGGTCTGATAAGCTCGAAACAGAACGAAGAACGAAGCGCCCGGAGGGTCCCGGTAAGGGTCCTGAAGGAAGTGTCCGTTCCTTGAGAACTCAACAGCGTGCCAAAAGTCAACGCCAAATGTTTCATTTGGCAGTAACTGTTTTATATAGCGAGGACGCAGTGCACGGGATCACCTATTCCGGTGGTTGCTGTGCCGCTCTTTGTGTGTCGCATTGACATTCACGGAGAGTTTGATCCTGGCTCAGGACGAACGCTGGCGGCGTGCTTAACACATGCAAGTCGAACGGTGAAGCCCTTCGGGGTGGATCAGTGGCGAACGGGTGAGTAACACGTGGGCAATCTGCCCTGCATTCTGGGACAAGCCTTGGAAACGGGGTCTAATACCGGATACGACGCATCTCCGCATGGGGTGTGCGTGGAAAGCTTTTGCGATGCAGGATGAGCCCGCGGCCTATCAGCTTGTTGGTGGGGTGATGGCCTACCAAGGCGACGACGGGTAGCCGGCCTGAGAGGGCGACCGGCCACACTGGGACTGAGACACGGCCCAGACTCCTACGGGAGGCAGCAGTGGGGAATATTGCACAATGGGCGGAAGCCTGATGCAGCGACGCCGCGTGAGGGATGACGGCCTTCGGGTTGTAAACCTCTTTCAGCAGGGAAGAAGCGCAAGTGACGGTACCTGCAGAAGAAGCACCGGCTAACTACGTGCCAGCAGCCGCGGTAATACGTAGGGTGCGAGCGTTGTCCGGATTTATTGGGCGTAAAGAGCTCGTAGGCGGCTTGTCGCGTCG
>NZ_JBHFAB010000013.1:0-198080 GCF_042510955.1 Streptacidiphilus cavernicola
GAACCGGGAGTAGACCGGCCCCTGCCGACGACCGGGATCCCCCTGGGGAACCGACCGCCGTCAGGGTGGGGAATTACGCCGACAGCAACCGCCCGAAGTAGGGGAAAAGCGCCGTCGCTGACAAACGGCACCCTGCGGACTGGGCCGGGCTCGGCCGGGCAGCCGGCCCGATCCGCAACCAGCAGATGGTCGACGCCGGCGCGGTCCTCTGCCTCGCGTTCCCGCTCCACAACGCGCGCGGGACGAAGGACTGCATCAGGCGCGCCGAGGCGGCCGGGATCCCAGTCCGCGTCTACCGGTCCGCGGCGAAGGAGCAGCAGCGTGCCTGACGACCCGGAGACCCTCAATACGACCAGCGAGCACTGCCCATGCGGTCACGGGCATCCCGACCTGTATCAGTGCATCGGCGGCTGGATCTACGGGCCCTGCGATCACGAGGATTGCGGCGGGGTCTGTGAAACCGTCGCCGAGTGCAAAGGGCTGCCCGGCTGCTGCGACATCAGGGCCGACAAGAGCTGACCGGTCGAAGGCGGCCCACCCCGTGCATCGGGTGGGCCGCCCTCGTGTGCGCGGGTTCCGGGGTCGACTGCCTGTCGGCCGGGGTGCGCATCACCGACGCTACGGCGGGGGTCTGACAGTGCCTGATGCATGCCCATGCAACGCAGGGCAGGAGTGGTACACGAAGCCGATCGAAAGTATATTCGAACCATGCCGCCGGACTACACCCCCACCGAAGAAGCCGTAGAGATGCCGCCCTGGCGGCCGGGCCAGCCGCGGTACGACATCCGGCTCTACCCGCACGGCCGCGAGCCGCTGCTGTGGGTCTACGTCTACGGCGACTGGCACGAAGCAACGGTCCGCGCCCGACACCGCTACCGCACCGGCACCGCCTACCAGGTCGGCATCCGCCTCCCCGCGCAGCAGCCGGGGACCTATGGCAATTTCTCCCGCACCTACCGGTGGGGCACGCCCGCAGTCCAAGTCCGAACACGGGAACTCCCCGAGGAGCAGGCGCGGGCCGCGATCGACCGAGTGATGTCAGATTGACGAACTGAACGCCGCCACCTCGACCCGGCCCGTGCCTGCAGTGGGCAGGATCCGGGCCAGCCGCGCACCCGCCGGCCGCTCAGACAGATCCCGCAGCGGAGTACGCCGCGGCACGGAACGGACAGGAGCGGAGGCAGCCTCACGGGCGGCGGCAGTGTTCATGGGGCCATGGTGGCAGATTGGCCCACCCTCTGCGCGTCAACCAGGTGGCTGCCGTGGGCCACTTTGCGCGAGAGCAGCGGGTCCAGGGCGTGGCACGGGCCAGCACACGAGCCCCCACGGCACGGAACCGGCGGGGTACACCATGCCATGCCGACGATCCCCGGGCCGCCGCCAGCGGCGTGGTGCGGGCCGCGGTGCAGAGGGTCGCCGTCCTGGCAGGCGACCGGGTAGCCGTTCTCGTTCTCGACACCGCAGTTCACCCGCGCATCCTCCGCTCAACTTCCTTCTCCAACGCCGCGCATGGCTTGCACACGTCCTCGACGTCGCCGTCCGGCGCCGGGTTCAGCTCCTCGCGGGTGCAGTACTCGAAGCACAGGCAGCACATCACCCGGCCGTCCGAGAGCCGGTCCAGGCGCGTCCAGGTGCCGCCATTGGCGAGCGGGACGATGAGGAAGTCCGCGGGCTCAGTCGCTTCGGTCACTGCGGTCCCTCCTCTCGACGTCCTACGGTCCGCCGCGGCACTCTGCCGGACCGGATGGCCCGGCCGAGCGCTGCGGCTTCGGCCTGGCTGAGGTACTGCGCGCCGCCGGGCCCGTGGCTGAGGTAGTAGCCGCGACCCCAGCGGACATGCCAGCGGGCGACGAGGCGATTGCGATGCCACCAGTAGGTGAGGCGGCTCACGGCCGCTCCTCGTATCCCTCGGCGAGCACCGCGAGGTACGCGGCCACCCGCTCGTCCCGGCCGCAGAGGCAGGGTTCGCCATAGCACTGCTCGGTCCAGCCGAAGCCATGTTCCTCGGCGAGCAGCAGGTCCAGCAGTCGGCGGTCACGGGCGACTCGGGCCAGCACGGTCGCCGGGTCCTGGCGGGCGATGTGCTCAGCCACGCTCTCCGTGTCTGAGGATTCCGCAGACACGGCGGTCACCCCGTCGTCGAGTGAGTCAATGATGACGAACGGGCGCTCGTAGCTTTCCTTGCCGCGCCAGACGTGCCACCGCGCAGCCTCGTCGGCCCAGGTGGCTGCTTGCGCAACGGCTTCCTCGGCGTCGAGCTCAGCCCGAATCCTGGCCGCAAGGGTGTCGATGTCGGTCACAGGGCGATCTCCTATCTTGCCGCAGCGTCCAGGCCACGGCGGAGCCAGGAGTCGCACGGGGCGCACAGTTCCATCCAGCGTGGGTCGATCGCGAGGCCGAACAGGCTCTCCAGCACGTAGGCGGAGTGCCCCGGATGCCCGCACCGGAGGCAGGTGAGTGGCTGCTGGATCCGCTCGGTGATCTGCCCTGCACGGTCGCAGGGCGGAACCGGGTCGAGCAAGTTGAGGTCGATAGTGGCCAGCCATGCCCGCAGGCCCAGGACTTCGGTCTCGGTCACCGGTCCGCCTCCGTCCCGGGGTCGACGTCGGGGTGGGTGAACCGGACGGGCAGGCCGAGCCACCGGGCGTAGGTGATCTCCGCGCGGGTGCTGTCGCCCACGTAGTCGCCGACGACCAGCATCTCACTGGCCATGCGGATCTTCGCCCGGTGCAGCTGACCCAGCTCGCGCATCGACTCGTCCGGGTTCGCCAGCCGAGCGCCCCAGATCGCCATGCTCACGTGCGGCATCACCACGATCCGGCCGGACAGCGACTCCGCCGCCGCGTGTTCCTGCATCAACGCCGCGAACCTCATGCTCCCGCAGATACACACGACCTTGGGCTTCACGGTCCGCTCCTTCAGGTACGCCTCGAACCGGTCGACCTCGACCTGGTCACCAGGCAGGAGTTGGGCACGCGGGTCGGTGCCGCACTGGCCCGGCCTCACCACTGGCCTCCGTCGCTGACGTCCCGCCCGAGCGGTACGGCAGCCTCGTGGCAGTCACAGTGCTGCTCGCAGACGTGCTCGCCGAGCGGCGTCCCGGTATCGGCGTGCAGGCGGTAGGCATCGAGGAGGTTATCGAGCGCCACCCACGTCGGGCCGTCGGGCACGTACTCGTCCCGCTCGGACTTCAGCCACCCATCGACCGCGTCGCCACGCCGCGGCTGCTGGGCAGCAGCGTAGGCAGCAGCCCAGTCCAGGCCGGAATGCTCGCCAAGGTGGTGCTCGCGGTGCTGGGCGGCGAGGTCAATGAACATCTGCACCAAGGACGGCGGGTACTCGGCGCGGATCTCAACGACCTCACGCCAGGTGCACTCGGGGAATGGGCAGGTGACGGTGTGCGTGTCGACGATGGGACTGGGGTTGACCATCACGCCTCCTCTGGTCTCTGCATGGTCGCGCCTTGCATGTCGGAGTAGCCCAGCAGCACCTCGACCGAGGCGTGGGCACTCATGAGCCCTTGCTCGGGGCTGGCGACGACGACTAGGCCCGTGGTCGGGAACTCGGCGCAGGGGTACAGCTCGCCAGCGGGGGTAGTCAGGTTGAACGGGCGAGCGAAGTCGGGCACGGTCACGATGCCTCCTCGGGGCGCTGACAGGTGTCGTGGTCGTAGCAGCGGCACCGCCCGCACCCGGCACACAGGTGCACCCACTCGGTGCCGCAGATCCCGCAGCCGCCGTCGAGGGCGACCTCCAGGCTGTCGAGCAGGAGCAGGCGGTCGAGCAGTTCGTCACGGGTCGGCATGGTCAGACCTCCTCGGGCTTCTTCCACTGCAGTCCGAGCCCGGCAGCCCGGCAGGACGGACATACCGCCTCGCCCCAGGTGATGCCGGGGTAGGTGGAGTCCCGCGCCAACCATCCGGCATTGATGGCCTCGCGTAGAACGATCTCCGTCTCCTGGTAGATCGGGAGGTCACCCCGAAAGAGGCTGGGGTCAGCGACGAAGGTGGAGTCCTTGCAGCGATCGCAGTAGAGCGCGGTCGTGAGGCTCATGTCAGACCTCCCTGGTGCCGCCGTCGGCGGTCCGCACGGTGAGCTTGCATCCGCAGGTGCCGACGTTCTGGCTCCCGCATTTGCCGCAGCAGGTGCACTGGTACTCGTTGCCGCCGCAGTCGCAGCAGTGGTCCGGAACACGCTCACCCGCCCCGCCGCAATGCGTGCAGTCGTCATCCTCGCCGTAGCAGCCGCACTCCTCCAGCTCGTAACAGCCACCGGACGGGCAGGCGGTGAGGTCTTCGTCGTCGAGCACGGTCATGAGGGTGACCTTTCGCGTAGAAGGTGATGGTTTACGGTAGTTCCAGTGTCCCAGATCTGACTCATGATTAGAACCCGTTTGAGCGAACCCAGGTGACCATTTCCGCAGCTCACCGGTTGTGCAAGGCGTGATCGAAGCACCACCCCAGGCGGCCCGTGTCCCGGCCCAACGCAACCGCCGCAGCACCCGCCCCGCCACCGCGGACGAGCCCGTGTTCGCCGCCCTCGCAGCCGAATACCGTGCCGCGGGCCGCATAGTGCCTGGTGATCGCGACCGGGAATGGGTCGACGCGGTCGTGACCCGGATCTGGCGGTAGGTCAGGACGGGCCCAGGCCCCTCCGGTGAAGCTCCCGCGACATGGGAATCCCCGGGGCCCCGTTGAGCCGCTCCACGTCGATGTCGATCAGCCCCAGCTCCAGCAGGTGCAGCAGCGCCTCCCGGATCTGGCACCGGGTAGCAGCGGCCTTGGTCATCTCAGGGTGCTTGTACGGGCCGTCGTCGCTGAACGTCCAGTCGTCGGCGGCGAATCCGCCGTGGCGCAGGATCTCGTCGAACGGGCTGCGGCCGGACTGGTCGATCTCGATCCGGGGCCAGTCGTCGAACATCCCAGTGGGCAGTGCGGGCTTCTCGGCCACGGTGGGCCTCCTTCGTGGTGGTGCCCGGCTGGCAGAAGCCAGCTCAGGCGGACGGGGTGATGGGCTGGGCGTCGGGGGCGTCCACGATCGCCGTGGGGTAGATGAAGACGGAACGCATGACGCTCCGGCCGGTCGTCGGGCTGATGACCTTGAGCTGCCACGAGTCATCGCCAGGGCGGTGCTCCCAGTGGCGCTCAGGCGGCTCGGTGTCGTACCGGAACTCACGCGCCAGGGCTGCGGCCTTGACGTCGCCGAGGTGCCCACTGACCCCGATCGGGCGGTGATTCCAGACGGCGACGTAGACGATGGCGGGCGACAGCAGATGCTCAGCCATGGCTGATCTCCTTGCCGTGCGTCTCGGCTTCGTGCTGCCGGATGTCCTTGCACGCCTCGGCAGAGGTGTCCCTGCCGGGCCCGCGCCAGTTGTGGTCGGGGCAGCACCCGTGATGCGGCGCACCCTGGATGTCAACGAGGGCCACCTCCAGCTCCGCAACCCGCTCCCGCAGCACCGCGTTGGCCTCGTTCGCCGCGGCGAGCATCTCCGCGAGGTCGATCTCGTCGAAGTCGGCCAGTAGCTGGCGGGCAGCCTCGGGCATGTCGTCGTAGCGGCTCACCGGGCGACCTCGATCACGGTGATGTCGAACCCGTACCCGTAGTAGAACGGGTTCCCGCACGACCAGCCCACGGTCAGCTCCAGCACGTCGCCCATGTCGGCGAAGACATGCCAGTGCGTGAACCCGCCGGTCGTACCCACGCCCGTGACGACGTGGTCGATGCGGTCGGCGTGCAGCAGGAAAGCCTCCAGCTCGGTGTAGGCACAGCAGTCGCTGCTGTCGGCCAGGAACACCCGCTTACCGCTGTCCAGCGTCAGGGCGGTGCCGGACGTGCCACGCCAGCTGTCGGCGCCCGGGATCGGGACGCCCCTCTCGACGCTGACGATCCGGTGGCCGACGACGGCTTCGGCGAGCGTGGCGACGTTGTTGGGCATGGTGCCGTTGTCGTCGTCCTCGGACAGGATCTCGGTCTCGTAGTTCACGGTGCTGCTCATGTGCTTCTCCTTCGGGTGGGTGCCGCCCGGCCAACGACCAGGCAACGGAGGGCGGGGTTACGAGGTCAGTCGTCGACTTCCGGCTCGACGCCCTCGACGGCCTTGAACCAGCCCTGAAGCGAATCGGTGATGAGCATCCGCTGCGTGGGCAGCGCGGTCGCTGCGGCCAGCGCGAGGATCGCGTGGACCTGGGCGCCGGCCGTCATGCGGCTGATCTCATCGGTCGTGAGATCGGTCATGCCTGTGCTGCCTCGCTCGGCGATCGCCAGCAGGCGTTCGGCTTCGGCGTAGTGCTCGTGACCGTTCATGGGTTCTCCTTCGATCAGAAGTGCGTGGATTGATTTGCTTTGCCTATCAATCAGGCAAGACGGTACCGCTGCGAGCCGCGGCAAGCTGGTCAGTACCGAGGCGGTACCTGCCGCCCTGATCAAAAGTCCAGCTCAGGGCGGGAATTCAAGCTCAGCTCGCGGCGGCGGGGTGGCCGCAGTCAGGTTCCGCAGGGCCGCGAACTTGCCCTGGAAGTTCAGCCAGATCTCCACCCCGCGCCGGCCGTTGCGGTTCTTCGCGACGACCAGCAGCACCTTCCCGGCATTGGGCCCGGTGTCGTTGCCCTCGTCGTCAAGCTCCCGGTGCAGCAGCAGGACCGTGGACGCGTCCTGCTCGATCTGCGAGGAGTCCTTGAAGTCCGACACCAGCGGGCGCCGACCGACCGTGGAGCGGTTGAACTGGGCCAAGGCGACGACCGGGACCTCGAACTCGTCCGCGATGCCTTTCAGGCCCAGGCTGATCGACGCGACTTCCTGGGTGCGCCCGCGGCCGGCGTGGGCGCTGTCTGGGGTGACGATCTGCAGGTAGTCGACGATGACGATGGCGGGCTTGCGGTCCTGGGAGGCCATCCATCTCACCCGTGAGCGGATCTTCGCGATGGTCATGGACGGGGAGTCGTCGAGGATGAAGTCCGCGGCGGCCGGGGACATCATGCGGTCGTTGACCCGGGCGATCTTGCCCCAGCGGGGTTCGTCCAGGTTGCGGCGCATCAGGTAGTCGAGTTCCAGGTTCGCCTCGGACGAGGTCAGCCTGGACAGCAGCTCCGAGCCGCCCATCTCGATCGACGCCACCAGCACCGGCTGCTGTCGCCGGAACGCCACGTGCGCAGCGAGGTTCAGAGCCAGCAGGGACTTCCCGCCGGACGTCGCCGCGCCGACCACGGTCAGCTCCTTGGGGCGGAACTGCACCACGGCGTTGAGGTCGGGCCACGGGGAGTCCAGGGCCCGCGGGTCGTCGTGCTTCTCCAGCTCGTCGACGTACCCGGGCCAGCGGTCCGCCACCGACAGCAGTTCCTGCTTGCCGCCGGCGGTGTCCGCGAACAGGCCCTGGAGCTCGGACAGCGCGAGGGACGCGATCTCGTCGGCGGGGGTGTCGCGCATGCGGGCCCTGGCGGCGAGCTGCTGGCCGAGCTGCTGGAGCTTGCGGAGGTTGTACAGGTCGGCGACGGTGTCGGCGCAGTCGATGCCGACGGAGGCGGTGGGCACAGCGCTGACGCAGGTATGGAGGTAGGACGGGCCGCCGCAGCGCACGAGGTCGCCAGTGCGGCGCAGGGCCCGTTCGACGGTGATGGCGTTGGCGGTGGTTCCGGGGGCGTCATGGAGGCGCAGGATCGCCTGGTAGATCAATTCGTGGGCGCGGCGGTGGAATGCTTCGCCTTCGCCGAGGACGGGGGCGACCTGGTCGACGACGCGGCTGGACAGGAGCATCGCGCCGATGACGGTCTGCTCGGCGAGGAGGTCGGCGAGGGGTTCGTCGGCGGAGTCGGGTGGTTCGTCGTAGTCGTTCATGCTGCGCCGTTCTGGTAGTGGTCGGGGTGGCAGTAGCAGGGGCCGGATGCGGGGAGGTCCATGACGGTGGTGAAGCGGTAGCGGGTCTCCTCGTCGCAGTCCTCGTCCTGGCACCACGGGGGCATGGGCCGGGCGGTTGGCGAGTCCCGGGTGCGGGTGGTGGGCTTCTTGGCGAGGTCGTCGATCCGCCCGGGAAGTACGGCGCGGAAGCTGCTGATCCCGCCGGGGTTCTTCGTCAGCTCGGCCGCGAGGGCGTCGTTCAGGTCCCAGCCCTGCTGCGCGATCCGTTCCAGGAGCAGCGGGGCGAGCTTGCTGGCGGTTGCCCGTCCTGCCGCCCAGGGTCCGGGCAGCGACTGGAGGAAGCGTTCGGCTTCCTGTTGCTGTCCTCCTCCGCCTCCCTCGATGTCAGATGAGGCAGACGGTGCGGCAGGTGCGGAGGTGGTGGTCTTTGGTGAGGTGGTGGTGTTGGGGTCGGGTGGGCCGACCGATTCGCCATCAGATTGGTCGGGTGAGCCGACTACCCCTGGTCGGGCGAGCCGACCGATTGCAGAATCCGTATCGGTCGGGTGAGCCGACCGATTGGTGCGCCGCTCGTAGGTGGCCCGAACGTGTCCGATGGCCTTCGGCAGCCGGTACACGCTTGCTCCATAGGGGCCCTTCTCGCCTTCGACCACCTCCAGCTCACCGAGCTGATGGAGTACCGGAAGTGCAGCAGTGACGGCTTCACGGGTGCAGTTGGCCCGCCCCTGAAGGAAGGTCAGCGATCCGTAGGCCTTGCACTCGGTAGCCGAGGGCAGCGCTTTGTCGGCGAGGGCCAGCATCACCATGCGGCCGACACCCTTGGAGCGGGAGTGATTCCACACCCAATCCATCGCTTCAAGGCTCACTGACTGGTCTCCGTTGATCAGCTCGACTGGGCAGGTTCTGCGGAGGTCAGCCGGAGCTGATGAGCTTGTCGACGGTGAGCTTGTAGGCGTCGGCGAGTTGGCCGAGGGTGTGCAGGCTGGGGTTGTTCTCGCGGCGGGTGATCCGCGAGAGGACTCCGGTGTCGACGCCGGAGCGTCGGGAAATCCGCGACAGGTGCAGTCGTCCGTCGCTTCGGACGTCGCCGACGAGCGTTGCTGCAGCCCGCAGGATGTCGAGGTTGAGGGTGTATGTGGCGGCCACTTTTGACCTTCCGGGGAGGATGCGGACAGGCGAAACGAGACCCTCAAGGTTCTTGGGCTCGCACAGCAATAGTACCGCACGTTCTGTTCCATCACAGAGGTCGTACTTGCACCATGTCTCCGCCCAAGAGCCCGAAACCGGCCACCACCTGCGCAAATCAGACCCCGCGTCCATGACAGCGGGTAGCCCAGGCGCTACGATCTGCCCGTGACCATGGGCGCGCACACGAAAGGGCAGGGATGAGCGGCGAACACGAGGACTTCGCCCGCTGGCTGCGACAACGCGCCGCGTTCATGGGCTTCGACACCACCAAGCGCGGCATGATCTCCCGCCTCGCCGAAGCCGCTGGTGTTGACACCGGCCAGATGAGCCGCTTCCTGCGCGGGCAGGCGTTGCCCGCCATCGAAGGACAGCGCGGGCTCGCCAAGGCCCTGGGAGTCAAGCTCCCCGAGGTCATGATTCGTGCCGGCTCAGCCCAGCCCGACGACTTCGACGACGTCACGCCCCGCTCGACGTCCTACGAGATCGAGCGCGCCGCAGAGATCCTCGGCGTCCCGCCAGGCCAGCGCCGGGTCTACGTGCGGATGATGAAGTCCATGGCACTCCTCGCGGGCAGCACGAACACTGCGGCGATCCTCGAAGACGAAGACGCGGTCACGCCGCCCCCGTCGGAGGACTACCAGCAACGGGGCGCGGCCGAGACCAGCCGCCCCTTCGGCGACTGAGCCGGCGAGCGCGATGACGAAGATCTGCATCCGCTGCGGGTTCGAGATCAGGGACGGCCACGACTACCAGCCTGTCCAGGGCGGCGGCTTCGTCCACTACCTGCTGTGCTGCCGGGAGTGCGGCGCGTTCGGGCCTGACGACCTCCGGGACCCGCGCGGCGACGAGCACGAAGGCGGATGCTCGCGAAGAAGCCGAACACGCCCACCGTCGTGAACGGCCGATGTCACACCCGGGGTCCCGTGCCGCTCTCAATCAGCCACCGGCAGCACCATGCCGCCGGACGACTGGAGGAGGACTCATGGACCCGCTCATCTGGTACCCCGACATCTGGTACCCGAAGTTCCTGAACGGCTGATCCGCGGACACCGGCCCCGCCCGCAAGGACGACCCCGACGCCTGGGCCCTGAGCTGCACCATCATCACGACCGAGGCCACCGACGCCGCGGGCCGCGTCCACCCCCGCATGCCACTGACCGTGGCACCCGAGCACTGGGACGACTGGCTCAACCCCGACCACATCGACCCCGCGGACCTCCGAGCACTGCTGGAGCAGCTGGCGCACGGGCAGCTCACCGCCAGGGCCGTCAGCACCGCAGTGAACAGCGTGCGGAACAACGGGCCCGAGCTGCTGACGGACGCGGACATCACCGGCTGAGCCCAGCGAAAGCCGATGGCCGCAGCGGCCAGGGGCGACAGCGGAAACGTCCAGCCCGAAGCCTTCGCCTGGGTGTCTAGGACTGAAGCTCGCGGCGGCCGGGTCACCGCGACGGGAGGTCGTCGAATGTTGACTGGCACGACGGGCTGCGGGCGACACCGAACGCTCGGGCGTCAATCTCGTGCATGGCCTTGCTCACATTCGGGCGAACCGCGACCATCCAGTGGGATTCGTGACCGCGGTGAGACGCTCAGGCGTTACCGTGAGCGGCCGGACCGATGGGGGGAAGCATGGGGAAGTCGCGAGGACGTCGACAGGAACACCGCCTGGCCGACATGGCCACCATCCCCAAGGACTACAAGCCGCCGCCCATCCCGCCCGCCATCGAGACGAACTTCCCCATCGACCTGACCGACACCGACATCCTCAAGGTCCGGCAGGTCGAGTACCGGAAGTGGGTTGTCGACTTCGCGATCATGCAGCTCACGATGGAGGCTGGCGAGTGGGTCCACGTAGCGCGGATCGACTGCTGCCACGGCATGATCCACCGGCACCAGTTCGCCCAAAACGGTAGAGATCTCGACGGTCGCCTTGAGATCAAAGCCATCCCTGCCGATGACGACAACAGGTGGGAAATCGTCCAGGATGGCTTCTACAAGGCCATCGGCACGATGCAGGAAGAGTGGGAAGACAACCTCCGGAGGTGGCGAGATGGCCGGTGATCGCGACGTGCGCATCAAGGCAGGATTCGCCCTGGCCAAGGCCCTCGGAACCCCTGAGACCCGGGCGATGTTCGCCGACCACGGCTACCAGGACGAACAGCCGATCGTCATGGCGCTGGAGTCCGACACCATCCAGGACGTCTTCGCGCGCCTCCAGAGGTACGCACCACCGGTACTGGTCGCCATCTACTGGCCCGAGACCGAGCGCCTGGCGTACACCCAGATGGAGCCGTCGGCGGAGCCGCAGGACTACAGCCCTGAACGCCATGATGTCGGCGGAGGCAGCACGATCGGGATGCTGTGGGAGCACACCGACAGGCAGGCGAATGCCAACATCCGCTTCCGGCTCCAGTGGGGGCAGCCGACGATGAACCTCACCTACTTCCAGACCGCCTCAGTCTGAGGCTGCCCAGGCGCCCGCCCTCCTTCAGGAGCCGCGGGCGCTTCCCTTGTCCGCACAAACGTTCCTGCTGCACACCCCTAGCGGCCCACCCGCCTCGGGCGTAGCGTCCTCGTCACTGCGGAGGCCGCCCCTACCCACCCCCCACGGCAGGGCAGGCCCGCAGCCGGCGTCCCGGCGCAGCCAACCGCCGAGGGCGCAGCGCGCGTCGAAGCGCCGCGACTTCTTCATGGGAGGCCGCGGCGCTTCCATGCAAAGGCCTGCCAAACCACCCGCACGGGCGGCATTCACACCCCAGGCCGCGGGCATGGACTTCACATGGCCGACGTCAGCGCATTCACCGCCTCCACCGCCGCAGGCCAGACCACACCACCATGCTTGATCTGCCGGGCCGAGACAGACCGGGTCACCGAATACACCACCGACGGCGTGGCGGAGATCCACTACGAACCCTGCGGCCACCAGGAACGCATCGGCAGGCCGACCCTCGAAGCGTGGGTCGTCATCCAGGAGATCATGGACCTGGAATGAGCCCTGGCAGACAGCAACCCCACCTCCAGCGGAGACGGGGCGCTTCTGCGTACCGGCCCACCGTGCGCACCCGTCCCGCTACCGTAGAGTCCGGACCTCAATCCTCGGGGGCGACCATGGCAGACCGGCCCTGCAACGCGTGCGGCGGCAGTGGTGGCACGTTCAAGATCGAGTACACCTACGAATCGGACGGCAAGGGCGGCATGGTGCCCGTCGCCCGGCAGATCTACAGCCCCTGCTCCAACTGCGGCGGCTCCGGGAGGATCGCGTGACCGACGACATCAGCCGCGGGATCTTCGTGTGCCAGGACTGCGGACGCCACTACCTCCCGCCGGCGGACATGCAGTACCCGTGCGGCCCGGCGTCGGAGATCTTCTGCGCCACCTGCCAGCCGCTGAACTCCCCCGCGCTCGCAGCGCAGCACGGGGTCAACCTAGCCGACAACATGATCAAGCCCCGGAGTCGCGGACCACGGCGCGCCGGCAACGCACCCGCCGCCCGGGGCAAGACCGGGCGCAGCAAGCTCGGTTGACCACCGCACGACAGAGCGCCCCGACCATCGCGGTCGGGGCGCTTCTGCGTGCGGTCACTCAGGCAGCGGGATGCAGGTGGGTCTCTCGACGCGCACTCCCATCGCCCTTACTATGGCCCTACCGCTGGTCATATGTTAAGAGAGGCGCGATGCGCGTGAGCGCCCTGGTACTAGATCGCCCACCGCTCCACCCGGTAACTTGCAGCCATCTGTGGTGGCAAGGAGGCGAAAACGTGGAAGATCCGTACCTGGACACCCAGGGTGTGGCGGCGCTGACGGGTCTGACCGAGTCGACCGTCCGCAACCACATCAAGCGCGCGAAGAAGAACCGGCTCGACGGTGCCGTTCGCCCAGGTGACATGCCGCCGCCGGATGAGACGTTCGGCCAGTCCCCCGTCTGGAAGAAGTCGACGATCCTGCTCTGGCGCAGCAACATGCCCGGCCGCGGGGTGGGCGGCGGACCGAAGCCGAAGAGCCGCCCGGAGTAGCCGAGAGCAACCGAAGCCCCTTCCGCAGCCCGCGGCGGGGGCTTCTTTCTGTCCAGAACTATGCCCCAACGCTTGACCATGGATTCAGAGCGGGTCTATCTTGTGATCGACAGCCGGTCACAAGTTAACGGGAAGGCTCGGCCATGACCCAGGCACCCGCACAGACCCAGCCCGTCCACGAGGTCCGCGAGACGCTCCGCCCCGTCGACCTCCCGACGGAGCCCCTGCGGATCACCGCCCCGCTCCGCCCCCGCCCGGCCCCGCCGAAGCAGGCCCTCACCGCCCGGCCGCTCCCGCACGACCTCGATGACTACCCCGTCACCGTCACACCCAAGACCCCGGACACCCCCGCACCCATCGCGCCCTACACCCCGCCCGGGGCACTCCTCAGCCGCGACCGCGTCTTCCACCCCGAGGTGTACGGGCCCGTCGACCGGTACGACACCCACGCCGCCTGGGCCGCGTTCGGTGAGGACCCCGACAAGCCCAGCGCCCCGATCCCCGGGCAGCGCCGCCCCAGCGACTACGGCAGCGCGGCATGAGCGACGACCTCCTGCGCGAAGCCGCCGTCATCATCGTCACCTCGCAGTTCGCTGCACCCGACCGGCTCCAGCGCCGCCTGCACATCAGCTACGGGTACGCCCACCGGCTCCTCGATGAACTGGAGCAGCACGGCGTTGTCGGTCCCGCCCAGGGCACCCAGCCGCGTGATGTCCTCGTCCGCACCGTGCCCGACAGTCTGCGGTGATCCCATGACCGGCGACCGAACCTACGACCTCACCTCCGCGGATCTGACCCGGCAGCTCGCCGACCTCGGCGACGACGAACCCGCCGAGCGCTTCGACTACGACCTCTGCGCCGCCCTGGTCGGCTGGGCCGAGGTCACCCGCGGCACCGACCGCGACGCCGCAGGGCAACTCCGGTGGGCCACCAGCAAGGGCAGCAGCAGTCACACCCTCAGTGCCAGCCAGGCCGACCGGCTCACCCACCTCCTCAACCTCGACACCGCCGTCGTCCTCGCCCACCGCGCAGCAGCCCGGGAGGAATGACCCTCGACCGGCCCGTCGTCCAGTGATAGCCCCGCAGACGCGACCGGCCCGAACCCAATCCCCCGCGGCCGGGCCGGTCGCCCCACCACCTTGCTAACCCGAAGGAGACCTCGTGGCCGAGCAGGACTCGAACGACCGTGCCGTGAAGTGGCTCGTTCGCCTGTCCGTCGCCGCCGGGGTCGTCTGGACCGCCGTATCGGAATGGCAACTGGCCCGGATCATCGGCGCACCGTCCTGGGTGGCACCAGCATTACCCCTCGCGATCGACGCCTACGTCATCGCTGCGGTCCGCGCGGGGAACCGGAAGGACCTCGCCGGCGCGCTCGGGATCATGTCGTGCGCGCAGATCGCCGCCCGGCTCCTCGACGCCGGCCAGGTCCAGGTGTCCGTCGCGCTGGTCGCGTTCGTGTCGATCCTGGTCCCTTTGACGATCTGGCGGGTCCACTCCCTCGCCGACGCGCACCCGGTTCAGGTTCGCCCCGAACCCGAGCGGAATCTGGAGCCTTCGGCCGCCGAGGTTCCGCTGAACCTGCCGGAACCGGTTCGGAACCGTGCCCCGGAACCTCCCCTGAACCAGGTTCCGAACCGGCCGCCGGAACCTCCCGCGAACCAGGTTCCGGCACCTCAGGAACCTGCGGAACCGGTGCCGCCGAACCTGACCCGGAACCAGCCCAAGCGAACCAAGCCCCGAACCACACCACCCACTCCTACCGCGAACGCGGGGACCCCGACGGTCGGTCAGCAGGTCCGCCAGATCCTCGACCTGATCGAGACCCACGGCTACGACGACGTGAAGCTCAAGTTCGTCATGGCCCGCACCGGCATGTCGAAGACCACCGCCTACAACCGGCTCGTCGAAGCCCGCGCCACCTGGGCCGAGGAGCACGGCGAGACCGACTGACCGCACTGTCGCCGCTGTCGTCGTCGCTGTAGCCCGCCGACACCCCACCCCCCATGACCCCTGAACAGGGCCGACACCCCGGCTACGACGACGACAGCGACAGCACCGGCTACACCGACTACACCGAGGAGACCCCATGGCGGACACCAAGGCTCCGCCCGCGCCCACCGAGCCCAGCGTCTACGCCCCAGCACCCGCTCCGGCCGCACCGCCCGCTGTGACGATCGGCTGGACCGCCCCTCCGCCGCAGGCCAAGACCCCCGCAGAGCTTAAGGCGCCGAAGCGCCGGGCCCTACCGGCCGGTCCTGCCCTGGCTGCGGCGGGGAACGCCACCGTCCTGGCCGTCACCTCGGCCTACGACGCCGCCGGATGGGCCGGGCTCGCCGGGGCCGCCGGTGTCGTCGCGGCCGGGACGGTCGGTGCCGTGGCGCAGCGGCGGCGGACGGTGAGGTCGCGTCAGGCCTCGGTCCGCGCCGGGCGCACCGGTTCACCCTGGGCCGGTTCGGGTTCGGGTTCCGGCGGGAGGTTCGGAGGTTCAGGTTCGACCGCTGGTTCACGCCGGGGTTCCGACTCGCCTGCGGCAGGTTCGCCACGGAGTGGTTCAGGGAGTACGCGAACCTCTCCAGGTTCAGGTTCGGGCCGCCCCTCCTCCGCGGGCCGGACGCCCGGAACGGGTTCGGGCGGAACCTCAGCCCTCGACCGGATCGCGGACCGGCTGCGCGGTGGCGACGGCAAGAAGAAGCCCGACGCCATGAACCAGAAGCAGGCCCGAAAGAAGAAGAGCACCCCCGCCCGGTCCGAGCCCGGGAGTCTCGCCCGCGCCCGGAAGCGCGCCGCCGCCGCGTGGGCCGCAGACCGGCCGCGCCGTCAGAACAACCGCGCCGTCGCCGCCCAGGACCTGCGCCGTGCCCGCAACGCCGGGGCCCATGTGCTGCGCGCTGTCCGGTCCGGGATCTGGGGCAGCATCCGGCACCTGTCCCTCCGCAAGGGCGCAGCCAGAGCCGCCGCTGCTTGGAAGGCCCGGCACGCCCAACGCACCGCCCCCGCTCCGCAGCCGACCGTCGCCTCGACCGTCCGCCGACCCGCCGCCACCACACCCGCCCCGAACCCTGGAGGACCGTCCATGTCCGGACACCACTTCCTCGCCCCCGCCATGGACGCAGCCGCCCGCGCCGGCTCCTACAACCCGACCGGCATGATCCAGGTCATCCAGGACTTCGGCGGCCTCGCCGAGGCCATGGAGCTCTGGGCCCAGGCCATGAAGATCACCGTCGAGAACGCCGACGCCCAGTTCCCCCTCGACCCGGGCCTGATCGAGACGATGCGGCAGGTCCACTCGCTCACCCTCAAGGCCGCCGAGATGGCCGGCGAACTCCAGCCCGCAGCTCGCAAGCTCCACGCGGCCGACCTGGAGCGCCACGACAACCCGCGCAAGGGCCGTGCCGGTGAGCGCATGTGGGACATCGCCTCCAACTAACCCTGCCACCGCAGGAGAAGGGCAGCCCCGTGAACCTCGACTGGGACGCCAAGCACGGCGCCGTCACCGGCGCGATCAACACCGCGACGGCCACGCTGGCCGCAGCCTCGGTCGAGCACGCCGCCCACCTGCCCCTGTGGTCCGCCGGGCTCCTCGCCGGGGCCGGGCTGCTCGGCACCCATGTGGCCGGGCTCAGGATGAAGGTCTCCGGGGCGACGCTGGGCTTGCGCGCCGCGACGTGGATGGCGGCCGGGGCCTGGTGCTCCTGGGCCGCGGTCGAAGGCCCGTGGACACGGAACGTCCTCGTGACCCTCGCCGCCGGGGCACTGGGCCTCGGCGGCGCCATGGCCGGAGCCCATCACGTCGAGGAGAAGCAGGCCGAACAGCAGGCCGCTGCCGAAGCCGCGGTCAAGCGCGCCTCGATGGACTGGAAGCGGCAGCGGGTCGCGGACGAGTGGGATCAGCGTCTTGCAACCGTGTGCACCGGCAGCACCGCACACGTCATCGGCGTCGAGGAGTGGGAGACCGGCGGCGGCTACACCCTGGACACCGAATGCCTCGGCGGGACGCGGTGGCGCGACCTCAAGACCTTCGAGGAAGCCCTCGCCGCCGAAGCCCGCCTCCCCGAGGGCTGCGGCGTCGAGGTCAAGGCCGGCGCTCACCGCGGCGCCGCCCTGATCGACGTGGCCACGGTGAACCGGCTCATCGGAGAGGACCCCTACCCGACGGAGTACTCGCCGCTGACCCTGACCGGGCCGCTGCCGCTCGGCCTCCACCGCGACGGCAGCGACCTGGCACCCAACATCCGCGAGCTCACCACCCTGCTGGCCGGCCGCAAAGGCTCCGGAAAGACCAACCTGTCGAACGTGTTCCTCGCCGGACTGTGCCGGATGCCGGACAACCTCACGTGGATCATCGACCTCAACGGCGGCGGCCTGGCCCTCGCCTGGCTGCACGCCTGGCACCAGGCCGGGCGCCCCGGGCAGCCGCCCGTCGACTGGGTCGCCGACACCCCCGACAAAGCCCTCGCCATGGCCACGGCCGCGCTGCGGATCGCGAAGGCCCGCAAGCCCGGCTACAAGCACCTGGAGATCGCCGCCAACACCGACAAGCTGCCCGTCAGCCCGCAGGTCCCCGGCATCCTGATCGCCGGGGACGAGATCGCGGAGATCTACTCCCCCAAGGCGCGCCGCGACCCCGTGCTCCGCGAGACCGGCGACGTCCTGATCCAGGTCGTCGAGTTGGCCCGCGCTGCCGCCGTGAACGCCCTCGTGACCGCCCTGCGCGCCACCCAGGACGTCCTGTCCGAGCCGCAACTCCTCGCCCAGTCCGGCCTGAAGATCGGCATGAAGTCCGACGAGCGGGAGATGTCCTACCTGTTCGGATGGTCGGACCGGATCAGCCCCGAAGACGCACCGTATCCCGGCTGCGGGTTCGCCAAGGTGCTCGACGAGCCGGCGCGCCCGTTCAAGGCGTACCGGATGCTGCCGAACCAGATCGCCGACATCGTCCGCGCCACCAGCCAGCTGCACCCCGAACTCGACGACCTGTCCCGCCGGGCCGCCGGCGAAGCCTACGAAAAGCGATGGGAGCACACCGACCACCTGTTCGGCCTCGGTACCGCACCCGAGCAGGCCATCACCACCACGGCGGAGCGGCAGGCCCCCGAGCGCCCGCGCGGATCCGGCGTCACCGCGGGGTGGGGCACGGAGCCAGCCGGGCCGGACGCCCAGGCCGCGATCGACGAAGCCGAAGCCACCCGGCAGCGCCTGCACAAGGCCGTGGGCGAAGCAGCCGACCACGACGCCGACCTCGACCGCCAGTTCCAGCAGATCCTCGAAGGCGGCGGAGCACTGTGGAAGCCGCCGACCCCCGACGCCCCCTCGGATCACCCGGTCATGCCGACGCCCGGGATCATCGACGACGCCCGCTGGCTGACCGTGTTCACCATCGTGGCCAAGGCTGGACCTGCGGGCATCAACCCCGCCGCGATCGCCGAGTTCTTCGCCGCGGTCTCCCCCGTCGGCACGACTGTCCCGTCCCGGTCGGCGATCACGGACTGGCTCAAGAAGGAACCGAAGGTCCACCAGCCGTCGACCGGCAGGTACGCCCTGCGCACCGAGGAGATGTGATGTCCGACTACGCCGAGGCCGTGCGCGACTGGCGCCCGCTCGACACCGCCCTGGAGCAGGCGTACCGACCCGAGCCCGTGTACCTGCCCGCACCTCTGCTGCCCGCGGCCCCGGTGGTGCATCAGCCCGTGGTGCTGCCCGAGCGGGCCCCGTTGCGCGCGGACCCGTGGGTGGTGCGGCCCATCGCCCTGGGCGGCTTCGTGGCCCTGGTCGGTCTCGGTGTGGACCTTGCTGGCCAGGGGATCCGCGCCGCGGGCCCGTACCTGTGGGCACTGGCCGGCGCGCTCGGGGCACTGGCCGCGATCATCGCCTTACTGAAGGCCCAGACCGCGGCACCGGGCAGCGGGACGCAGATCAACATCAGCGGCGGGAAGAACAAGTTCCGGGACGTCCGGTGACCGACCCCGAGATCAAGCCCGGAGACCCGCGGCCCGACGTCACGCACTTCGTGGTCCACCCCGACGGGACGCGGCAGCACAGGTTCGCGATCCCCCGCCCGCTGCAGGCCCCGCGGGTACAACGCCCGTCGCGAGCCCGGGTGGTGTGGTCGTACACCTGGCGGTACCTCCTCATGGCCGCGGCCATCTGCGCCTGGGTATGGCGGTGAGCCGCGGCCTCGGGCACCGGATCGGGAACTGGTGCGGGAAGGTCATCTTCTGGACCGCCATCATCGCCACCATCCTGCTGTCCGTCGGACACTGACCCACCCACCGCGAGAAGTGCGCGATGGCCAGCGATCCTGGAGTCGCGGACTGACCCGTCAGTGCCCGAGCACCGACCGGATCCAGTCGATCAGCCACACCCCGCCGAAGAGGGTCCCGAATCCCAGCGCCATCCCCACCGGGAGCACGATGCGGTCCGGGAAGGTCCCCGTCCCGGCGTCCTCCTTCGTGGCCGGCTCCCCGGTGTCCTGGTAGACCGCACCGGTACCCCAGCAGCTGGCGCACTCCTGGCCTGCCTCGCCGCGCCCGGTGCCCGCACACCGCGGGCACCCCACAACCGGTCGCCTCGCGCGCTTCGCCATCGCCACCCCGTTCCCCCGCGACCTCCGTCCGAAGCCCGATCTTCCCACTCTGCCCACCAACTCCCCCACCAGCGCGCCATCATGGGCTCATGGCCATCGCCGAGCCACAGCCGTCCCGCTGGTACCCGCTGCCCATACGCAGGTACCGCGAGATCATCGAGATGTTCCGCTACGACTGGAACATGATGGCCAAGGCCGACTTCGGCGAGGACTACCCCGAGATCGACTTCGCTGAGGCCGAGCGGCTGTGGGTCGAGCTGAACGACGAGCAGCAGCAGGCGGTCGGCTGACGGTTCGTCGGATTCGCCCGCGCGATTCGGGAGGATCGGGCATGCTGGGCGGCGGGCGATCCACACCGCCCGGGAGCCCCGTCCGCAACCCCCGCCGACGGGGCTTCCGCGCGTCCGACCGCGGCATGGCAGGAACGTTCCGTCACGGGCGTGACAGAGTGCAACAATGGTGTGATCCCTCCACTCCTGCGACCCGGGAGCCCGCACCATGCTCGTCAAGAAGACCTGCCCTGGTCCCTGCAACAATGCCTGGCGGAAAGCCGAAGAAACCCTCACGCTCCGAGGCACCGAACACTCCATCAGCCCCGCCTGGGGGCAACCCGCCCAGTGCTACACCTGCGTAGGCCGCACCCTCGAACACCTCGCCGCCCTCCCCCAGCTCCTCATCGCCGTCCGGAACGAAGCCGTCGAAGGCACCCCGACGAAGCTCACCGGAACGATCGGACGCGTCGGGCTCCACCCCGCGTGGCCCGGCCAGGCCTCCCGGCTCCTCATCGACCGGATCGTCGGCGAGATGGCCGAGTTGCAGGCCGACATCCTCATCCAGCGCGGCATCTGGAAGGTCGGCACCGAGCCGGGCGACGGCACCGTCGCCGAGGAAGACGCCTACATCGGCGGGATCGTCGCCACCCTCGAAGCGCACTGGGAGTGGGCCATGCAGCACCACCCCGCTGCCGACGAGGCCTACGACCGGGCCAGCGCCAACCCCGGCTCCCAGGCCAGCACCTGGTACCGCGCCACCGTCTACTTCACCAAGGACCACGAGCAGCGGGAAGTCGAACGCCTCGCACCGTGCCCCAAGTGCCGCGGCCCATGGCTGCACGAGTCCCGCGACCTGCGCCTGGTCAACGGTGAACCGTACATCGCGTGCGGCGACGACACCTGCGGAAAGCTCATGACGAAGACCGAGTACGACGACTATGTCAGGGCCATGCGGAAGTCCATGGAACGCGGCAAAGCGTTCCGGAAAGCCGCAGCTTGACGACACCCGGCATCATGCATGATCCTTGGCGGCGGAGCACCATGCTCGCAGACGTTCCGAAAGGCCCCGCCGTCACTGACGCGGGGTCTTTCTGCATGTGCCAGGAGGTGACCTCATGGTCGACCTGTCGGTAGACCTCACCACCACGTACTGGACCACCGCCGAGGCCGCAGACGCCGCCGGGGTCGACGCCAACGTCGTCAGGAACTGGAAGTACCGCGGCCGGCTGACGTCCGATCGGAAGAACTGGCGCGGCGAGTCGCTGTTCCTCGCGGCTGACGTCGTCCGGGCCGAGAAGGCCACACGACAGAAGGCCCGGCGCGTGTACCCGGTCGCTGCCTGATCTGCCCTGCCGCTACCTTCCCCCGGCGGCAGGGTCCCGCGCGCCCGCGGTGAGGGTCGCGGGCGGTGTTGCGCACCCCGGTCGAGGGAGCACCTCCCGGGGCGCGCGACCACAAAACCCTTCGACCCAACCCTGGCCCGTTCGTAGGATTAACAGCAGCGAGGTGGAGCAGTTCGGTCAGCTCGGCGGCCTCATAAGCCGCAGGTCACGGGTTCAAATCCCGTCCCCGCAACCAAGGCGTCGTACCCCAACGGCAGAGGGACTCGGTTCAGGACCGAGCCAGTGTGCGTTCGAATCGCACCGACGCTACGCAAGGCGCTGTGCCCCAACTGGCAGAGGGGGCGGTCTGAGGGACCGTCGGTTGCAGGTTCGACTCCTGTCAGCGCTACGGAGAGGTGCCAGAGCGGTAATGGAGCGGCTTGCTAAGCCGTCGTCCGGGTCACCGGCGCAGGTTCGATCCCTGCTCTCTCCGCGCCTGACAAGGCCAGCCTGATCCACTGTTTCGCCGTCCGCCGGGGGCGAGAGGACGGATCACTGGAAGGTTCGGCATTGGCATGCCAAGCGCTCCCGAAAAGCGTGGCGGGTAACACCGTTGGGGGTTCAACTCCCTCACCTTCCGCTGATCCCCGTTCGTCCAACTGGCAGGACGCGGCGCTCTGGACGCCGAAACCGTGGTTCGAATCCACGGCGGGGAGCGTAGGGGAAGGCCGCGGGTTCGAGTCCCGCCCGGTCAAGGCGAAGTCCGGCCGGTAGCTCAGTTGGGTAGAGCGTCCTCGGGGTGCCGCCGGTTAGTCGTGGATCTTCGCACCACGGACCGGCGGCCACTTTCTTGAAGGCGGTGATCATGCCCGCCTGCCTTGAGTGCGGCCACCCGATCCCCGAGGACGACACCGAGCCGGACGGGTTCTGCTCGTACCGCTGCGCCCTCCTCCAGGCCCAGTACATGCCGCTGCCGGACACTGCCCCGGAAGGCTGGTGACCGTGGACGCCTGGGTGTTCTGCTCCTGCGGCGACCTGTACACCGACCACGCCGAAGGCGGGAAGTGCCGGGCGACCAGCCTGGACGGCTGGCCATGTGAGTGCACGCAGTTCGACACCGACGACGAGGTCGAGTGATGGCCGAGGTCACGCAGACGATCCTGCACGGCGACCCGCAGGGCCGTCAGGGCAACTGCCTGCAGGCCGCCGTCGCCTCCCTGCTCGACCTACCGCTGGACGACGTCCCGCACTTCGTCGAGGCCGACGACTGGACCGCCTGCCTCGTGGACTGGGCCGCCGAGCAGGGCTGGCTCGCGCGCTACGCCCGCCCCGATGCCCCGGTTGCGCTCGGGATCGCCTGCGGCCCGTCGCCCCGGGGTGTCCACCACGCGGTGGTGATGCGCGACGGCGTCGTCGTCTGGGACCCGCACCGTTCGCGGGACGGGCTGGTCAAGATCGGCATGATCGTCGAGTTCAGCCGGATCGGAGCAGCTTGACCCAGGACGACCCGAAGCCCGACGACGCCTGGCGTGCGATCGACGCCCCGTTCCGCCCCCGCGACGACTGGCAGCCGATCCCCGGCGCGTGCAGCAGGTGCGGCGAACGGGCGTGGCTCGGGGAGACCCGCTGGTGGCACCACACCGGCCGGGCCTGCCCCTCGCGGCGGCCAGCTGAGTTCATCCCCGACCCAGCCGAGTAACCCTCACCTCGGAGTCACCCATGCCGAAGATCAAACCGCCCGAGAAGAAGCGCGCCCGAGCACTCCAATGCGAGACCGGGCGCCCCTACATGTCGTGCCTCACCGAAGTCCGCGCACAGATTGCAGCCGAACAGGCTGAGACCGAGACCGAGGCCGCGCCCGACTTCACGTCGCCGACCAGCAGCGGCCTGTTTTCGCACGCCTGACCCACCCTCACCCCCGAAGGACACTCCCTCATGTCCAACATCGCGATCCACCCTGCCGCGTTCACCCGCTCGAAGCGCCGCGCCATCAGCCGCGTCGAAGCCCGACGGTTCGCGTTCTATAACGGGCCCGCACCCCGCTACGAGCCCGTCCGCGACACGTCCTGCCACCAGCACCACCGGCAGCAGCCCTGCAAGCGGTGCGCGGGAGACCAGACGTGAGCCGGTACAACGCACGCGTCCGAGCCGACGCCGGGCTCACCGGCACGTTCGCCTGCGACAGTCTCCATGTCGACAGCGGCGGGAACCTCAGCCTCAACCTCCAGCGCAGCACGGACGAGGTTGTCACGATCGCCCGCTTCCAGCACGGCTACTGGTCGAGCTACGAGCTGGACGTGGATCCCAACCCCGAGCCGGACTCCTTCACCGATCGCGGGAACCAGTTGCGCGCCAAGGAAGCGGCCGAAATAGCGGCGCTCACCGCCGAATGGCAGTCCGCGCGTACCAGAGCGGACTGCTCATCCGTCGTCGCCGCTCTCGACCTCCACCGGCCGTGCCATCCCTACTCCATCGTCCAGTGCGCCCACTGCCAGACCGGCAGCGATGCACCCGACAAGGACTTCGCACGGTGGCCCTGCGCCACGTACACCGCGCTCACCAACATGCCCGTACAGGCCGCCGAGCCCGAGCGCCGCCCCCTCGCACCGATGGACATCACCCTCACCATGCAGGGCACCGTCGGCAGCGAGCAGGACATCGCCGAGGCCATCCGGCGCGCACTGTTCCGCCAGTCAAAGCTCTGACCCTCACTCAAGGAGTTCCACCATGTCCTTCGCCAGCATCAAGACTGCTCTCGTCCACCTCTTCGGTATCGAGGAGACCCGCGCCCACGCCCTCGTCGAAGCCGTCATCACCGATGCGCTGCCCGTCCTCCAGCAGGCCCGGCAGGACATCACCAACGACGTCGTCAAGCTCGTCGGCGAAGCCAAGGCCGACGGGGCGGCCCTCTACACGGAAGCCCTCGCCGACGTGAAGACCGAGATCGCCGCACTCAAGGCACTCATCAACTCCACGCCCGCACCGGCACCGGTCGCCGTCGCCGACCCGACGCCGGTTGCACCCACCGCCTGACCACACACCAAGCCGCCATCAGGGGAGGTGACCAGTGACGCTGCCCCTCCCCTGGACCACCAGCGGGCCAGTCGGCTCCCAATGGCAGCAGCAGTTCGACTTCCCGACCACGGACCTCAGCACCTACACGTGGACCCTCGTCCTACGCACCAGCACCCAGCAGACTGGCACCCCCATCGCCCGAATCAACAGCACCAGTACCACGGCGAGCGGCTACATCACCGTCAACGCCACCGCCGGGACGATCATGGCGGTCCTCTCGCCCACCGCGACAGCAGCCCTTTCGCCCGGCGAGGTCTACGCACTCGCCCTGTGGGCAGACCCGGGCCTGTCCGACGCGACCACCTGGGTCCGGGGCCTGTTCACCGCCACACCCGTAGCCGCACCATGAGCGGGAGGTGCCGTGCCTGACGTGATCATCTCCCCCACCGGCGTCCAGGGCCCGACCGGCGCCGGCTGGCTTCACGGCACCGGGGCACCGGCCGACAGCACGGGCTTCGACGGCTGCTACTACGTCGACGAGACCAACCCGAACGCCATCGCCTACTACGGGCCCAAGACCGCCGGGACCTGGAGCGGGCACGGCCCGTACACGTTCGGCGGCGGAAGTGGTGTCACCAGCGTCGGCGCCACCGACGCGTCCATCATCGCCAGCGGCACCAACAACGCGCCGACGCTCAGCACCGGGACTCTCGACGAGATCGCCACCCTGCACCCGGCTGCGGCGGACTGGTCCAACAACAGCAAGAAGATCACGCACGTAGCGCACGGGGCAGCAGCCAACGAGGTTGCAACGTTCGACCAGATCCCCACCGCCCTGCCGCCCAACGGTGGAGCCGCCGGGGATCTGTCCGGCACCTACCCGGGCCCGACCGTTGCCAAGATCAACGGCACTGCGGTACCCGCCACGACCGCCCCAGGGACCGCCCTGACGACCGCCGCCGCGGGCGTGGCAGCCTGGACCGGAAGCCTCGCCGGGGCGTGGGTCTTCAACGTCACCGCCTACGGGGCGGTCGGAGACGGCAAAGCTGTCGCCGACGCCGCCATGGCCAGCAGCGGCGCCATCCTCACCTCAGCCACCGCTGGCTTCACCGCAGGCGACGTTGGCAAGGCCATCATGGTCAAGGGCGCTGGCCCGACGGGTCAGACCACCCTGGTCACCACCATCGCCAGCTTCCAGAGCAGCACTCAGGTCACCCTGAACGCCACCAACACGTCTGGGGCCAACCTCACCAGCGGCCTGATCCTGTGGTCTACGGACGACACCGAACCGATCCAGGCCGCGATCGATGCCGCGATCAGCTTCGCGAAGGTGTTCGGTCCAGCGAAGGTCTTCTTCCCCGTCGGGAAGGGCCGCTTCTACGGCGTCGCCGGGGCTTTGGTCACCGGTGGCCAGACCCTCGGCAATGGCCAGCTCACCCTCGGTGCGCCCGTCGCCACGACCGGCGGTAAGGTCATCCTGGGCCTTGAAGGCGTCGAGAACGGCAGTGCCTTCGAGCACTGGGAGCAGCTACTTCCGCAGCTCAACGGGTCGACCCTGGTGTCCTTCGGTGTCTTCGCGAACCCGACCGCGCAGAACAACAGCATCAACGCCAACGGGAACGCCGCCGTCATCGGCGGCCCATCCCAGCCCGGCGGGTACGGGGTCGCACCCGGGGTGTTCAGCAACATGCTGCTGACCGTCCGGAACCTCTCCATCCTCACCACGTACTCGCTCTACGGGCTCACCTACACCGCACTCGACCTCAGCGGGCTGGCCGAGGCGAACCTGTTCGACTTCGGGTATGGCACCACCGGCATCGTCCCCAGCGGCGACTTCGGCTCCCCGAACCAGTTCGCCAACGGGCAATCCATCGGTGTCCTCATGCCCGCCAATGGCAACAACGACAACAACGTCTGCCGGAACATCAGCTGCCACGGCGGCTATACCTGGGCATTCTTCGCCACTGAGCACACCGTCGTCGACCGCATGGCGATCCTGTACTCCTGGTCGGGGTTCTGCCCCGTCGGCACGTACTTCTCTTCCGTCGGTGCCACCCACGCCGTCAAGGTGCAGCAGTTGTCCGTCGAGGGCTGCACCAATCAGATCTACGTCGTCGGCGCCGGATCCGGCGGCGTCGGGCCGATCTGCGACATCGACCAGCTCGACACCGAGGCCGGCAACACCACGATCGCGGGCAAAGACGCCACATCGCTCGCCTCCGCACTCGGGACGATCAAGCTCACCGGGCTGTTCAACCCCGCGAACGTCACCGCGACCAACCCGACCGGGCTGCGGGTCATCAACGGGCAGCAGGCCACCCCTTCGGTGACGAAGACCGGCGACTACCAGGTCACGATCATCGACCGGGTCGTCCTCGTCAACGCCTCCGCCGGGCCGGTCACCATCACCCTGATCGACGCCCGCTACACCCCCAACGAGTACACGGTCGTCAAGACGGACAGCAGCGGCAACGCCGTCACCGTCAAGGCCCAGACCGGGCAGGTCATCAACGGCACCAACACCCAGACCCTGGGCAGCCAGTACGCCACGATGACCGTCTACTCCGCGCTCGATGGAACCGATAGCACCTACAAGTGGTGGAAGCGCTAGGGGGCCGCTCATGACCCCGCGTGTTCCCCGCCCTGGTGACGTCCGCTGTGGGGGCGTCTACGGGGAGAAGTACCGGCAGCGGCCGGAGCTGATCGGCACGCAGTGCACCCAGATGGTCGACCCCTCCATCGGGTTCTGCGGGATGCACAAGGAGATCCCCGAAGACCGGCGCTGCAAGGGCCGAGGACGGCCGCACTGGGCGATGAAGGGGCAGGCCCTCTGCGGTATCCACGGCGGCAAGAACCCGAGGAACAGGGCTGCGGCTGAGCGCCGGCTCCAGGAGGCGAGGGTGGCGAAGTTGGCACAAACCTACGGTCTCAAGATCGAGACGACCGCCACGGACGCCCTCCTCGACGAGGTCCAGTGGACCGCCGGGCACGTCGCCTGGCTGCGCGAGCGCGTCCAGGAGATCGAGGAGTACAGCAGCAACTCCGACAGCGAGAACCCCCTCGTCTGGGGCGTCACCCGCCGCAAGGAAGGCGGCGAGGACCGCGGCACGACCGAAGAAGCTGGCCCGAACGTCTGGATCAAGCTGTACCAGCAGGAGCGGCAGCACCTCGTGCGTGTCTGCTCCGAGGCAATCCGCGCTGGCATCGAAGAGCGCCGCGTGAAGCTGGCGGAAGCCCAGGGGGCCCTGGTCGTCAAGGCGATCAACGCAATCCTCAACGACCTCGACCTCAGCGCCGAGCAGGCAGCCAAGATCTCCGACGTCGTACCGCGGCACCTGCGAGCACTGTCGGCCTAGCCGGGGAGGTGGCTTGTGACCGCCACCGCCGACTGGCTCGAATACGCGGCCCGCGACTTCGAGATCGTCCGCCCGCCGACCTGGCGCAAGATCGCCCGGCCCGAGCAGCTGCCCCCCGAGGGCGACGACTGGCTCGTCTGGGCGTTCATCGCCGGGCGCGGTGCCGGAAAGACCCGGTCCGCGTCGGAGTTCTCCATCGAGCAGGCCCGCGACATGCCCGGCTCCCGCGGTGCCCTCATCGGCCGCACCCCGGCGGATGTCCGAGACGTCATGATCGAGGGCGAGTCGGGCATCATCGCCTGCTCGAACAAGGACTTCATGCCGGTCTACGAGCCCACGAAGCGGCGTCTGACCTGGCCCAACGGATCCATTGCCACAGCGTTCTCCGCCGAAGTCCCCTCCCAGCTCCGAGGCCCCCAGCACCACTGGGCCTGGGCTGACGAGGCAGCGGCATGGACCGACGCCCCCAAAGGCGACGTCCTGGACACCGCCTGGAACAACCTGATGCTGGGCCTGCGGCTCGGCGAGCTGCCCCGGTGCGTGGTCACCACCACCCCGAAGCCCAACGCCCTGACCCGGATCATCCTGGCCCGGTCCTCCACTGCCGTCACCCGCGGCTCCACTTACGACAACCTCGGCAACCTGGCCCCCAGCTTCCGCGCGCAGGTCCTCGCCACCTACGAGGGAACTCGCATCGGCCGCCAGGAACTCATGGGCGAGCTCCTCGACGACGTCGAAGGTGCCCTGTGGACCATTGCTGGCCTTGACGAGGACCGTGTCACCGCCCATCCGGACATGCAGCGCATCGTCGTTGCCGTCGACCCGTCCGGCGGGTCCGGGCCGAACAACGACGAGCAGGGCATCATCGTTGCAGGCCTCGGCATCGATGGAGCCCTTTACATCCTGGCCGACCGGTCCTGCTCGCTGTCTCCGCATGGCTGGGCCTCCCGGGCGGTCGGTGCCTACCGGGAGTTCTCTGCGGACCGGATCGTCGCCGAGGTGAACTACGGCGGCGCGATGGTCGAGTCGACGATTCGGCAGGTCGACAAGAACGTCCCCGTCGATGTCATCAGCGCATCCCGCGGCAAGGTCCAGCGCGCCGAGCCCGTTGCTGCCCTCTATGAGCAGCACCGGGTTCACCACGTCGGGGCGATGCCGAAGCTCGAAGACCAAATGACGACCTGGACGCCGAAGGACGGCACCAGTCCCGACCGGCTCGACGCGCTCGTATGGGCGATGACCGAGCTGACCGACGACTTCAACGCCGCGATGTGGATCGAGTACATGCGACGCAAGGCCGAGGCCGCCGAGCCCGCGGTCGACGCCAGCGCCGAGGCCGCCAGCGCAGCAGCCGCTGATCCCGCACCGCAAGACGACCCCGTGGCCGCTCGTCAGCGGGCCCGCAACGCCGCCTACCGCGCCCAGTGCTGACCATGCCGAAGGGGGTTCCGGTGCCCGACCCCCGCCGCCTGATCAAGACCTACGGCACCAACGTCCCCGCGTCGATCGCGGCAGGCGAGGCGGCCTCTCAGATGGGTCCGTCGTCGCCGTTCAGCCCCGGCGAACCCCTCGGTCCCTACGACGGGTACTCGCGCACCCCGCGTACCGAGAACTACGTCACCAACGTCAACGTCGCCACCCGGCCCCGGACCTACGAGCGCGTCAGTTTCGACACACTCCGCGGACTGGTCGAGTCCTACGACGTCGCGCAGATGTGCATCTGGCACCGCATCGACTCGATCCGGTCCCTGGACTGGTCGCTGGTCGCGCGCTCCGGCTTCGGTGGCGACGTCACCGATGCGATCGCCACCGGCATGAAGGTCCTCGCAAAGCCCGACGGCCAGCAGCCGTTCTCCGCGTGGCTGGGCGCGTTCCTGTACGACACCCTGGCCTATGATGCCGGTTGCCTGTATCGGCTGCGGAACCGGCGCGGCGACGCGATCGGGCTGCGCGTCGTCGACGGCACGACCATCGCACCGCTGCTGGACTACTGGGGCAACAGCCCGCAGTCCCCGGCGCCTGCGTACATGCAGTACGTCAACGGCCTGCCATGGGACCAGCTAACGCGCGACGACCTGGTCTACCAGCCGTTCCGCAAGCGCCCCAACTCGCTGTACGGGCTGGCACCGCTGGAGACGATCCTGCTCAACGCGAACACGGATCTTCGTTTCCAGGCGTACTTCCTGCAGCGCTTTACCGAGGGCAACATCCCCCAGGCGTTCGCCTCCGCCCCGGAGACCTGGACCCCCGAGCAGATCGAGCAGTTCCAGGAGTACTGGGACGCGTGGATCCTCGGCGACCAGGCCGCCAAGGCACAGATCAAATGGATGCCCGGCGGCGGCAAGATCGAATGGTCGAACGAGAAGGACTTCCAGGACCACTTCTCGCTGTTCCTGATGCGGAAGACCGCCGCGGCGTTCCACGTCGTCCCGGCCGACCTGGGCTTCACCGAGTCCGTCAACAGGTCGTCGGGCGAGTCCCAGGCTGACGTACAGCACCGCGTCGGGGACCTGCCGCTGCTGCGCCATGTCCAGACGATCCTGTCCGCGTTCCTCCAGGACGACCTAGGCCTCCCGGTCGCATTCGCGTTCGACCTCGGCGAGGAGCAAGCCGACCGGTTGCAGCAGGCCCAGGCTGACAAGATCTACATCGAGTTGGGTGTCGTCGGCTCATCCGAGATCCGGGAGAGCCGCTACGGCCTGCCCGAACCGGACGGCCAGCCCGTTCCCCGTTTCATCAACACCACCCACGCCGGGCCCGTCCCCCTGTCGTCGCTCTACGCGGTCGCCGGTCCCGTCGACCCGCAGAGCGCCGCACCCGAGCCCGGCGCACCACTGCCGCACTCGGTGTTCACCGACGTTCAGGGCGTCATCGCGTCGCCGCCGGCGACTGCGGAGCCGTTGGCAGAGCAGATCTACGGCCTGGATGCGATGCCCGAGGCGCCGCCGCCGCAGCCCGTTGCCCAGCCCCCCGGGGCCGCGGTCACCAAGGACGGCGAAGGTACAGCAACCGCAGGCATCACCACCCAGACGGGCCTTACCTCCTACGACCTCGTCGGACAGCACGGACACGAGGACGACGCGCAGGAGCTCGCCAAGGCGGAGATGGCCGCATACCGGTCGTTCACCAAGAAGCGCCGCCGCACCGGACGGTGGACCGACTTCGAGTTCCGCGCCGTCGATCCGGTCCGCGGCCGACGCCTCAACCAGGCCGGGCGCCTCGCCATCCGCAAGGCCGCCGGCGAGGTCAGCGTCGCCGGTCTCGCCGTCCAGGCCGCGGACACCGGCCGGGTCCTGATGCTGCAGCGAGCCCTTGATCCCGAGGATCCCGCGGCCGGCTACTGGGAGATGCCGGGCGGCCACATCGACGACGGTGAACTCCCGCTCCAGGGTGCCTGGCGGGAGTTCGCAGAGGAGACCCGATCCCTCCCCCCGCCCGGCGCACAGGTCGGAGCATGGATCAGTGCGGACGGCATCTACCAGGGCTTCGTCTGGCAGGTCCCATCCGAAGCGTTCGTATCCCTTACAGACCGCGACCAGGTCACGAACCCGGACGACCCGGATTCGGACCAGGTCGAAGCCATCGCCTGGTGGGATCCCGAGCAACTCGCGGGCAACCCGGCCGTGCGGCCAGAGTTGCTCGCCGACCTCGACCAGGTCCTCGCCGCTTTTGGCGTCGAGGAGTTGGAGAAGGCGGCCGCGGGAAAAAGTGAAGCCCCCGACCAGGGAGCTCACCAGTGGCCCGGATGGGAAGCCGACGAGGACACAGCCCACCACTGGGCGGCGGTCCTTGCTGCGGCTCTCGGCGGCATCCTGACGGCATCGGCCGCGCAGGATCTCGCCGCCCGATTCCTCGCAGAGGTGGCCTTCGACGGCAATGCCGGGCAGGGCGAGTTGACCGCCGCAGCCGACGACTGGCTGGCCGGCCAGTCACTTGACCTGGCCACGCCGGTCACCGACACCCTGCCTGGGCTGTACACCGACGGGTACCTCGTCGGCCTCACCTCCGCGCAGGCTGCGGCCACCGGCGACCGGGTCCAGCACAACGGCTGGACGCCCGGCGACACCGACAGCGCCGAGCGAACCATCGTCGGCCAGAGCGCGGAGGACGGTCTCGCGCCGCTCCTGGACCAGGTGCCGGAGACCGCGCAGGGCATCGCCGACACCCGTCGGCGAGATTTGGCCCGGGAACTCGCCAGGGGCCTGATCGCCGGAGCTACTGCCGTGGCTCTCGGGCGGGCGCTGCGCAATTCGCTCAGCAACGTCGATCGGGCGCTTGCCGTGGCCATCACCGAGATCACCCGCTCGTCCGGGCTGGCCGCGCTGTTCGGCTACGGACAGCGCGGCGTCACGCAGGTTCGGTGGGTCCTCGACCCGTCCAGCACGACCTGCGCCCTGTGCATCGCCAACGCCGGGGCCGGACCGATCCGCCTCGGTGCCGCCTTCCCCAGCGGAGACCGAACCGCCCCGGCGCACCCCAACTGCCGGTGCGCCGTCCTGAACGCCTAGGAGGTGCCCATGGCCGAAGAAGCCAGGTTCGTCCTCGGCTTGGCATACCAAGCCGGCCCGGACCCGCGGATCGCCAAGGGCGCGGACGGCGGCCGGGACTTCTTCTCCCCGGAGGAGCTGGAGAAGGCGTGCTGGTCCTTTCTGCCCGGCGGGGGCGAGATCGGGCTGTTCCACGCCGACGGCACGGTGGGCCACATGACGGTCACCGAGAACGGGATCTATCGCGGCCCCGACTGGCCGCAGCCCGACGGAACCGTCATCAAGGCCGGGGATTGGCTCATCGGCGGAATCTGCGACGAGACCGCCTGGCAGCTCGTCAAGTCCGGCCGAGTCACTGGCTTCAGTCCGCAGGGCGTCGCCCGGCGCATCCGACCGAGGAGTGAGACATGACCGACGTTCTCGGCACGGATCCCGAGTTCACCGAGCTGGTAGATGCTGACGTGCCGCGGGTGGACCTCGTGTCTGCCGCCGCGAACGGCTCTCCCGGGTTCCTGCTGATGAAGCAGGACGACCGGGCCGGGCTGATGCCGCCCGACGCGATCCGCGAACTCATCGGTAAGACCGCCGCACCGTTCCCTCCGGCCCCGGCAGAGACGGTGACAATGACCGGCAGCCCCGCCGCGATCTTCAAGCTCATCCACGAGGCCGCGGTCGCCAAGGCAAAGTACAACGCCGCCGACCTCAAGCGCATGGCCAACTCCGGCGCGGCCATGGCCGACGAGAGCTATCCGATCGGTGACCGCGATGACCTCGACCGTGCCGTGCGCGCGGTCGGCCGCGGCGGTGCCAACCATGACGCAATCCGACGCCACGTCATCGCACGCGCACACGCTCTCGGCGCCAAGTCCGAGATCCCGGACAACTGGAACGCCGACGGCTCGCTGAAGGGCGATGTCACGAAGGAGACGACCATGGACGACGACGCCCTGGACCCGATGACCGCGCTTGCCGAGCCCGACGGTAACGCCTCCGGCATGGACACCGACCCCGGTTCCCCCGCGTGGGAGGCCGTCGACGCTGCGACCGCCCGCAAGTGGACCAGCATCCTGGCCCGCGCAAAGGGCGCCGTCGACATACTCGCCGACCGCGAGCTCATGGAAGCCGCCGCGGGAGACGAGGACGACGCGGAGAACGCCTGGGACCTCCAGGACGCCTGCTGCGCCC
The DNA here is from genome assembly GCF_042510955.1 of Streptacidiphilus cavernicola. NCBI lineage: Bacteria > Bacillati > Actinomycetota > Actinomycetes > Kitasatosporales > Streptomycetaceae > Streptacidiphilus > Streptacidiphilus cavernicola. The sequence goes on from NZ_JBHFAB010000013.1 coordinate 33,274, forward strand.
TGGACTACGCCATCTCGGTCCTGGCCCCGTTCGCGGTGGCCGAGCAGGCTGAGGCGGACTGCTGCGACGACATGCAGATGGTCGGCAAGGCCCTCGCAGGGTTCGACACCGCCGCCCTGGACACCGTCGAGGCCCTCGGCCACGTCCGCAAGGCCGGCCGGGTCCTGTCGACCGCCAACGAGCAGGCGATCCGCGGCGCCGTCGACTCCCTGCAGAAGGTCCTCGCCAGCCTGCCCACCGCCCCCACCACCGAGGAGGCCGGGGTCCCGGTCGCCAAGACCGCGAACGAGGAGGCCGACATGGCCGAACCCACTCCCAGCGCCGACGTGACCGAGGCTTCCGGCCAGGAGGCCGCCATGGGCGTCCAGCAGGCCAACCCGAAGCCCGTTGCCGGACTGCCCGTCACCGACGTGGCGAAGGCCAACGGCGACAAGCCGGAGATGGTTGCGGTCTTCAACGCGAACGGCAAGCTTGTCGGCATCGTCGACCCCGACAAGATCACTATGGTGTCCGGCGCCTCGGCCGACGACGACAGCTCCAGCGCGGACACCAGCAGCGACACGGGCGGCGCCGACACCAGCGCCCCGGCTGCCCCCGAGGCCACCGACCTCACCCCCGCCCCGGCGGCCGAGGCCGGAACCCCCGCCGACGCCGTCCCCGACGACGACGCCGTCACCAAGTCCACCCCCGACACCACTCTCACGGACATGTTCAAGAGCAGCCTCCTGGCTGCGGTCGAGAGCGCCTTCACCGAGCACAGCACCAGCCAGAACACCGTCCTCGCCAAGCAAGGCGAAGCGGTCCTGGAGCTGGCGGGCCTCGTGAAGGAGCTGAAGGGCCGCATCGGGGCGCTGGAGGAGCAGCCCGCCGAACCGCGTGTCTTCACCAACGGAGCCGTCCCGCCGCGCGACCTGCGTGGCATGGACCGAGGCGCAGCGGCCCAGGTCGATGTGGCCAAGGCCCGGGAGCAGAAGGACCAGATGTACAAGGCCCGCAACGCGACCGAGCAGAACCGCATCGCGCAGGACATGCAGGCCGACGCCATTGCCGCACTCCAGGCGATTCACCAGGGCAGCGCCCGCCAGTAAGCGCCCCACCAGCAGCCCCAACCCAGCCCCCGAGAGCGCCAAGCGCCCGGGGGCTTTCGCATGCCCAGGAGGCACCCCTTGAGCACTTCGCTCGGCAATCTCACCGAGGAGACCCTCGGCGCCATCATGAAGGCGCAGACGACCGGGATCCTCGAATCCACCGGGATCTACAGCTATGACCTGTCCGAACTCGTCTCGCTGATCCCCGTCATCACACCGTTCCGCGACATCGTCGCCCGCAAGATGAGCCCGGACGGCAACCCGTTCGCGGTGTGGCGCGCGATCATGAACCTCACCAACTCGCAGCCGGACCCGTCGATGGGCTTCGACTACGCCGCCAACGAGGTCCAGTTCCAGGAGCAGGACTTCCAGGCCCGCTACAAGCCCATCGGGTATGCCGGCCTGGTCACCCAGGACGCCTACGACCTCGCGAAGGGCTACGGCGACCCCTACGCCATCTCGACCTTCCAGACACTGAACCAGCTCCTCATCGGCGAGGACCGCAAGCTGATGGGGGCGCAGTCGTTCGCCCTCGCGCACCCGGCCGCACCGACCGTCACCCAGCACACCACCGGCGGCACCATTGGTGCGGTGAGCCTGTACATCGGCGTCGCCGCCAGGACCGGCAGTGGGTACTACTACGGTTCTGGCAACTCCCAGGGCACCGCCAGCCTGGTGTCCACGTTCGGCTCCGGGGCGACGAACTCCGTCACCGCGACCGTCACCGCGGTCCGTGGCGCGGTCGCCTACGACTGGTTCTACAGCGCGGACGCGTCGACCTGGTACTACTACACGACTACCACGACCAACACCGTGACGGTCACCAAGACCATCTCCTCGAACCAGGCACTGCCGACGGGCAACTCCGTCCCGGATCTGTCCACCAGTTGGAAGGGCACCGCGAACACGGTCCCGACCATCAACACCAGTGCGGACAACGGGTCGGCGAACGCCAACGACTACGACGGGTTCCTCGCCTCCCTGGCTGGGGACTACAACGGCACCGGTCAGTGGGAGACCCCCGGCACCGGCACCGCCAACCCGTCGATCTTCAACTCCCTCGATGGGGCAGCGCTGACCCTGACCGGCGGCACCGTCAACGAGATCGAGAACGACATCTTCCTTCCCCTGTGGAACCAGGTGAAGTGCAGCCCGACCGCGCTGATGATGAACGCGCAGCAGGCGCAGGAGATCGCGAACCTCGTCCTCGGATCCAGCTCCGCGACGACCTACCTCACCACGGACGCCTCGGGCCGCATCTCGACCACAGCCGGTGGCCGGGTCGGCGAGATCGTCAACGCCCCCGCGGGTGGCGTGACGGTCCCCATCGAGGTCCACGTGTCCCTGCCGCCGGGCACCATCGTGGCCCGCACCGACAGGGTCCCCTTCCCACAGGCGAACATCTCCAGCGTCCTGGAGTGCCGCACTCTGCGCGACACCGCCCAGTTCGACTACGGCATCAGCCGCGTCGCGAACACCGCCGGCGGCGGTCCTCGCAAGGAGTTCGAGATCCGGACCGTGTCCGCCTTCGTGAACCGGGCCCCGGTGTCCATGGCCGTACTCGGCAACGTGGCCTGACCTGCCGGTTCGTTTCCCCGGAGCTGTCCCTGCGGTGCCGCAGGCCTTGTGGGGACAGCTCCCGCACCCACCACCTCACCCCCTTCGAGGAGCAAGGCATGCGCCTGTATACGCGCACGGGCGCGTCCGCGCTCACCGACCCGGCCACCGGCATCGTCTACGAGGCCGACGAGCAGGGCGGCTTCAACTTCCCCGACGACCTGTCCGACGGCCTGCGCCGGTTCGCCGTTCGCGGCCAGCCGATGTGGGAGGACGACATCGAGCGCCAGCGCCGCATGATCAACGAGGAGTTGGAGCGCCGCAAGGACCCGGCGACACTCCTGGACGCCGTGCAGCAGATCCTGAGCGCCGCCAAGGGCACCCAGGTGCCTATCGCTCCGCCCCAGCCGGAGCCGGTCGACGGGCCCGAGCAGGCGAAGCCGCCCCGCAAGCGCGCTGCGGCCAAGTCGGTTTCTCCGGACTGCTGACGCCGAACGGCTCCTCCGGGACCGCGTCGGCCCTGTCGGAGTTCCTGCCGGTACAGCAGGGCGCGGGGCCGTTCTACGGCACGTCACAGTGGTACCTCCTCGACGGCTGGTTCTACTCACCGACCGGATACGCCAGCTTCTCGCCGAGCATCAACTGGTACAACACCAGCCAGGGCTTCCTGTCCACGGCCAACCACACAACCACTCTCGCCGCGGCAACATGGACGCATGTGCAGGCGTACTACGAGGCCCCAGCAACAGCGGCCTACGCCAAAATCAACATCCTTGAGAGTGGCACACCAGCAAGCTCCAACCTGGTGTACCTGTCGAACGTGACGCTGCCCCCGTCGCCCGAATGCGTGGGCGCGATCACATCCGCCGCAACCGTCGACTACGCCGCAGGCCCATGGCCACCCAGCAGCATCACCCAACTCATCTGAACCACCCAACAGCCCCGCACCATCACCGAAGGGGGCGACGTGCCAGATGAAGTCACTCCTGGTGAGCTGGACCGCAGGATCCGGGATCACGAACTGCGGACGGACCGGGTCCACGCCGAACTGGACAATCGCATCACCCGGGTCGCCACGGAGGCAGTCCAGGCTGATGTGCACGACCGGATCGAACGCGACCGGGACAAGGAGCTTGCGGCGTTGACGAACCGGGTCACGAAGCTGGAGGAACGGCCTGGGCTGACGTGGGGCCGGGTGGTCGCGGGTGCCGCGGTTGTGATCGCACTCCTGGCACTGGTGTTTCAGGCGTACTCGACAGTAAAGGGGGCACAGTGACGGCCTCTCATGCTGCTTCGGATGCCCCGGTGCCGCGGCGCCGCCGGTTGACGACGGGAGTGGTCCTGGTCGGGGCGTTGCTGCTGCTGGCGGCGATCGGCTTCATTGCCTGGGCGTTGACGACTCTGGCGCATCAGAATCAGATGTTGCAGCAGAACCAGTCGGCGTTGTCGGCGGCGCTTGATCAGACGCGGACGCAGTTGACTGACAACGGGATCACGCCGAAGGCTCCGCCGCCGTCTTCGATCGTGCAGGGTGTCCCGGGTGCGGCCGGGTCGGTCGGTCCTGCTGGCCCAGCGGGCGCTGCGGGTGAGCCGGGGACTGCAGGTTCGCCGGGCCCGGTCGGACCTTCAGGGGCACCGGGTGCTGCAGGGCCGGCGGGCCCGGTCGGGCCGGCAGGTCCTGCTGGGGCGCCCGGCCAGGACGGCACCAAAGGCCAGGACGGCCAAGTTGGCGCCCAAGGTCCCGCAGGTCCCGCAGGTCCAGCGCCGTCCGGTTGGTCGTTCACGGCGACTGATGGAACGGTCTACGACTGTGCCCCGGATCCGGCTGGGTCGACGCATTACCAGTGCACCCCCGTGTCGGGCCCGTCGCAGCCGCAGTCGCCTTCCCCGTCGCCGACCACGACCGCGGTTACGGCGTCGTCGCGGCAGACTGAGCACCGGTCGGTCACGGCGGTGTCGACCGGACCGGGGAGGCCGTGATGCGGGCTGCCCTGCGCTGGCTCCCGGCCCTGGTGGCCTTGGCTGCCTATGATGTCTACCTGTTGCTGTGCCGACTGGCCGAAGTTCAGGGCAATGTGGAGGCGCAGTTCATCATCATCACGCCGGGTCTGATCGCGAGTCATCTGTTGCATAGGCACCGGTCGGACCGGCAGTACGCGGAGCAGGTGGGGCGGTCTGCTGCTTTGGCTGCGCAGGTGGGTGTGCAGCAGCAGGAGCTGGCGGCCCACCGTGCGGACATGGCGGCGGTTGCGGAGCAGGTCGGCGAGATCCACGCCCTGCACCTGCACGGGCGCTGGCCTGAAGACCGCCACCAAAGCCGGTGACCCGCCGAATGCAAGCTTCGGCCCGTTTGCTTGAACTTCCCTCCCCGCGAGTTCCACCTGCCCTGCACTTCGCCCCCGCGCCTGCTGGCCGGGGGTTTTACTGTGCCCACTCTCGGAGGTACCCATGGCCCTTGCTGACCTGTCCGTCCTGGACGGCTTCAAGACGGGCGGCTACCCGCCGGGTTACCCACTGCTCGTCAGGACGATGTACAGCCCCGTCGATGACATCCACGGTGCGCTGCTGGAGTTGATCCGCTCTGCGACGCAGAGCCTGATCGTCGCGGTCTACGGGTTCGACGATGAGGAGTTCGCCGACGCGCTCCATGCGAAGCTCACCGACGAGCACGTCTTCGTGCAGCTGACTCTGGACTCCAGCCAGGCCGGTGGCGTCCATGAACGGGCGCTGCTGGCGAGAGAGGCGTATCCGGCGTCGAGTATCGCGGTGGGCCGTAGCGAGTTCGGTGCGATTCAGCACATGAAGCTGCTGATCATCGATGGGCTCGATGTGGTCACCGGGTCGACGAACTGGTCCGTGGGCGGTGAGACGAAGCAGGACAACCAGACCACGATCATCCGTGACCCGCTCGTCGCCGCGGAGGCCCGGACCCGGGTCGATCACATCCACGCGCACATGCTGGCTGCCGCGGCAAAGAAGGGACTCGCTGGTGACTCTCTTCGGGCATGACGTCAGCTCCTACAATCCGGCCTATCAGCCGGCTGCGGGCACGTTCCACATGGTGAAGTGCAGTGAGGGCGCGCACACGCACGACTCCGAGTGGTCGACGTTGTCGGCGCGGGTGCGGGCTGCGGAGAACACGCTGCTGATCGCCTACCACTTCCTGCACTCCGACTCGACTCCGGCAGCGCAGGCGGCCAACACCGCGGAAGTGCCCGGGATCAAGGGCCTGCCGCTGATGGTCGACGTCGAGGTCGAGGGAACGTCGAAGCCCACCATCGCGCAGTGCGCAGCCTACGTCGACGAGGCCCGGAGGCTCGGCCTGAACCCTCGGCTCGTCTACCTGCCGAAGTGGTACTGGGAGGAACTCGGCTCGCCGTCGCTTCAGCCGCTGATCGACCGCGGACTGCACCTGGTCTCGTCCGCGTACCCGACCCAGGGTCACTACCCGGGCGACAGCGGTTCGGGCTGGCAGCCTTACGGGGGGATGACGCCGCTGATCTGGCAGTACAGCAGCGTGCCGCTCGACTGCGACGCCTACAAGGGCACCCTCGCTCAACTCACCGCCGTGCTCGGCGGAACTACCCCGGAGGACAACATGACACCCGCTGACCTGCTGAACACCCCGGTTCCGGGGGCGAAGATGCCGAACGGCTACGTGCCGAAGGTGTGGGAGCTGCTGAACGGCTCGAAGACTGCGGACACCCAGCTGGCGGCGCAAGCCACGCAGATCGCTGCTCTGGCGGCGACGGTGAAGACGCTGGCGGCACTAGCCGGCTCGCAGGTGGACACGGCTGCGGTGGTCGCCGCGGTGCAGGACGCGATCGGGAAAGCCGTGATCCACGTCGAGGTCGAAAGCGGGCCGGCCGCGGGCTGACCTATGGCTCGACCGATCCTCTGGTGCGGGTGGCGACGCTGGTTGCTGGTCGAGTGGTCGTGGCGTTGAGGGGCGCTGCGACCGTAGCGGGCCGTCCTCCGGGGCGGCCCGCACTGCTGCGTGGGCCCCGACTGTCTCGGCCAGGAACTGGTCACCATGGAATCGAAGCCCTGTCCGGCCCCGCGTGGGTCGGGCGGGGCTTCTTTCTCATAACTCCCCGTTGACCGCCGCGCCTTAGTGACACCCTGCACCGTGGTGGTTCAGGTGCGTAAATGACTGTACTCGCTGGTCACATGACGGTCCGCCAGCAAAAATCAACCAGTCGCATCCTGACGCTTTGTAGGCGTAGGCTCTCTTCATACTGGCCTTCGATCTGAAGGTCGCACAAAACGTTCAACCCCCGCGCGTCCTACCGCCGGGGGCCATGGCCAAAGGAGCACCACTCCCTTGAGCACTTCCGACCTTAGCCTGCCCACCCAGCACTCCGGCAGGGGCCGTTCACCCTTCGAGACGATCCGCCGCACCGACGAGTACGGCCGCGAGTTCTGGTCCGCCCGCGAGCTGATGCCATTTATGGGCTACGGCCGCTGGCAGCACTTCGAGCCGGCGATCGCCCGCGCGCAAGCCGCCGCGAGGAACGTCAGCGACCGGTCCGCAGTTTTCACGGAAGTCCGTGAAAACCCTTCTGGCCAGGGGGGACGGCCGCCGAAGGACTTCCACCTCAGCCGCGGCGCCGCCTACTACGTGGCGCTGAACGGCGACCCGACCAAGCCAGAGGTCGCAGCCGCCCAGGCCTACTTCGTCCACAGCACCCGCAGGGCGGAACTCGATGACCTCGTCCAGAGCGACATCAACGACACTGCCTTGGCCCGTGCCCGCGAGAAGATCGACTACCAGACCTTCCGGGACACGATCGCGAGCATCGCCACGGACTACGAGCCCTCCAGTAGGAATTCCTCCCAGTTCTTCGCTGTGATACAGAACAAGCTCTACATTCAGGTCACTGGTAGCGTCGCATCGGACCTGCGTGGCCTGCGGCAGTTGGAGACCTGGCCGGGCCGTGCGGAGGGCAAGCCCGAACCGGGCGAGAGGGCTGCCTGCCGGAACATCGCGAAGAACTACCTCACGTCCTCGGAGCTAGGGAAGATCAACCGGCTCGTGGCGATCCTCACGCTGATGGCGGAGGAGATCGTCGAGGACAACGTCAGCCTCACGCTGGCGCAGTGGGAGCAGATCGTCGACACCGAGCTGGCTCTCCGTACTCGCCGACTCACCGCTGCTTGAATCGCCCCGGGCCACCCGCTTACTTCCCCGGCGTCCGGCCGGGGTTGTCAGTGCCGGGTGGGAGACTGCCCGGCACCTGAGCAGGAAGGAGGAAACCGATATGCCCAAGAAGGTCGAGAAGGCGCTGGTCGTCTACATGCTGACGCACGTTGCTCACTGGCTCTTCAATGAGTTGATCGACGAGCAGGCGCGTAAGCGCAACTGGACTGGACGCCAGATCGAAGGAGCGAAGCTGCTCGTCGGAGGACTGATGCTGGTGCTGTAGTACGGCCGCCCGGCCCCGCTGAACCCGGGGCCGGGCGGCCCACCTCATTGTGCCCGCGGTATCGGCGGCTTACTTCTTCGGCCCCATCCACCCCTCAGCCCCGGTCGCGGCCTTGAGCGCGGCGTGCAGCGCCTTCCACGTCCCGTCCTTCTGCGCGGCGACGATCGCGGGGTGCGTCCAGAGGGCGTCCAGGGCCGCGGCTTCCGCGGTCCGGTACTGGTCGAGTTGCTGGTCTTCCTCGTCGGTCCAGCGTCGGAGCGGGCTGCCGGGTTCGGCGTCGCGGCCGGAACGGCGGAGGGCTTCCACGGAGTCGGCGAAGGCGACGGTGGCGGCGTGGGCGTCGTTCCATGCCTGCTGGAGGGCGATCAGGTCGGCGGCCAGGTCCGGGGTGGTGTCGGGCATGCCGGGAGGGTACCGGCAGGGTCGGACAACCGTGCGGGAGGCGCGGCCGGGCAGGTCGCGCCTCCGCGTCATCGAACGGGGATCAGACCCAGGGTGAACTGCCCGGCCGCAAGGGCCTGGTCGCAGTGGGCCGTCGTGTCCTCGCCGGGCAGCAGCGGGAGATACGTCAGCACGAGGACCGCTGTGCCGCGGTGCTGTGCGACGGTCCGCCACTCCAGGCTGCCGGGGTGCTGGACGTTCTCGCCGCTGGGGAAGGAGAGCTGCGCCCACCCGTCGTCCGTGAACGTCAGGTGGGTGCTCGCGGCCGGGTTCTCGGTCATGCTGCCCGGCTGCGGGTTCAGGCCCAGGGCGCTCGCGGCGGCAGCCATGGCCTCGGCAGCCGGGGTGCCCGTGGCCCCGTCTGCGGGGGTGCCGAGGTAGATGAAGGCGATGTCGGTGCCGTCGCGGGGGTCTTCGCCGATCCAGCCGGTCATGATGAGCTGGCCGAACAGGCCGGTCAGCGGGTTGTACTCGCTGGGTTCCCGGCGCGGCTTGCCGGGCTTCTGGCGTCCCATCAGTTCTCCTGGGTCAGGTCGGTGCGCTTGCCTTGTCCTTGGCGGTCGTAGGTGCGCACAGTCTCGGGGTCCCACACGGGGGTTCGGCCCACGTGCCGCTTCGCTGGGGGGGCTTGACCGCGGGCGACGTAGCCGTGCCACGTCTTGACCTTGATCCCCCAGGCGTCGGCGCACTGCTGCGCCGTCCACTCCTCTTCGGTCATTGCCTGTCCTAAAGTGAGGTGCCCCCGGCCACTTTCCCTGGCCGGGGGCACTGAGCGTATCGGTCAGTAGTCGCCCTTGAGGGACGTGATGTAGGAGGAGGCGTCGGCCTTGGACATCTCCTCGATCCCGGCGCGGTCCTTCGGGCCGTAGAAGAAGCCGCCGCCCTCACCGGAGCGCTCGCGGGCGGCCAGGAGCCTGAGGATGTAGTCGACCTGGCGGGGGGTGGCCAGTTCGCCCCTGGTGCGGCGCAGTTCGGCGAGCTGGGCGGCGCGGACCTCGCGGACGGCCGACTCGGCGGCCTCGATCGCGTCGCGCTCGGCCTTCTCGGCGATCCGCTTGGGGGCGCCCTCGGCATGCTGGAGCGCCCAGTGGACGAGCATGTCCACAATGCGGGTGCCAGCGGGCCACGCGCCCTTGATTTCGTGGTTGAGGTCCAGCGTCTTCTTGAGGTCGGTGGGGTCTTCGTTGCGGCTGCTGGTGATCTTCCAGTAGTAGCCGGTGCCGGTGCCGATCTGGCGCCCGGAGTGCTGCTCTTTGCGGATGTGGTACTCGGCAGGGGTCCGGTTGACGAACTCGCAGTGGGTCTCGGCCTGCTCACGGCTGAGGTAGGTGGCGTGGTAGACGCGGAAGTCGGTTTCGGTGCCGTCGGTGCGGCTGACGGTGTGGAGGGTGCGGCCGTACTTGTCGGTGCTTTCGGTGATCTCGAACCTGTCCATCGTGGCCTTCTTTCCGAGGGTGACGCGGTAGGCGAGGGAGGCTTCGTCGATGTCCCACCGGCCGCTGGTCTTGGTGGCTGCGACGGCTCCGTAGCGGCACCAGTGGCGGATGGTGGCGACGGTGACGCGGGCCTTGGCGGCTGCGGTGGTGGTGTTCATGGTGGCCTCCCTTTCGACGACCCCATCTTCACAGCCTGAGACTGTGAAGTCAAGCGGTTCAACGGGAAGGGCCCAAGATTCTTCCGATCAGTGCGTCGTCGGCGTATGAGCGCGACGGCAGGCCGTACCCCGGCAGCGCAGAGATCTGTAGCCGGTCGGCGTACCGCACTTGCCGCTCGCAGCGTCCACACACAGCGCCGCACCCGCCTCGTCCAGACGCGCGGAGAACACCGGGTCACGCGTCGCCCGCCCGTACACCTGCATCGTGGACACCCCCACCAACTCGGCCGCCGACTTCATGTCCGCCCCGGCCGCCACCGCGGCAAGCAGCAACTCGCGGTCCGCCTCCGGGAACGCCGCGTCGGCCGCCGCCCGGCGCGCCAGCCTGCTCCTCTCGCTGTGAGCAGCAGTGCAGGAAGCGCAGCGGCAGCCCAGCCGCCACAACGTCGTACCCGCGAACTGGTCGTGATCGAGCGGCTTAAGCCTCTTGCGGGCACCAGCAGTACGGAGCGCGGATCCGCGCCAACGGCGCACCGGCTGGCCGCCCCGGCCGCTGCGCCGCGGGACCTGGGGCTCGGGCAGCCAGCCGGCCAGCACGAGGGGGCGCAGCGCGGCACTCCCCACGCCGAGCAGAGCCGCCACCTCGGCGCTGTCGTAGTGGCGCTTTGGGTCGATGGCTTCGATGTGACGGGCAAGGGGATGTTCCATGGCCTGAGAGTATCCCCACGGGGGAGGGATTCGTCACCTGGAGTCGCGAATCCACTACAGTGCAAGCACTGCTCCCCTCGCACCAGGGGATGGTCCCAACACGTCCGTGGGACACGCACGGTGGAAATCCTGCTCCCCGCGCATGCGGGGATGGTCCTGACGCGTCCGTGGGACACATACCAGGTCGCAACCTGCTCCCCTCGCACGAGGGGATCCACGCCCCGCCCCCACCGGCGGGGCGTTCCGACTTCACGCCGCCCGCACGGATCCGCCTTCCCCCTTACAGGCATCCCGCGCCGCCACCGCCGCCATGTACGCGTCCACGAGCCGCCGGTACTCCACCCGCTCCCCGTCCGACCGCGGCGACCGCCCCGGCAGTCCGCGCAGGTAGTCGCGGATCTCCGCGTTCGCCCGGTCCACGGCGGCCTGCAGGTCCGGGCGGGATGGTGGGGGAAGAGGCACAGGACCATTGTCCCAGGCTGCTGCCCCATCCCCTCACCCGGTCAGGCCAGCGGCAGCGAGGCCACCGTCTCCCATTCATACATCTGGTTGTCCCGCTCCAGCAGGATCAGCTCAGCGCTCGCGATACGGGCACTGGCCGGCTCGGACGGCTCGGCGGCGATAGCGGCGAGCACCGGCCCCGCGGGCAGCGCGGCGTTGCTGTAGGCGATGGAGATGTGCGGCCCGAAGCCGTCCCGCTGCTCCGGAACCTCAGCCCAGACGGTGCCGATCGCAGTGCGGATTGCATCCCGCACAGCCTCGACCGGTTCCCTGGGCGCGGCCTCCCAGCGGATGGCTTCCGGCGTGAACGCGGGTCGGTCGATCGTGACGTCGAACGCCGGGACCAGCGCCAGTTGCGCGCGGGCGATGGCCACAATCGCCTCGACGTCGTCCTGGGCGACCTCGTCTACGAACCCCAGGCCCTGCATCGTCAGGTGCAGCCACTGGTTCGGGATCAGGTCCAGGCCGGGCACTGTGGCGAGGCGCTGCCGGTAGGCCTCAGCGAGGCGGTGGACCTGCAGGGCGTGATCGAACGTCAGGTGCCAGGTCAGGAAGCGGCGGCCGGTCGACCAGCCTGGTCGCCACCACCAGTGGTCCGCTGTGCTCTGCTGATCAGTCATCCAGTGATCCAAGCAGGCCCCGCGTCGCTTGGCGAGAGCGCGAGCTTCGGTGCGGACTCCCGGCAGTACACCTCGACCGCGCCCTGGATGTCCCGCCCCGCGACTGTGCCCAGATGGCCGCGGCCGATCGCCGCGGCCAACTGCTGGAGGCGCTTCGCGACGGTGTCGAGTCGCTTCTCGGGGGGCATAGCGAGGACCGGGCGCAGCGCCTCATAGGTGCCGTCGACGGACCCTGCGGCGAGGTGTGCGGTGGCGCGGATGATGTGGATCTGAGCTTCGGTCCCGCTCGCGCGGACGGCCTGCCGGTTCAGGAGCTTCAGGGCACTGTCGGCTTCGGCGAGGGCGTCGGCGGGGCGTCTGGCGCGCAGATGGACGGCGGAGGTGTAGTTGCCCTGGCGGACGCGGTCGCAGGAGAACAGGCCGCCGATCTCGTCCTCGCCGTTCTGCTGCTCGCGGGCCGTTGTGGCGCGGGCAAGGGCGACCTCGGCCTCGGCGGTCGCCCCAAGTTCAGCCCAGGCGTCTGCTTCCTGAAGGGCCAGGAGGACGGCGGCGCTGCCGGGGACGGCGTAGCCGGCTCCGCGGCGGGCGTGGTTGATGGCCTCGCGGTACCGGCCGTCCCAGAAAGCGATCTTGCTGCGGGTGGACAGGACCCAGGCGCGGAGCCCGTCATGTCCGGCGAGCTCGGCGCAGAGCCATGCGGTGCGGCCCTGGGTGTCGGCGGCGGACAGGTGCCCGAGGTCGGAGCTCATCCATGAAAGGAGACCGCACAGGTACCCGGCGGCAACGTACAGATCACTAGCCTGCCGGGGCGGCTGGTGGCCTTCGAGGAGCGCGAAGACCCGGTCGCGCAGGCGGCGGGTGCGGGTGAACATCACCATCGGGTCCCCGGTCAGGTACTCCAGGGACAGGGTGCGGACGTCGGCGAGGAGTTGCTCCAGGGCGATGTCGCCGACGTTCGACGCCTCTGCCCACTGCGCCCAGGACGCGGATTCCCCGGCGGCGAGGAGGACGAGTTCGGACGCGACGGGCTCCGGTGCCGGGCTCTCGCGGACGACCGTCGTCGGCGCGGTCGGCACGGCCTGGGTGGTGGCGCGCAGGATCCGCAGGTCGGAGTCGGGAAGGCTGCGCCGGTCGTCAAGGTCGAGGAGATCCTCAACAGAGCACCTGTAGGTGTCGCTGAGGAGCGCGAGGGCGGCCAGCGGTGGTCGACGGCTGCTCGGGGCGGGCCACTTCTCCCATTTCCCGAGCTGGGATGCGTCGGTGTAGGTGGGGTTCTCGGTGTCTCCGGCCGTGGTGTTGATACGGTCGGCAGCCTCGTTCAGTGACCATCCGTGGGCGTGTCGCCATGCCTCGCGTGGCCGGTATCCCCATCGGGTCCGCATCTCTATGGCGACAGCCGCCAGGGTGGCGCCCGCGGCGGTCATCTCTGTGCGGAGCGCGTCTCGGTCGGCCTTGGAACCGGCTTTCGGGCGGCTGGTCATGGGGGTCTCCGGGCAGGGAGGAGATTCGCTGAGGGTAGGTCAAAAGTAGCCCTGCCGGGGTGGCGTGGGGATGCTTCTGACCGGAATGGGGGTGACATCTGGGCCGGATTCAGTGCCCAAGTTCGGGACTGATCGCAGGTCAGCTCTTTGGACAGCGGTCCGGAAAATGTGGACACCGGAGCCCATGACCGCTGATGACCATTCGCGGCACCGTAGGGGTAGGCAATCCAGCCACGTACCCACGGGGAATGACGATGACGAATCAGGAGTCCGGGTCGGCGGCGACCGTGGCGTACACGCGCGCCCAACTGGACGCGAGGGCTTGCATTCAGTGCGGCAGCGCCGACGGCGAGCTGGTGCCCGCGGGTCACGTCCAGTACGAGATCCGCCCCGGGGAGCCGCTTGGCTGGGCCGTCGTCGCTCACCCCGAGCACCTTCCGGTCGCGTCGTGACCACGGCCCCGCCAGCAGCACACCAGGCACCGACGAGGTACCTGACCCCAGAGTGCCAAGTCGGCTCCGAGGCACCCGGCTTCCCCGACGGCTGCCCGGCCTGCCCGCACCCCGGCTACCAGAGCGAGCACCTCGGCTGGGTGCCGCGGATCTGCGGCTGCGCATGCCACCAGGGGGAGGACACATGACACCCACCGAGGAACCCGAAGGCACCGCGGCAGGCCACTGCCGGAACTGCGGCACATGGTCCGCAGCCGGGCGCATCGTCGCCGAGATCCACAGCGACTCCGGGGCCGGCGCCACCATCGTGCAGTGCCCCGACCAGTGCCCGACCATACCCGCGGCGACCAACAGGCCCAGGACGTGGACTCCCTGAGCGTCAGGCACATGGGGGTGTGAGGCAGGGTAGCGCACGACGTGCATGCGCGCCTGTTCACGCACATTCACAGAATCCACAGGAACGTCAAGCGTGATCATCTTCCGGTGGGTCCCAGACTGCCTCACCAGGTCCTGTGTCGCCGTCAGTAGGCATAGACCACTCCGGTGCGAACAGGCTGGTAACGGGCACGCCGAGGACCCTGGCAATCCGCTGTGCGGTGTCGATGGTCATCGCATTGATTGCCAACTCAGCAGCCGAGACGGTAGTCCGGTCCAGGCCCGCCCGCAGAGCGACGGCCTCTTGCGTGAGATCCTGCGCCTCCCGCAGACTGCGGAGTCGATCACCAACCTGTTTGCGTTGGGTCTCCACCCAGGAGGTCCAGGGGTCGGGTTCACGTTTCGACACCCATCACACGCTGAATGGATCATGAGAACTTGTCTGCTGGAAATATCCAGCAATGTCGGGAGCGGCCCGGCGCGGGGTCTTGCGGTCTTCACTAAGGTCGAACACATGAACGAGTTACGCGCGTAAGCAGGCACTGGCCTGATCGTGGGAGCGCTCCAAGATCTCCCCTCCCTGTTCGATACGCCCGACAGGGTCGACGCCCTACTGTCAGCAGATGCATTAAGTCGACGAGCGAGTCCACCGCTCAGGGCCCGCACACCACTTCACCCTCGAACCGCCCACCTCGGAGCACCGACTTGAGCACGCCGCAAGACCCCCTCCCGCCGGCCAATCTGTCCCCGTCTCAGGCCTATCGCTGGATCACAGGTCGCCGCCATCTCAGCATGGCGGACCAGATCGACATCAACGCCCTCGATCCCGCAGAGCGAGCGAGGCACTTCGGCCGCCTTAGGGCGACCATCGACGACCTGCTACGGCTCTGCTCCGACCTCAGCCGAGAGACACCTAAGCCGCCCACGGATGTGCTTTAGACAACGCGTTGTGGGAGGTCTTGTGCACCAGCGGTTCGCCCTCCCCGCGCTCCAGCTCCTCCAGCAGCCGGACCTGGCCGAGCGCGGGGTCGAACACGCCGCCGCTGCCGGGCTCGGAGTGCAGCACCCAGACCACCAGGTCACCGGCCTCGCGGGCCAGCGCGACCAGCCGGTTCACCTGGTCGGCGATCTTCGGGTTGTTGATCTCGGCCCACTCCGCGGCACGCGCTCGGAAGGACTCCTGGACGTCGATGACAATCAGTGCTCGGCTCATGGGAACCAGTCTGTGCTGGTCAGCACGGTAGAACCAGGCCCGATCGGGTCCCCGTGCGGACCGATCCGGTCAGCCCCTCGTCCGAACGCCGGTACGGTTCGGCGCGCCGGGGGACGATTCGTTACCGTACGGGGGTGACGAACCGAACCGCATCCCCCTCCTCCCTCCGCGGCGCTGTCGCCGCCGGTCTGGCCACCATCGCCGCCGACGGCACCGTGCTGGACACCTGGTTCCCCGCTCCCGAGCTGACCGACGGCGCCGGCCCGGCCGGGACCGTACGGCTGTCCGCCGACGAGGCCGCCGCCGCGCTCGGCGCCGGGGCCGCCGCCGCGCTGCGCACCGACCCGCGCCGCGGGGTCGAGGTGGTCGCGGTGCGCACCACCATCGCCGCCCTCGACGAGAAGCCGCTCGACGCGCACGACGCCTATCTGCGCCTGCACCTGCTGAGCCACCGCCTGGTCCAGCCGCACGGGCAGAGCCTGGAGGGCCTCTTCGGACTGCTCGCCAACGTCGCCTGGACCAGCATCGGCCCGGTGCCGGTGGACGGCGTCGAGGCGGCCCGGCTGGCCGTCCGCGCCGAGGGCGGCCAGCTCGCCGTCTACGGCATCGACAAGTTCCCGAGGATGACGGACTACGTCGCGCCCAGCGGGGTGCGGATCGCGCACGCCGACCGGGTCCGGCTCGGCGCGCACCTCGCGGTGGGCACCACGGTCATGCACGAGGGCTTCGTCAACTTCAACGCCGGGACGCTGGGCACCTCGATGGTGGAGGGCCGGATCTCGGCCGGCGTGGTGGTCGGCGACCACAGCGACATCGGCGGCGGGTCGTCGATCATGGGCACCCTCTCCGGCGGCGGCAAGCAGACCGTGTCGGTCGGCGAGCGCTGCCTGCTCGGCGCGAACGCCGGCATCGGCATCTCGCTGGGCAACGACTGCGTGGTCGAGGCCGGCCTCTATGTGACCGCCGGGACCCGGGTCACCCTGCCGGACGGCAAGGTCGCCAAGGCGGTGGAGCTGTCCGGCCAGGACAACCTGCTGTTCCGTCGCAACTCGCAGAGCGGCGCGGTCGAGGTCATCGCCCGCTCCGGCTCCTGGGGCGGGCTCAACGCCGAGCTGCACGCGCACAACTGACGCGAGGGCAGGGCGGGCCTGACGCGGCGGCCTGCTGGCGGCGGCCTGACGCGGCGGTCGGACGGCGGCCCCGGTGCACAGCGCATCGGGGTCGCCGACGTCCGTCTCGCGAGGATCGAACCCGCGATCGGTGGCTCGGGTCGCCTCCGTACCGGTTGACCGGCCCCGTCCCTCGTCGGTGTGACGGACAGTGACCGGGTCACGGCATGGCTCGTTGGCCTGCTCGGGACCGGCGCCACCTGCCGGAGCCCGGTCCGCCGCCGCATCGAGGAGGGGCACGCCCACCATGTCCGAGGCACCTGCCGTACCGGAGGGGTCGAGCCTGCTCTCCCCCGAACCCGCCGCCGCCCCTGCCCCCGCCCCGCACGCCGCTCCGCAGGACCTGCTCGCCCAGATGCAGCAGATGCTCGCCGCGCTGAACGCCGACCTGCTGCAGCTCGACGCCGACCTGCGGGTACCGCCGCCGCGCACCGAGTCGCCGTAGCGGGGATCGGAACCACCGCGCGAGGTCCGTCTGAGCGCTCCCAGGGCCAGGGGACGCCCCAGGGTCGACGCCCCCAAGGTCATCTGACGCCCCCGGGGTCGGCGGTGTCCGTGGCCTGCCAGTCGACGGTCGGCGACCGGAGCTCCCGGCAGGCCGGGTCGACCGCGCGGAGCAGCTGGGTGGCCAGGTCCTGGCACTCGGCCGCGGCGTCCACCGAGTCGATACAGCGCCAGTACAGCTCCTGCTCGGCCGCACCGCAGGCGAGGACGATCAGCGCCTCCGCTGTCTCCTGCACGAGTATCCGCAGCTCGCGGACGGTACCTGCGGGCTCCACCAGGAGCGTCAGCCGCTCCGCCCGGCTGGGCCCGGCGCCGTCGTCCGGTGGCCGGCCCACGCAGGCCGCCGCGTGGCCGGCCGCCTCGGCCACGGCTCGGGCGATCTCGGCGGCACCGCAGCCGGTGCCGTCCCGGACCGCCGACTCGGTCAGCTCCAGCGCCACCACCATGGCCACGGCCTCGACCAGCGCGCAGGCCTGCCAGGCCTCGGCCAGCACCTGCGGCACGCTGCGCGCCTCGGTCAGGCCGTGCCTGGTGGACTTGATCAGCCTCAGAGCGTCCATCCCGGTCACTCCCCGTTCTGCTCCCCGCGGGCCCGACTGCCCGTCAGAAGAACAGCGTGGAGCAGGAGAAACCCAGGTCGGCACGGTCAGCCGCCGCCTGTGGACAACTCGGGGGGTGTGCACAACTCCGTCACCCGCGAGGGTGAAGCAGCAGCCGCGCAGTTGCGGCAGGCACACGGTTGCAACAGCAGCCGCCGCTCAGCTGCCGTCCAGCGGCGGGGTCGCGCCTGCCGGGAAGCGGTGCTCATTGCGTTCGATCTTGGCGGCCAGCGCGGCCAGCGGGTCCACGTCCAGCGCCGAGCAGAACTGGAGCAGGTAGGCCAGCACGTCGGCCACCTCGTCCTCGACCCGGTGCGCCCGTGCCGGGTCCTCCATCACCGCCGCCGCCTGTTCCGGCGTCAACCACTGGAAGATCTCCAGCAGTTCGGACGCCTCCACGCTCAGCGCCGCCACCAGGTTCTTCGGCGTGTGGTACTGCCCCCAGTCCCGCGCCGCCGCGAACGCGCGCAGGCGCTGCTGCAGCAGGGGTACGTCCAGTCGCTGGTCATCGCTCATGCGCCCATTGTCCCGTCCCGCTCCCCCGGCCCGGCGCCGGGCTCCAGCACGCTGTACCCGGTGGCCGGATCCCGGCGGCAGCCCACCACCCGCACCCCGGCCGGGAGCACGCCGACCCCGGCACCCGCAGCCACCCCGCCACCACCCCCGTCCCGCGCCGTCGCCAGTACCCGGACGTGTCCGCGTTCGGCCACTTCGGCGGCCAGAGCGAGCAGGTCCGGGTCCAGGCCATCGGCCAGCACGGTCAGCAGCCGCTCGGCCTCCGGGACCTCCGCCGATTCCATCTGCAGCACCCCGGGACCGGTCAGCAGCACGGTGGCGAAGGCGATCCGGCGCAGCAGCCCGCTCCCCATCAGCCCGGCCGGGGTGCAGCCGCCCTGCTCCTCCCAGAGCGCCGCGACCACCCGCTCGACCCCGTCCGCGCCCCGGCCGCGCAGCACCCCCAGCTCACGCACCGGGACCGGGCTCGCCGCGCGGACGGTCTGCACCAGGCGGCCGTAGCGGATCCGGCACTCGCCCTGGATCCGGGCCAGTACCGCCGACAGGTTCTCCGCGCTGCTGCGCAGCCCGGCGTCGTCCGCGGCCGGGACCCAGCCCCGCATCAGGGCGGGCACCGGGTCGATCGGGAACACCTCGCGCAGCGCTGTCAGCAGGGCCTCGACCGCGGCGAGCACCCGCCGCTCACCCGCGGTGGCCCCGGCGATCCGCAGCGGCAGCTGCGCCGCGAGCAGGCTGTCCGCGGACAGCGGCGCCCGGATGTCGCCCTGCCGCCCGTCGCTGTGCCAGGTGGCGTTCACCCGGTGCCGCGCCCGGTCCTCCTCGGCGGTGGACAGCAGCACCCGCAGCGGCTCGCCGGGCCGGGTCTCGGTGATCCGCTCGGCGACGATCCTCGGGCCGCCGTCGGTGCGGACCGCGACCTCCAACCGGACCGCCCCGCCCTGCGGCGTCTGCACGGTGCAGCCGAGCCTGAACCCCGGCCTGCCGTGCGGGACGCAGCCGACGAGGCCGCCACGGATCGGCGCCAGCGCCTCGGCCAGCTCGGCCCCGCCGGCCAGCCCGGACAGCGCGGCGAGGCCGTCCAGCACATTGGACTTCCCGGCGCCGGAGACCCCCTCCAGCAGGGTGACCGGGGCCAGCGGCAGGACCCCGCCGACATGCGACTTGAACGCCACCAGCCGCAGTTCGCTGACGGTGGCCCGGCGCAGCGGCGGCGGGGTCGGCGCGGAAGCGGCCCCAGCCCCGGGAACGGCCCCGGGACCGGACGGAGACCCGGACCCGGACGGGTGGGAGGACAGCAGAGGCGGTGAACTCACACCCCGGTCAACGAGTGAAGCGGCTCAGGGTGACCGAGGCGGTCACCGGCACCAGGTCCGGCAGCGCGCCGATCCGCTCGGCCAGGGCGTCCTGGTCGGTGTGCCAGGCGCTGGGGCCCATGCCCGCCACGGTCCGCACCGCCGCGTGGTCCAGCAGCAGCGGGAAGGTGTGCTCGCTGTCCCCGGCCGGTTCCAGGTACGGGCCGAGGGTCGCGGCCAGCCGCTCCGGCTTCCGGTCGTCCACCCCGAGCAGGCCCAGCTCCCGGACCAGCTCGGTCAGGTGACGCGGCGTCGGGGAGACCACCAGCAGGCTGCCGCCGGGCCTGAGCACCCGTCGGATCTCCGGCCCGTTGCGCGGCGCGAAGACGTTCAGCACCAGGTCGGCGACCCCGTCCCGGAGCGGCAGCGGACGCCAGGCGTCGCAGACCACGGCCCCGGCCCGGGGGTGGGCGCGGGCGGCCCGGCGCAGTGCGAACTTGGAGATGTCCAGGGCGATGCCGTGCGCCTCCGGCAGCGCGTCCAGGACCGCGGCGAGGTAGTGGCCGGTGCCGGCCCCCAGGTCGACCACGCAGCGGCGGCCCGCGGCAGCCCCAGCCGTCTCGGTCGGTGCAGGCTCTGTCGGCGCGGTATCCGTCGGTGCAGCCGCCGCCAGCGCCGCGGCGATCGGGGCGTAGTGTCCGGCGCCGAGGAAGGCGTCGCGGGCGGCGACCATCGCGGCGGTGTCGCCGGTGCCGGTGTGGGCGTCGCCGGGCAGCAGGCTGGCGTAGCCCTGCCGGGCGATGTCGAAGCTGTGGCGGTCCTGGCAGCGCAGCGAGCGGCCGTCGGCAGCCTGGGCCAGGGCGAGGCCGCAGTGCGGGCAGGCGAGGTACTCGACGACGTCCTGCAGCACGCGTACGGCTCCCGTGGGGCGGTGGTTCCTGGGTCGGAGCCAGCCTACGGGGTCGGCTGCCGGGGTCAGGACTCCCCGCCGCCCGCCTCGCCGGCTCCGTCCGATCCATCCGGCCCGTCCTCCTCGCCGTCGGGCAGTTGGTCGACGATCCAGCCGGCCAGCCGCTCGGCCGCCGCCTCCACGCCGATCCGGCCCTCCCGCACGGCACGGGCCAGGCTGCGCATCTCGCGGGTGGAGGTGGCCACGTTCGCGCCGCCGGAGACCAGGTAGGCGAAGGCGACCGCGGTGGCGAACAGTTCGTTGTTGCGTTCCAGCGCGGGCACCCGGATCAGCTGGTGCATCAGCGCCGCCGCCCGGTCCTCGGGCTCGGGGTAGACCAGGACGTCGAAGATCTCCGCCTGGTGCCGGGTCACCGCCGCGACCAGCGAGCCGTAGTCGGTGACCCGAGGATCTCCCGGGGTGTACTGCTCGGCGACCATGAGCAGCCAGGACAGGTCGATCTCGACGTTCAACGGCGGTGGCCCGCCGCCTCGTGCTCGCCGAACTCGGCGAGGAAGGCCGCCTCGTACTCCTTCATGAACTGGGCGGCGGCGTCCACGAAGGAGCGGCCGGTCTCACCCATGTCCTGCTGGACCAGCTTCTCGATGTACTGGTTCATGCTGATCCCCTCCTTCTCCGCCCTGGCACGGGCGATCTCCGCCGTCGTCGCGTCCACGCGCACGTTCAGCTGCTTCTTCGTCATAGCTCCAAGCTAGCGCGATTCCGCTAGCATGCAAGGTCCGTGCTGAAGAAAGCCGAAGAATGCCGGAGAAACCCGACGGGCCGTCAGCCCGACACCGGCTCCAGGATCGCCACGCACTCGAAGTGCTGGGTCATCGGGAACAGGTCGAAGGCCCGCAGGCTGACCGGGCGGTAGCCGGCGTCGGCGAAGAAGGCCAGGTCACGGGCCAGAGCGGCCGGGTCGCAGGCGACGTAGGCGATCCGGCGGGGGCTGAGCCCGGCCAGGTGGCGCACGGTCTCCCGGCCCGCGCCGGCCCGCGGCGGGTCGAGCACCACCAGGTCGGTCTCGGTGATGCCGGTGCGCGGCAGCAGCCGCTCGACCTTGTCGCACTCGATCCGGACCCGGCCGTCGCCGATCAGGTCGGCGAGGTTGTGCCGGGCGTCGGCCACCGACTGCTTGGACGACTCGATCCCGAGCACCGCCCCGGTCTCTCCGAGCCGGTCCGCCAGCGCCCCCGCGAACAGCCCGACGCCGCAGTACAGGTCGAGCGCGTTCTCGCCCTCCTGCGGGTCCAGGCCCTCCAGCACCGCCGAGACCAGCAGATCCGGGGCCTCCGGGTGGATCTGCCAGAAGCCGCCGTCGCTGACCCGCCAGGTGCGGCCCGCCGCGCGCTCGCGGACGAAGGAGCGGCCGTGCACCTTGTGCAGCCCGCCGTGGCCGTCGATCCGCATCACCGACACCGGCCGGTCCAGCTCCACGATCGGCAGCCGGCGGTCCCCACGGGGCGTCAGAATCACCTGCCGGTCCGAGGAGCCGCTGGACGCGACCGCCTCGACTGTCGCCATACCGTCCCAGTCGCGGGACTCGACGCCCAGCTCGGCCACGCCGGGCGCGGCGATCAGGCAGCCGTCGACCGGCTGCACGGCGTGCGAGCGGTGCCGGCGCAGCCCGGCCTCGCCGGTGTCCGGGTCCACCGCGTACTGCACCCGGGTTCGCCAGCGCGGGACGGTGCCCGCGGGCAGCTTGCCGCCGACCGGTTCCACGCTGCCGTCCCAGCCGGCCTCGGCCGGGTCGAGCTTGGCCAGCTGCCGCAGCTGCTCGGTCAGCACCTGCACCTTGAGCTTGCGCTGCGCGCCGGGCGCGGCGTGCTGCCAGTCGCAGCCGCCGCACTTCCCGGGGCCGGAGAACGGGCACGGCGGCTCCACCCGGTCCTTGGACGGCCGGAGCACCTCCACCGCGTCGGCGCGCAGGAAGCGGGACGCCTCGGTGCCGTCGGTCACCTCGGCGACCACCAGCTCGCCGGGCAGCGCGTGTCGGACGAACAGCACCCGGCCCTCGTGCCGGGCCACGCAGTGGCCGCCGTGGGCGACCGGGCCCACGGCGACCTCGTACCGCTGCCCGACCAGGGAGGGGGCCTCAGGGGCGGTGGCCGAGGGGGTGCTGCGCGGGGGTGTCACTCTGTGCTGTCCTTGCTGTCGGTCGTGGCACCGCTCTTGACCGGAGCGGCTGTGCGCTTCTGCACACGGCGGAGGTCTCCGCGGCGGATCTGCCCGGGGGCGTTCCACTCGACCGGCTTGCGACGGCGCTCGGAGGACTCCAGCTGCCAGGGTACCGAGGTCACCATCACTCCAGGCGTGAACAGCAGCCGCCCCTTGAGCCGCAGCGCGCTCTGGTTGTGCAGCAGCTGCTCGTACCAGTGGCCGACCACGTACTCCGGGATGTAGACGGTGACCACCGCGCGCGGGCTGTCCTTGCGCAGCTGCCGGACGTAGTCCACCACCGGGCGGGTGACCTCGCGGTACGGCGAGTGCAGCACCTTCAGCGGGACCTCGATGCCGCGGCGCTCCCAGTCCTGCTTCAGCGCCGCGGTGTCGGCCGGGTCGACGTCCACGGTGACCGCCTCCAGCGTGGAGGTGTGCGCGGAGCGCGCCAGCTGCGCGTACGCCAGCGCGCGCAGGGTCGGCTTGTGCAGCTTGGAGACCAGCACCACGGAGTGCACCTTGGACGGCAGCAGCTCCTCGTCCGGGCGCTCCTCGGCCGCGACCAGCTCGGCGGAGACCCGGTCGTAGTGCTTCCTGATCGCCTTCATCATGATGAAGAAGACCACCATCAGCAGGCAGGACATCCAGGCGCCGGACATGAACTTGGTGGCCAGGACCACGACCAGGACGCAGGCGGTCATGCACAGGCCGATGCTGTTGATCACCCGGCTGCGCATCATCCGGCGGCGCACGGCCGGGTCGGTCTCGGTCTTCAGCAGCCGGGTCCAGTGCCGGATCATGCCGGTCTGGCTCATGTTGAAGGAGACGAAGACGCCGATGATGTAGAGCTGGATCAGCCGGTTCGGGTCGGCGCCGTAGCCGATGATGAAGACGATGGCGACGCCGGCCAGCATGATGATGCCGTTGGAG
Source organism: Streptacidiphilus cavernicola (assembly GCF_042510955.1). Taxonomy (NCBI): domain Bacteria; kingdom Bacillati; phylum Actinomycetota; class Actinomycetes; order Kitasatosporales; family Streptomycetaceae; genus Streptacidiphilus; species Streptacidiphilus cavernicola. The sequence continues at coordinate 56,852 of NZ_JBHFAB010000013.1, forward strand.
AAGGCCAGCCGGTCGCCGCGGGTGTGCAGCTGGCGCGGCAGGTAGCGGTCCTGGGCCAGGATCGAGCCGAGCACCGGGAAACCGTTGAAGGCGGTGTTGGCGGCCAGCACCAGGATCAGCCCGGTTGCTGCGGCGATGAAGTAGAAGCCCGGCGTGAAGTTGCTGAAGACGGCGGCGCTGATCTGCGCCAGCGCGGTCTTCTGGTGGTAGTTGGCCGGTGCGCCGATCAGCTGGGCGGTGTTCTCGGACATCTTCAGCCCGGTCATATTGCCCATCCAGATGATGCCCATCAGCATCACCACCGCGATCAGCGCCATCATCAGCAGCGTGGTCGCGGCGTTCTTGCTCTTGGGCTTCTGGAAGGCGGGGACGCCGTTGCTGATCGCCTCGACGCCGGTGAGCGCCGCACAGCCCGAGGAGAAGGTCTTGAGCAGCAGGAAGACCAGGGCGATGCCCGCCACGTCGGTGTGTCCTGCCGCCGGGACGAGCTTGAAGTTCGAACTGGCCGCGTGCATGTCCGTGCCGAAGCCGAAGTGCCGGATCGCCGCGTAGCCCATCAGGGCGAACACGCCGATCATGAAGCCGTAGGTGGGGACCGCGAAGGCCTTGCCCGACTCGCGGACGCCGCGCAGGTTCATCCCCATCAGGACGATCACCAGGGTCACCGAGATGACCGTCTCGTGCCCATGCAGCGACGGCACCGCGGAGACCACGTTGGCGACGCCCGAGGTGGTGGACACCGCGACGGTGAGCACGTAGTCCACCATCAGCGCGGCGGCCACGGTCAGCCCGGCGTTGTGCCCCAGGTTCACCGTGGCGACCTCGTAGTCGCCGCCGCCGCTCGGGTAGGCGTGCACGTTCTGCCGGTAGGACGCGACCACGACCAGCATCACCAGGGCCACCACTCCGCCGATCCACCAGGAGAAGTGGATGGTGGTGATGCCGGCGACGGCCAGGGCCAGGAAGATCTGCTCGGGTGCGTACGCCACCGAGGAGAGCGCGTCGGAGGCGAAGACGGGCAGCGCGAGCCGCTTCGGCAGCAGCGTCTCACCCAGCTTGTCGCTCTGGAGGGCGCGGCCGATCAGGATCCGCTTGGGCACGTCGGTGAGTTTGGACACGACGAGGATCGTAGAGCCTGTCATTGACGTGCTCTTAACGCCCCTCCGCTTGAGGCGCCCGCGCCTGGTGCGGCAGCCCCCGGGGAGGACTCCCGGAAGCCGGGGTCGACAGGCAGCGATTCACAGGGAGATGCACCTTCATCCCTGCAATACCAAGGCCAATAGCAGAGACGAGGATAGTGACGCCATCCCGCAAGGGCCCCCAAGGTTGCGAATCGATATCAGGACGGTGAGAGTTCCTTGGTCCCCTCTCACCCGCACTTCCCGGTTACCGGCCAGTTCCGCAGGCTTCGGCGGGTGTAGCTCCCCCGTTCGCCGGGGTACTGCGGTTGTGTCATTGACGCGCGAGGGTGCGACCCTTGTGCGGACATCGTTCGAATCGGTGTCAGGATCGAGCCGGGACATCACACCGGAAGGACGGGCGTGCACATCGTCATCATGGGTTGCGGTCGCGTGGGTTCTGCTCTCGCACGCACCCTGGAGAAGCAGGGGCACTCGGTCGCCGTCGTCGACCAGGACCCCACGGCGTTCCGCCGTCTCGGCGCGGGCTTCACCGGTCAGCGGGTGACCGGGGTCGGCTTCGACCAGGACACGCTCCGCGAGGCCGGTATCGAAGAGGCCGGGGCCTTCGCCGCGGTCAGCAGCGGGGACAACTCCAACATCATCGCCGCGCGGGTGGCCCGGGAGAACTTCGGCGTGGAGAACGTCGCGGCCCGGATCTACGACCCGCGCCGCGCCGAGGTCTACCAGCGCCTGGGCATCTCCACCGTCGCCACGGTGCGCTGGACCGCCGACCAGATGCTGCGCCGGCTGCTGCCCAGCGGCTCCGAGCCCAACTGGCAGGACCCCAGCGGCGCGGTCCAGCTCGCCGAGGTCCCGGTGGCCCCCGCCTGGATCGGGCTGCGGCTGTCCAAGCTGGAGCAGGCCGCGGACGTGCGCGTCGCCTTCATCAGCCGGCTCGGCGTGGGCACCCTGCCCACCGCGGAGACCGTGCTGCAGGAGGGCGACCTGGTGCACATGATGATGCGCACGGCAGACCTCGAGGCCGTCGAGGCCGTTTTCGCGAAGGGCCCGGAGGAACACTGATGCGGGTAGCCATTGCCGGGGCCGGTGCGGTGGGACGATCCATCGCGGGCGAGCTGCTGGAGAACGGCCACGAGGTGCTCCTCGTGGACAAGAACCCCAAGTCCATCTCGGTGGAGCGGGTGCCGCAGGCCGAATGGCTGCTCGCCGACGCCTGCGAGATCACCGCGCTGGACGAGGCGGCGCTGCAGCGCTGCAACGTGGTCATCGCCGCGACCGGGGACGACAAGGTCAACCTGGTGGTCTCGCTGCTGGCGAAGACCGAGTACGGCGTGCCGCGAGTGGTCGCCCGGGTGAACAACCCGCGCAACGAGTGGCTGTTCAACGAGGCCTGGGGGGTGGATGTGGCGGTCTCCACCCCGCGGCTGATGTCGGCGCTGGTCGAGGAGGCCGTGAGCGTCGGCGACCTGGTCCGGCTGATGCGCTTCAGCCAGGGCGACGCCAACCTGGTGGAGATCACCCTCTCCGGGACCGCGACCGCGGTCGGCACCCGGGTCAGCGACGTGGAGTGGCCCGAGGACACCGCGCTGGTCACGATCATCCGCGAGGGCCGGGTGCTGGTGCCCAGCGGCAGCGACAGCCTGGAGGGCGGCGACGAGCTGCTGTTCGTGGCGACCTCCGAGCGCGAGGGCGAGCTGGAGGCCCTGCTCGCGGGCGAGAACGAGTAGCCCACCCGGGTACGCAGGACAAGGGGCCGGTGACCTGGTGGTCACCGGCCCCTCGTCCGTGTACTCGGCTAGCGGCGCTCGGCCTCGGCCGGCTGCTGCGCCGCCGCGGGCTCCTCGCCCGCCTCGGCGTCCTCGGCCTGGACCACCTTGATCGGCGGCGGGGCCTTGGACAGGATCAGCCAGGAGAGGTAGATCGCGACCAGCCACGGCGGCACGCCCAGGCCGATCTTGGCGACACCCAGCCAGGTGACCTTGTGCGCCCAGTAGAGCGGGAACAGGATCGCCGCGCGCAGCGCGAACAGCGCGATCCAGACCCAGGTCGCCTTGGTGTAGGCGGCCAGCCGGCCCGGGTTCTGGGTCCGCCAGGTCATGTTCTCGCCCAGGATCGGGCCCAGCATCATTCCCACCAGCGGCCAGCGGACCAGCACCGAGACCAGGTAGACCAGGCCCAGCACCACGCCGTAGATCATCGACGGCAGGTAGAAGTCCTCGGCCTTGCCCGACTTCATCGCGACGAACGCGCCGATCGCCACCCCGAGCACCCCGCCGAAGGCGTGCTTCAGGGTCTCCCGGCGGGCCACCCGGACCAGCGCCAGCAGCACGGTGATGCCGAACGCCGACCAGGACGAGAGCGCGAGATCCTTGGTGATCGTGTAGATCAGGACGAAGACGAAGCCGGGCACGGTCATGTCGACCATGCCGCGCACCCCGCCGAAGGCGTCGATGAGCGAGGTGTCGACGGCGGCCTTACCGGCCGTCTGCTCCGGGGCCTCGGTCGACCTGTGGCTGTGACTCACGCTGGTGCTACTCCGTTCCGACGGGGCGCAGCTCGTACCGGGGGTTGAAGAGCACCCGGCGGCCCCGCGCGTGGCTGATCCGACCGTGGGCCACCAGGCGGCGGCCGGGCTCTATCCCGGCGATCGAGCGGCGGCCGAGCCAGACCACGTCCAGCGCGTCGGTGCCGTCGAAGAGTTCCGCCTCCAGCGCCGGGACGCCGGCCCGGGGGCGCAGCGTCACCGCCCGCAGGGTGCCGGTGACCGTCACCTCCTGGCGGTCCTGGCAGGAGGCGATGGGGGTGCAGCCGGCTTCCACGGCGTCCTGGCGGAGCTCCTCCGCCTGCAGTTCCTCGCTGCTGGCCGCCAGCCGGTTGAGCATGCGGCGAAACCGCCCGCCCTGCTGCTGCTCACTGCGGATGTCACCACTCATGCCCGAAGCGTACAGCGCCGGACCGCACCGGATCACTGTGCGAACTCACTGTTCGAAGCGGTATCCCATGCCCGGTTCGGTGATGAAGTGCCGGGGGTGCGCCGGGTCGGCCTCCAGCTTGCGGCGGAGCTGGGCCAGGTAGACCCGGAGGTAGTTGCTCTCGGTGCCGTAGGCGGGCCCCCACACCTCCTGGAGCAGCTGCTTCTGGCTGACCAGCCGGCCCGCGTTGCGGACCAGCACCTCCAGCAGGTGCCATTCGGTGGGGGTGAGCCGGACGTCCGCGCCGTCGCGCTGGACCCGCTTGGCGACCAGGTCCACGGTGAAGCCCGCGGTGGTGACCACGGCCTCGTCCGGCTCGCCGCCGGACGGGGCGGCCCTGCGCACCGCGGCGCGCAGCCGGGCCAGCAGCTCGTCCATGCCGAACGGCTTGGTGACGTAGTCGTCGGCGCCCGCGTCCAGCGCGTCCACCTTCTCGTCCGAGGTGTGCCGGGCCGAGAGCACGATCACCGGGATCGTGGTCCAGCCGCGCAGGCCGCGGATGACCTGGGTGCCGTCCATGTCCGGCAGGCCGAGGTCGAGCAGCACCACGTCCGGGTGCCGGGCGGCGGCGAGTTCGAGGGCGGAGGCGCCGTCGTGGGCGGCGTCGACCTCGTAGCCGCGGGCGCGGAGGTTGATCACCAGCGCCCTGGCGATCTGCGGCTCGTCGTCGACGACGAGAACCCTGGTCATGCGGTGTCGCCCTTCGGCCGTTCTGGATGGGGGTGCGGTTGCGGACGGGTGTACGGGAAGGAGAAGACCATGGTCAGGCCGCCGCCGGGGGTGTCCTCCGCGGTGAGGCTGCCGCCCATGGCCTCGGTGAAGCCGCGGGCGACGGCCAGCCCGAGGCCGACCCCGACGCCCCTGGGGGTGTCGCCGTAGCGCTGGAACGGCTCGAACACCTTGTCCTTGGCCTGGTCCGGGATACCGGGGCCGTGGTCGGCGACCCGCAGCTCGATCCGGTCCTGCTCCCCGGTCAGCCGCAGCACGCTGCCGGAGACCAGCACCTGTCCCGGGCCCTGGTACTTCACGGCGTTCTCGACCACATTGGCCAGCGCCCGCTCCAGCAGCCCGGGGTCGCCCTCCAGCAGCGGCATCTCCTCGGAGACGTCCAGCCGCACCGCGTCGGCCGGGACGCCGCGCAGCGCCAGCGGGACCACCTCGTCCAGGTCGAACTCGCGGACCAGCGGGACCACCGCGCCGGTCTGCAGCCGGCTCATGTCCAGCAGGTTGCCGATCAGGTGGTCCAGCCGGTCGGCCCCCTCCTCGATCCCGGCCAGCAGTTCCGCCTCGTCCTCGGCGCTCCAGCGGATGTCCTCGGCGCGCAGCGAGGACACCGACGCCTTGATGCCGGCCAGCGGCGTCCGCAGGTCGTGCGAGACGGCGGCCAGCAGCGCGGTGCGGATCCGGTTGCCCTCGGCCAGCCGGCGGGCCTCGGCGGCCTCCTCGCCCAGCCTGCGCCGGTCCAGCATCACCGCCGCCTGGGCCGCGAACGCGCCGAGCACCCGGCGGTCGCCGGCCGGGAGCACCCGTCCGGAGAGCGCCAGCGCCAGCTGCTCGCCGACCGGGACGTCCACGTCCGCCTGCTCGGGGCGGCTCACCGGGGCCGGGCCGACCGCGCCGGCGCAGGTCCACGGGCCGAAGTCCTGGCTGCGTTCCAGCAGCGCCACCGACTCCATCTGGAAGGTCTCCCTGACCCGCTCCAGCAGGGCGGGCAGTGCCTGCTCGCCGCTGAGCACGCTGCCGGCCAGGAAGCTCAGCGTCTCCGCCTCGGCCCGGCTGCGGGCCGCCTCGGCGGTGCGGGCGGCGGCCAGGTCGACCACGTAGGCGACGGCCAGCGCCACCGCCAGGAAGATCGCGATGGCCAGGATGTTCTGCGGGTCGGCGACGGTCAGCGTGTGCAGCGGCGGGGTGAAGTACCAGTTGATCAGCAGTGACCCGATCACCGCCGAGGCCAGGGCCGGGAACAGGCCGCCGGTGAGCGCGGCGGCGACGGTCAGCGCGAGGTAGAGCAGCATGTCGGTGCTGTCGCTGCGGTGGCCGCCGAGGATCCAGGTGAGCAGCAGCGGCCCGGCCACGCCGAGCAGCCAGCCCACGCTGGTCCTGGCCGGTCCGAGCCGGGCGATCCGCCGGATCGGGCGGACCCGGCCGGTGGCGACGTGCTCGTGGGTGACGATGTGGACGTCCACGTCCCCCGCGTCGCGGGCCACGGTGGCGCCGACGCCGGGGCCGAGCACCCACTCCCAGGCCTTGCGGCGGCTGCTGCCCAGCACGATCTGGGTGGCGTTGACGCCGCGGGCGAAGTCGAGCAGGGCCACCGCGGCGTTGTCGCCGAGCACCGAGTGGAAGCTGCCGCCGAGCGACTCGACCAGGGCCCGCTGCCCGGTCAGCTCCCCCGGCGAGGCGCCGGTCAGCCCGTCGCTCCTGGCCACGTAGACGGCCAGGATCTCGCTGCCGGAGCCCTTGGCGGCGATCCTGGCGGCCCGGCGGATCAGGGTGCTGCCCTCGGGGCCGCCGGTGAGGCCGACCACGATCCGCTCGCGGGCCTGCCAGGTGTCCTTGATCCGGTTGTCGGCCCGGTAGCGCTGGAGGTACTCGTCGACCCGGTCGGCGGTCCACAGCAGCGCCAGTTCGCGCAGCGCGGTCAGGTTGCCGGGGCGGAAGTAGTTGGAGAGCGCGGCGTCGACCTTCTCCGGGGCGTAGACGTTGCCGTGCGCCAGCCGCCGCCGCAGCGCCTCGGGGGTCATGTCGACCAGTTCGATCTGCTCGGCCCGGCGGACCACCTCGTCCGGGACGGCCTCCTGCTGGCGCACCCCGGTGATCCCCTCGACCACGTCGGAGAGCGACTCCAGGTGCTGGATGTTGACGGTGGAGACCACGTCGATGCCCGCGTCCAGCAGCTCCTGGACGTCCTGCCAGCGCTTGGCGTTGCGCGAGCCGGGGACGTTGCTGTGGGCCAGTTCGTCCACCAGGGCGACGGCTGGCCCGCGGGCCAGCACCGCGTCCACGTCCATCTCGGCGAAGACCGAGCCGCGGTGCTCCAGCGAGCGCCTGGGCACCGTCTCCAGACCGGCCAGCAGCGCGGCGGTGTACTCCCGCCCGTGGTCCTCGACCACGCCGACCACCACGTCCGCGCCGCGCTCGCGCCGCCGGTGCGCCTCGCCGAGCATGGCGCAGGTCTTCCCCACTCCGGGAGCGGCCCCCAGGTAGATCCGCAGCCTGCCGCGCATGTCCGTCCTCGCTCCTCGTTCCAGCCGAGCGTACGGGACGGCGACCGGCCGGACGGCCCGCCGGACCGGCCCGCAGTCAGTTTTGACGGCATCCTGACGGGCCCTGTCCCAGCGTCGTCGCCGATGCGAGGATCGGCGGCACCATCATCTGAGGGGATATGCAATGACGCAGCTCCACGACCTGACCGCGCTGGAACAGGGTGAGTTGATCAGCACCGGGAAGCTCTCCCCGGTCGAGCTGACCGACCACTACCTGGACCGGATCGACCGGTTGAACGCGACCGTCGGCGCGTACATCACGGTGACCCCGGAGCTGGCCCGGGAGCAGGCGGCGAAGGCGGAGGCGGCGCTGCGCGAGGACCGGCCGCTGTCGCCGCTGCACGGGGTCCCGGTGCCGGTCAAGGACCTCAACTTCGTCGCCGGGGTGCGGACCACCCTGGGTTCCGCCGCCTTCGCCGAGCACGTCCCGGAGACCGACGACCACGTCGTCAGCAAGCTGCGCGAGGCCGGGACGGTGCTGCTGGGCAAGACCAACACCCCGGAGTTCGGGCTGCCCTGCTACACCGAGAACGAGATCGCCCCGCCCGCCCGCACCCCCTGGGACCTGGACCGGTCCGCCGGGGGCTCCAGCGGCGGCGCGGGCGCGGCGGTGGCCGCCGGGCTGGCGCCGCTGGCGCAGGGCAGCGACGGCGGCGGCTCGATCCGGATCCCGGCCTCGGTCTGCGGGCTGTTCGGGATCAAGCCCAGCCGGGGCCGGATCAGCAGCGGCCCGACTCTGTACGACATCAGCGGCCTGAGCACGGCGGGCCCGCTGGCCCGTACCGTCGCGGACGCGGCGGCGCTGCTGGACGTGATGTCCGGACCGATGCCGGGGGACCCGTACACCGCGCCCGCGCTGCCGCCCGGCGAGACCTTCCTGGACCAGGTGGCCCGCGAGCCCGCCGCGCTGCGGGTGGCCGTGCTGACCACCCCGTCGATCCCCGGGATCACCGTGCACCCGGACTGCCTCGCGGCCACCGAGAGCGCCGCCGAGCTGCTCGCCTCGCTGGGCCACCGCCCGCAGGCGCTGGAGCTCCCGGCCGACGACAACCTGCGGGTGGTGTTCGAACGGGTGTGGGCGGTGATGGCGGCGGCCCGGCCGGCGCCGGACGAGTCGCTGCTGATGCCGCTGACCCGGCATCTGCGCGCGCTCGGACGGGAGGTCTCCGGGCCGGACTTCGCCGCCGCGCTCTACACCTTCCGCGCGGTCGGGGCGCTGGTGGCGACGCTGCAGCAGGACTTCGACGTGATCCTCACGCCGACCCTGGCCCAGCCCCCGGCCCTGGTCGGCGGCCTGCGCGACGACCGGGACCCGGTCCGGGAGTTCGGCAACCTGACCGCCTTCACCCCGTTCACCGGGCTCTACAACTCCACCGGCCAGCCGTCGGTGAGCCTGCCGCTGTACTGGAACGAGGCCGGACTGCCGATCGGGGTGATGCTCGGCGGACGCTACGGCGACGAGGCGACGCTGATCTCGCTGTCCGCACAGCTGGAACGGGTCCACCCGTGGGCGCACCGCAAGCCCGCGCTCTGGTAGTCCGCGTCCCGGCCGGCCCCCTCCGGTTCGCAGGACTGCCACACCGCTGTAACACACGTCCATTGACCCTCCCCGACGGCGTTGCGACCATCGGCGCATGACCTCCTCGACCTGTCCCGGCGGCCGGTAGCCGATCCGTACCCCGTCGACCGAGGACTCCGCCGATGCCGCTCGCGCTGATTGCCACTCCCGCACCGCCGCCCGTGCCCGAGCAGCCCGACGGGGCGGCCGCCGTGCTCCGCGCCGCCCTGCGCCGCGGGCCCCTGGCCCGCACCGCCATCAGCAGGGAGACCGGCCTGAGCCCGGCGGCCGTCTCCCGGCACGTGGCCGACCTGCTGGCGCTCGGCCTGGTGTACGAGCCCAGGGAGCAGCCCGCGCAACCCCGGCCCGGGCGACCGCGGATCCCGCTGGACATCGACACCGGGCACCACCTGGCGGCCGGGGTGCACATCGCCATTCCGCAGCTGACCTTCTCGCTGACCGACCTGCGCGGCCAGGTCACCGCGCAGGAGCAGGCCCCGCGGCGGGCGGACCCCACCGGGGTGCTGCAGGACATCGCGGCCCTGCTGCCCGGCTTCCTGCGCCGGCACGCCGGGGGCCGCTCGGTGCTCGGCCTGGGCGTGGTCACCGGCGGCCGGGTGGACCCGGAGTCCGGGGTGCTGGTCGAGAACAGCGCGCTGGGCTGGCGGCAGGTCCCGCTGCGGCAGACCCTGCGGTCGGCGACCCGGCTGCCGATCCACGTGGACAGCCACGCCCGTGCCCTGGCCCAGGCCGAACTGCTCTTCGGCGCGGGCCAGGAGGAAGGTGCCGTGCGAAGCACGCCGGACAAGAGCGGCGGCGGGCGACGGGAGGGCAACCTGGTGCACCTGTTCGTCGGGAACGTGGTGGACGCGGCCATCGCCGCGGGCGGGGTGCTGCTGCGGGGGCGGGACAACAGTGCGGGCGGCATCGCCCACCTGCCGGTGCCGGAATCGACCACGCCCTGCCCCTGCGGCCGGACCGGCTGCCTGCAGGCCACGGTCTCGGACCGGGCGGTGGCCGAGCGCGCGGTCGCCGAGGGCGTCGTGCCGCGGCCCGAGCTGCCGCTGCTGCTGGCCGCGGCCGGGCAGGGGAGCCGGCACGCCCTGGAGCTGTGCCGGGCCAGGCTGCGGCTGCTGGCCCCGGCGGTGGCGCTGCTGCTGGACATGATCGGCCCCGATGTCCTGGTGCTCACCGAGGCGGTCACCATGTACCTGCCGGAGCTGCTGGACGAGCTGCACCAGGAGGTGGCCGCGCACACCCGGCAGCCGGTGCAGCAACTGGTCCGCCCGAGTTCCTTCGGTCCCGGGGCGCTAGCGGTCGCGGCCGGTGCACCGGTGCTGGCCTCGGTGCACCGGGATCCGCTGGCGCTGCGGACGGCGAGGTCGGCATGACCGCCAACGGCGCCGGAGTTAGTTCCACCGTGTCAGAAACCGTTGCCGCCAAGGTCGGCAGCCCGCAGACTCGGGGTATGGACGCACAGCGCAGGGCGACGATCCGGGGGGCCGCAGGCCGGCACCCGGTGAACGCCTTCCGCCTGCACCACTTCGCCGGACTGGGCTGTTAGCTCCTCGTCGCCCTCCCCGCGTTCCGTTCCGCCCGTGACCGCTCCGGGTTCTGACGGCACGTCGTTCCCGCACGTCGCTTCCGCACGCCACCTCGCCACCTCCACGTCCCGGAGTGCTCACGCATGCCCACAAACCGCAGGCAACTGCACCTCAACCTCTTCCTGATGGGCGTCGGCCACCACGAGGCCGCCTGGCGCCACCCCCGTACCGACCCGGCGAACCTCTCCTCACTGGCCCACTTCCAGCGGCTGGCCGCCACCGCCGAGGCCGCCGCCTTCGACTCGGTGTTCCTCGCGGACGGCGTCGAGGGGCCCGACCCGTCCCGGGCCAACGCCTGGATCAGCCACTTCGAGCCGTTCACGCTGCTGTCCGCGCTGGCCGTGGGCACCGAGCGGATCGGGCTGATCGGGACGGTCTCCACCGGCTTCACCGAGCCCTACAACCTGGCCCGGCAGTTCGCCTCGCTGGACCACCTCAGCAAGGGCCGGGCCGGCTGGAACATCGTCACCTCGGCCGGAGACCGGGCCGCCCGCAACTTCAACCGGGACGCCAACCAGGAGCACGCGGTCCGCTACCAGCGGGCCGCCGAGTACCTGGAGGTGGTGCGCTCGCTGTGGGACAGCTGGGAGGACGGCGCGCTGCTGCTGGACAAGGCGGAGGGGCGGCTCACCGATCCGGCCCGGCTGCACGAGGTCCGGCACAGCGGCGAGCACTTCCGGGTGCTCGGCCCGCTGAACATCCCGCGCGGCCCGCAGGGCCACCCGCTGCTGGTGCAGGCCGGCAGCTCGGCGGACGGCCGGGGCTTCGCCGCGGCCAACGCCGAGGCGGTGTTCACCGCGCAGCAGACGCTGGAGGAGGGCCAGGAGTTCTACCGCGACCTCAAGCGCAGGGCCGCCGCCCTGGGCCGCGACCCCGCCGGGATCGTGGTGCTGCCGGGCATCGTCCCGGTGCTCGGTTCCACCGAGGCCGAGGCCAAGGCACTGGACCAGGAGCTGGACGACCTGATCGACCCGACCAGGGCGGTCGCCACCCTGTCGGTGGTGCTCGGGGTGGACCTCGGCGCCCACCCGCTGGACGCCCCGCTGCCGCCACTGCCGCCGCTGACCGCGATCAACGGGGCCAAGAGCCGGTTCACCCTGATCCGCGACCTGGCCGAACGCGACCGGCTGACGCTGCGCCAACTGGTCGGCCGGCTCGGCGGCGGACGCGGGCACCAGGTCCTGGCCGGCACCCCGGAGCAGGTCGCCGACCACATCGAGCTCTGGTTCGACCAAGGCGCGGCCGACGGCTTCAACATCATGCCGCCGATCCTGCCCGAGGGCCTCGACCTGTTCGCCGAGCACGTCGTCCCCCTGCTGCGCGAGCGCGGCCTGTTCCGGCACGAGTACAGCGGCCGGACCCTGCGCCAGCACTACGGGCTGGACCGCCCGGCCAACCGCTACGCCTCCGTCTGACCCGTCGATCCAAGGAACCCACAGCCATGCGCACCCATGCCCTTCGCGCCCTCGCCCTGCCCGCCCTCGCGGCACTGCTGCTCCCGTTCGCCGCCGCCTGCGGCGGCAACGCCTCCGCCGACACATCCGGCGGCGCCAAAGCCGGACCGGTCACCCTGCGCGTCGGCGACCAGGGCAAGTTCCTGCAGACCCTGCTGCAGACCTCGGGGGAGCTGACCGGCCTCCCCTACAAGGTGGAGTTCGACCAGTTCAACAGCGGTCCGCTGGTGAGCCAGGCGATCGTGGCCGGTGACGTCGACTTCGGCGTCATGGGCGACACCCCGGCTCTGAACGCCGCCGCGGCCGGGCTCCCGGTGGACGTGGTCGCGGTCAGCCACACGGTCGGCCCCGGCTACACCCTGCTGGCCCGCGCGGGCTCGGGCATCCGCACCCTCGCCGACATCAAGGGCCACAAGGTCGCCTACTCCAAGGGCACCGCCAACCAGGGCTTCCTGCTCCAGGCGCTGGAAACGGTCCACCTGAAGCAGGCGGACGTGGTCCCGGTCGACGTCCCGCTGCAGAACATCGGCGGGGTACTGGAGTCGGGCAGCGTCGACGCCGCGACCGTGGCCGCCCAGGACCTGGTGACCTACACCGCGGCGCACCCGGACGCGGTGAAGCTGATCAACGGCTCCCAGGTGTCCTCCGGCTACACCTTCTGGCTCGCCACCAGGACGGCCCTGGCGAACTCCGCCGACCGGACCGCGCTCAAGGACCTGGTCGGCCGCCTGATCAAGGCCACCGCCTGGAACCGGGCGCACCCGGACGCCTGGATCGACGCCTACTACGTGAAGGTCAACAAGCAGACCCCGGCCGTCGGCAGGCTGGTCTACCGGAACTCGGGCGAGACCACGTTCTCGCCGCTGGACCAGAACGTCGTCAACGCCCAGCAGCGGCAGGCAGACCTGTTCCTGGCCAACGGCCAGGTCCCCGGAAAGGTCGACGTCGCCAGTGAGTTCCCGGCCGACGTCACCCAGGAGTTCAGCGCACTCGTCGCCGCCAACCAGTAGCAGCAGACAGCAGCACGACGAAGGGAAACCCCATGACTCTGACCGTCCGCCAGGTCGCCGGCCACATCGGCGCCGACATCCACGGAGTCGACCTCGCCCAGCCGCTCGACCCCGCCGAGGTGCAGCAGATCCGGGAGGCGCTGCACCGCCACAAGGTGGTGTTCTTCCGGGGCCAGGAGCTGGACCACGCCGCGCAGATCGCCTTCGCCCGGCAGTTCGGCGAGCTGACCTACGCCCACCCGCACGACGACACCCCGCCCGAGGACCACCCGGAGATCTTCACCATCGACCCGGCCCGGTTCGAGCAGCGCTACGGCAAGGGCTTCCGGGACGAGTACCGCAAGCGCCAGTACAGCTACTTCGACGGCTGGCACACCGATGTGACCGCGGCGGTCAACCCGCCGGCCGGTTCGATCCTGCGGGCCGAGCGGGTGCCCGAGGCCGGCGGCGACACCACCTGGACCAACCTGGTCGCCGCCTACCAGGGCCTGTCCGCCCCGGTCCGGGCCTTCGTGGACACCCTCCGCGCCGAGCACCGCTACGGCGGCAGCGCCCGGATCTCCGGGGACAGCGACTACGCCAAGCGGATCAACGACAACCTGCTGGTCTCGATCCACCCGGTGGTCCGGGTGCACCCGGAGACCGGGGAGCGGGCGCTGTTCGTCAACCCCGGCTTCACCAGCCACCTCGTCGACGTCAGCCCGGCCGAGAGCAAGCGGATCCTGGACCTGCTCTACGCCGAGATCACCCGTCCCGAGTACACCGTCCGGTTCCGCTGGGAGGCCGGCCACGTGGCCTTCTGGGACAACCGCGCCACCGCCCACCTCGCCCCGCGCGACCTGGAGCACCTGGACGTGGAACGCAGGCTGCACCGGGTGACCCTGATCGGCGACCTGCCGGTGGGACCGGACGGGCGCAGCTCCGAACTCGTCGAGGGCAGGCCCTTCACGGCCGACCACCGGGTCGCGGCCACCGTCTGACCCCCTTTCCCGCGGAAGGATCCACCATGGCGACCACCGTCGCAGTACCACCGGACACGAGCCAGGACCCCGACACGGCGGCACTGATCGACGCCGGCACGCTGAGCCGTCCGCACCGGACCCGGGTCCCGCTCCCCCGGTGGCTGCGGCGGCTGGCCGGCCCGGCCCTGGTCGTCGCGGTCTGGCAGCTGCTGGGCACCCTCGGGCAGATCAACCCGCGGATTCTGGCCACCCCGAGCCAGGTGGCGGTCGCGGCCTGGCAGCTAACCAGCGACGGCGAGCTGGGCACCAATCTGCTGGCCTCGCTGCAGCGGGTGGTGGTCGGCCTGGCGATCGGCGTCAGCGCGGGCGTGCTGCTGGCCGTGCTGGCCGGACTGTTCCGGCTGGGCGAGGAGCTGATCGACTCCACCATGCAGGTGGTCCGGGCGCTGCCGGTGCTCGGGCTGCTGCCGCTGGTGATCATCTGGTTCGGGGTGGGCGAGCAGCCGAAGATCGCCCTGGTGGTGTTCGCCGCCGCCTGCCCGGTCTACATCAACACCTACGCCGGCATCCGCGGCGTGGACAACCGGCTGGTCGAGTCGGGCCGGGTGGTCGGGCTCGGCCGGCTCGGGCTGATCCGGCACGTGGTCCTGCCCGGTGCCGTGCCCGGCTTCCTGGTCGGCCTGCGGTTCGCGCTGACCAGCGCCTGGCTGGTGATCATCATCGCCGAGCAGCTCAACGCCACCAGCGGCATCGGCTACCTAATGAACCAGGCCCAGGCCTGGTACCGGACCGACATCATCGTCCTCGGCCTGCTGATCTACGGGCTGCTGGGGCTGCTCGCCGACTCGCTGGTCCGCCTGCTGGAGCGCCGCCTGCTGGTCTGGCGCCATGGATTCAACGGAGCCTGAGATGACCCCACTCGCCGTCAGCGCGACCGATCTGCACCGCTCCTTCGACGGCCGCGAGGTCCTGGCCGGGATCGACCTGACCCTGCGCCAGGGCGAGTTCCTGGCGCTGCTGGGCCGCAGCGGCTCGGGCAAGAGCACCCTGCTGCGGGCGATGGCCGGCCTGGACCCGGAGTTCACCGGGCGGCTGCTGGTGCCCGAACGCCGCTCGGTGGTGTTCCAGGACCACCGGCTGCAGCCCTGGAAGCGGGTGCTGGACAACGTGGTGCTCGGACTGCCCAGGGCCGGGGCCAGGGCGGCCGGGCTCACCGCGCTGGAGGAGGTCGGCCTGACCGACCACGCCAGGGCCTGGCCGGTCACCCTCTCCGGCGGCGAGGCCCAGCGCGCGGCGCTGGCCCGCGCCCTGGTCCGGGACCCGCAGCTGCTGCTGCTGGACGAGCCGTTCGGCGCACTGGACGCGCTGACCCGGCTGCGGATGCACGGGCTGCTGCGCGAGCTGTGCGCCCGGCACCGCCCGGCCGTGCTGCTGGTGACCCATGACGTGGACGAGGCCATCGCGCTGGCGGACCGGATCATCGTCCTCACCGACGGTCGGCTCGGCCGCCCGCACCAGGCGGTACGGGGGTCCGCCGAGCTGCGGACGGAGCTGCTGGCCGAGCTGGGGGTCGGCGTCGGGGAGCCGGTGGCGGCCTGATCCCCAGCCGGCCGCCGCCCTGGCCGCTACCCCTCGACGATCTGGCCGTCCCTCAGGTCGAGCACCCGGTCCGCGAGCTCCATCAGCGCCGGGTCGTGGGTGGCCACCAGGGCGGTGACGCCCTCGCTGCGCACCACCGCGCGCAGCAGCTGCATGATCGCGCGGCCGGTGTCGGAGTCCAGCTGGCCGGTGGGCTCGTCGGCGATGATCAGGGCCGGCTGGTTGGCCAGCGCGCGGGCGATGGCCACCCGCTGCTGCTGGCCGCCGGACAGCTCGCCGGGCCGCTGGTCGACGTGGTCGGTCAGGCCGACCAGGCCGAGCAGCTCGCGTACCCGCTCCTCGCGCTCGCGCGGCGGGGTGCGCTTGAGCCGCATCGGGACGCCGACGTTCTCGGCCGCGGTGAGGATCGGGATCAGCCCGAAGGACTGGAACACGAAGCCGATCCGGTCCCGGCGCAGCGCCAGCAGCCCGTCCTCGGGCAGCTCGGCGCCGTCGGAGTCGGCGAGGGTGCGGCCGTCCACCACGATCCGGCCCGAGCTGGGCCGGTCCAGGCCGCCGACCAGGTTGAGCAGGGTGGTCTTGCCGGATCCGGAACGCCCCTTGAGCGCGGTCAGTTCACCGCGGCGGGCGGTGAAGGACACGCCGCGCAGGGCGTGCACGGCGGTGGAGCCGCTGCCGAAGGTCTTGTGCAGGTCCTGGACCTCCACCATCGGCGCTCCGGGCTCGGCCACCGCGGCGGCGCCCTGCGGTGCGGTGCTGCTGCTCATCGCTTCCCCTGGTTCTGGTCGGAGTTCCGGTCGGAGTCCTGGTCGGGCCCGGCGCCCGGGTCGGCGTCGGCGTCCCCGTCCGCGTCGGCCCTGGCCTGCCGGGCCGCCGCGTCCGGCCATACTCCGATGTGATCGGCCTCCAGCGCCAGCCTCACCCGCTTGCGCATGTGCAGCCGCTCGGTGAACTCGGACGGTAGCTGCAGCCGTCCGTTGCGGTCCAGTACCGCGTACTCCTCCGCGGTCAGCTCCTCCACGCCGTCCTGACCGGTGGTGACGCTGCGCAGGACCTCGGTGGAGGTGCGGCCGTTGCGGATCCGCACGGTGCGCTGGACCTGCTCGGAGACCAGTGCGTCATGGGTGACCACGACCACGGTGACGCCCAGGTCCCGGTTGGCGCTGCGCAGCGCGGCGAAGATCTCCTCGCTGGTGGCGGTGTCCAGCTCGCCGGTGGGCTCGTCGGCGAACAGCACCCGGGGGCCGTTGGCGTTGGCCACCGCGATGGCGACCCGCTGCTGCTCGCCGCCGGACAGCTCGCCGGGGCCGCGGTCCCGGCAGTGGCCGACGCCGAGCAGGTCGAGCAGCTCCTCGGCGCGGGCCCGGCGCTTGCCGCGCTTGACCCCGGTGTAGCTCATCGGCAGCATCACGTTCTCGACCGCGGTCAGGTACGGGAGCAGGTTGCGGGCGGTCTGCTGCCAGACGAAGCCGACCGTGCCGCGCCGGTAGGCGAGCCGGTCCCGGCGCTTCATGGCGAGCAGGTCGTGGCCGGCCACCTCGGCCGACCCGGCGGTGGGGACGTCCTGGCCGGACAGGATGCCGAGCAGGGTGGACTTGCCGGAGCCGGAGGCGCCGATGACCGCGATCATCTCCCCCTTGGCCACGGCCAGGTCGAGCCCCTGCAGGGCCTGCACCTCGACGCCCTCGGTCTGGTAGATCCGGACCAGGTTCTCGCAGACGATCAGGCCCTCCTCCCGGTCCGGCACCCCGGCCGCGGCGGCGCGGCGGCGCAGCTCGGCGAGGTCGGGCGGCGCAGTGGTCGGGCTGTTGACGGTCACGGTGTTCCCCCCGGCGAAGCGTCTGTGGCAGTGGCGATGATGGTGGTGGCAGTGGTGGCCAATTCTGTCGTTTCCTTGCTTGGCTCGGTAGCTTTTTTGCTCACCCCGGTCATGTGCCCCCCAGTCTGAGCACCGCGCCGAGCCGCCGCGTGCGAGCCACCGTACTCTCCACCACCGCGGCCCCCAGGACCAGCAGTCCCAGGCCGAGGCCGAGCAGCAGGGTCAGCCGGTAGTCGGTGCGCAGGGCCGGGTCGGCCGGGCCGCCGGTGAACTGACGGATACTCAGTGCCGGGCCCAGGATCCGCGGCTCCAGCACCCCGATCAGCACCCCGCCCAGGGCCGCGGCGGCGGCCAGCGGCAGCAGCTGCGCGATCTGCAGGAACGTCGCCGCCCCGCCGCTCAGGCCGAGCGTGCGCAGGTAGGAGCTGGTGCGGTTGCGCTCACGGGCGGTCAGCACCAGCTCCAGGGCGACCGCGAGCAGCCCGAACAGCACCGCCAGCAGCGTGCAGACCGTGTACGAGGTGCTCACCAGCCGGGCCAGGCCGTCGTCCCGCAGCTGCGCCAGCTGGTCGGCCCGCAGCCGGATCTCGGCCAGCGGGCCGAGCGCGTCGCCCGCCGCCAGCGCGGCGGCCCGCGGATCGGCCCCGGGCCGGTCGTAGACCAGCAGCGCGGTGGCGCCGGTCAGCTGGCCGGGGAGCACCGCGTCGGCGGCGCCGGTGGCCACCATCAGCACGGTCCCGGCGGGCAGTCCGCCGGTGATCGGTCCGAGCGCCGGGTCGGCCAGGGCCGCCGGGTCCAGCACCCCGGCCGGCCGCACATGGAGCGCCCCGGGGACGGTCACCGCGGCGTCGACGGTGGCGGTGAGGGTCTCCTTGGACTCCTCGGCGAAGAACGCGGCACCGGTCAGCACCGGGAACGACTGGTCGGTCGGGTCGGTGCGGACCGGCCTGCCGTCGCCCAGCGCGGCCAGGGCCCGCACCAGCGGCGAGCCCGGCTCGGCGGCGGCCAGCCGGGCCGCGTCCACGGTGACCAGCGCGACCCCGGCGTAGGTCGCCCCGTTGACGTCGCCGACCAGGTGGACGCTGCGGCGGTGCTCGGCCACGGTGGTCCGCACCGGGCTGCCGGCGCCGGACGGGACCGGCTTGGGCGTCACATTGCCGCTCTGCAGCACGGCCACGTCGCCGCCCGCCGACCAGGCCGCGCCGACCGCCCCGCCGTCCGCGATCGAGCGCGAGACCAGGCCGCCGAACACCGCCGTGCCCAGGGTGATCACCAGGACGAACAGGGCCAGCGCGGTCGCCGGGGCGTCCCGTCCGGCCCGGCGCAGGCCGACGAAGGCGACCACCCCGCTGCCCCGCCTGGCCTGGCCTGCCAGCAGCCGGAGCACCAGCGGGTAGATCCGGACCAGCAGCAGCACCGCGGCCGTGGCGAGCAGCACCGGCACCAGGCTGAGCTGTAGGTCCACCCCGTCCCCGCCGCCGCTGCCCCGGGCCCGCAGGGCGACCGTCCCGGCCACCGCCAGCAGCAGCGCGGTCGCCTCCAGCACCGCCCGGCGACCGCGGCGACGGCCGCGCCGCCGCGGATCACGGGCGACCGCGGGCTCCCTGACCGCCTGCCAGGTCAGCAGCGGGACCAGCAGCAGCGCCAGGCCGGTGCCCAGCAGCGCCAGCAGCGGCTGCGGCGAGCCGCTGGTCCCGGTCGGGGCGAGCCAGCGCCCCAGGAACCAGCCCAGCGCCGCCGCGGCCAGCACCACCGGCGTGGTGATCGCGGTCCGCAGCAGCACCAGACCGGTACTGGACGCCCCGCGCGAGCGCTGCAGCGCCAGGTCGTCGGCCCGGCGGCGCAGCAGCAGCCGTATCGCCACCAGAACGGTCACCAGGCCGACCGCGAACAGCGAGGCGCCGGCGAACGAGGCGAGTTCCCTGGTCTGCACGTCCTCGCCGGCGAAGGCAGTGGCCAGCGGGGTGAACCGGTCGTCGAGCTGGTACGTGCCGACCTTGACGTTGCCCATCTCGCACTGCTCCCGGCCCATCGGGTCCGAGGAACCGCACATGCTGCCGGCCAGGTCGGTCGGGTAGGCCTGGAGCGCGCTCAGCACCCCGGCGGCCTGGTGCACCGCGTCGTGCCCGAGCCCGAGCCGGAGCTCCCAGGTGATGGTGGGCAGGGTGATCGCGTCGTCCTTCATCTCCGCCGCGGCGTCCGCGTCGACCAGGCCCTGGACCGAGACGTTGGCCTTCCCGTCCTTGGTCCCGTCCGGGTAGGACTGCGGCTGGTTCAGGGTGGGCTGGTCGCGCCAGAAGTCGTCGTCGGGGTCGACCGGCTCGAAGATCCCGGAGACGGTGAAGTAGGTGCTGTGGAAGACCCCGAGCAGGGGCTCCTCCTGGGCGGTGACCTGCTGGCCCACGGTCAGCCCGGTCAGCGCGGCGGCGGCCCGCGAGATCGCGATGCCGGGCGGCGAACCGGCCGGGGCCCGCCCGCCGGGCGGCCCGCCCGCCACATAGCGCAGGTGCGCCGCGGCGTCGCTGACGTGATGCGGGGTCAGCGAGGTGGTGCTGGCCCGGTCCACGGTGCTCTGCGGGGCGGTCACCTTCAGCAGCGGGAAGGTCACCACGGTCCTGGCCACCGTCAGCGAGGACCCGGTCGGCAGGGTCGCGGTCCCGACCACCTGCTCGCCGCCCGCGGCGGTCTGGCTGAGCACCGGACCGGCGTGCGCCTGCAGCGCCGGGTCGTCGAAGACCTCCTCGGCGGTGCTCACCGACACCAGCGCCGGGCCGTGCTGGGCCGCGGCGACCCGGTGCCGCAGCGCCTGGTCCCGCTGGCCCGCCAGCACCACCGGACCGGCCGCGCCGATCCCGGCGAGCACCGCGACCAGCACCGCCAGACAGGCCAGCAGCGGCAGGTCCCCCCTGGCCTCGCTGCGCAGCAGGCGTGTTCCGCCGGTCATGAGTCTTCCCCCGCTCGCAGAGTCCGGACCAGGTCCACCCGGGCGAGCAGCCGGGAGAGGGTCATCACCACCAGGCAGATCGCCCCGGCGGTGGCCACCGCCGTCAGCGCCACCCACAGCCACGGCACGTCGATCCGCAGCGGGGGGTACGGCTGCTCCCCGGTGTCGTCCACGGTGACCAGGGGCAGGATCACCGCGGCCAGGCCGACCCCCAGCAGCGCCCCGGGGAGCACCGCGAACAGGGTCACCCCGATCTGCTCCAGCCAGAGCAGGGTCGCCAGCCGCCGGCTGCGCGTGCCCATCGCCCGCAGCAGCGCGAACTCGCGCCGCCGCTCCCGGGTGGTGATCACCACGTGCACGGTGAAGCCGATCACCGCGAACGCCGGGGCGAGCAGCCGACACAGCGCGAGCACCGCCCGCATCCCGAACCGGAACGGGTCGGAGCGCTGCTGGGCCGCGACCTGGTCCCGGGTGACCGCCGTGCCCAGCAGCGGGTCCGCGGCCACGGCCGCCGCGTCGGCGGCCGGGCGGGTGCTGGTCAGCCACCATCCGTTCGGCTGCTGCGGGCGGATCCCCTTGGCCAGCTCGGCGGCGGCCAGCACTCGCTGGTCGACCAGCAGGGCCGACTGCAGGCTGCCGACCCCGGGCAGCGCGGGGACCGTGCCGACGACCGTCACGTCGACGTTCTGCTCCTGCCCGATGCCGTCCAGGCCCACCCCGATCCGGATGGTGCCGCCGACCCGGGTGTGGGTCTGCGCGACGAAGGAGTCGTCGGCGAGCACCGGGACCGGCTCCGCCTGCCAGGGCCCCGGCCTGCCCGGCTCCAGCCGGACCGCGGTACCCTCCGCCTGCCCGCCCGGCGGGGCGGAGGCGACCTCGGCGCTCAACAGCGGCGCCGCGCCGCTTCCCCCGGACAGCGTGCACACGCCGGTGGGGTAGTGCGCGGTCGAGGCGGCGGGGGCGGAGCCCGCTGACGCGCAGTCGGTCGTGCCGGCGGCCAGGGCGGCCCCCGCCTGGCCCGGCCCCCCGGTCCGGTCGTACCAGCGCTGCCCGGTCGGCAGCGCGGCGGTCCAGCCGTCCCCGCCGATCCGGTACAGGGTCAGTCCGAACCGGGCCGCCGGCTGGTCGGGCAGCGGCGTCAGCGCCAGACCGGTCACCCGCAGCGGGTAGGCGCTGTCGGCCCGTCCGGGCAGGGCCAGGTGCAGCGTCCGGCGGACCCCGTCGGCCGCGGTGGGCGGGAGCGCGAGCTGGTCGCTCACCCCGTCCGCATCGACCACGGTGACGGTCAGGCCCGGCGCCGAGACCCTCGCGCCGGGCCCGGTGTCCGCGCTCAGCGCGAGGTCGAGGTCGATCCCGGCCGGGTGTCCTGGCAGCGCCACGCCGTCCGACGACCGGCCCTTTCCGAGTGACGCGACCTCGGCGGCGTAGTGCGGTCCGGCCAGGTCCCGGCGCAGCGACGGCGGCGGCGGGACGGCGCGTCCTGGCGCGGTCGCGGTGCTGTCGATGCCGATCAGGCCGACCGCGACGCTGTCCTCGGCGGCCATCGCCTGGTTCACCGTGACCGGGTTCACCGCGCTGACCCCGGGCAGCGCCTGCAACCGGGCCCGCAGCGACTCGGCCGGGTAACCCGGGGCCCCGCTCGCCGCCGCCGAGGTGACCGCGACGTCCGCGCCGATGGTGAACTGGGCCTGGTCCTCGGCCAGGGCGTCCAGGCAGGCCAGGGCGGTGGTCGCGAGCGCGCCGACGGTCACCGCCAGGCACATCAGCACCACCGGGCCCGCGTGCCGCTGCGAGCGCCGGCTGATCTGCCAGCCGGCCAGCGGCAGCACCAGGCCGCGGCGGCGCCGGGCGAAGGCGTCCAGCAGCCGGGAGGCCAGCGGCAGCAGCCGGAGCAGCAGCACCGACGCCGCGCCCACCGCGACCACCGGGACCAGCACCAGCACCGGGTCCACCGTCCCGGCCAGGGTCACCGTGGAGTGGTAGTGCCGCAGTTGCAGGTAGCCGAGGACGGCCACCGCCAGCAGCGCCAGGTCCGCGCCGAACTGCTGCGCCGCCGCGGCCCTGGCGCTGCGCACCCTGACCCGGACCGCGAAGTCCCGTCCGGTCACCGTGCGCAGCACCGGCAGCAGCGCGGCGGTCCCGTGCACCAGCGCGGTCAGCAGCACCGCGCCCCAGGCCTCCGCACCCAGGGTGCTGCCGGGCAGCGGCCCCTGCAGCAACCCGGTCCGGTGCAGGCCGCGCAGCAGCGGCTCGGCCAGGAACGGCGCGGCCACCGCGGTCGGCAGCACGATCACCGCCCACTCGACCCCGGCCGCGGTCAGCAGCCGCTGCCCGCCCGCGCCCCTGGTCTGCTGCAGCACCAGCTCGGTCCGCCGGTGCGCCGCGAGCTGACGGGCAGTCAGCACCAGGGTGGTCAGTGCCAGCACCGCGAGCAGCGCGCCGGGCAGGTAGAGCGCGGACCTGGCCACCACCTCGGTCCCGGCCAGGTGGTCCAGGATCACCGGCAGCGTGGAGGTGGGGTTGACCAGCAGCAGCGACGGGTCCGCGCCGTGGAACACCGAGTGGTTGGTGTCACTGGTCGTCAGCTCGGTCACCCGCTGGCCCAGGCCGGGCAGGTCCCCGGCCCGCAGCCGGGAGAAGTCGGGGACGGCGTCCCAGCGGACCGCGACCTGCTGGTTGAACGCGGCGGTGCCGTTCAGCTGCCCGGGGGCGACCAGCACCAGGTCGGTGACGTCGGTGGCGTTGCCGGCGACCGCGCTCCAGAAGCCCGGCTCGGTGGCGGACGGCCGGAACAGGCCGGTGATCCGCAGGGTGACCCGGTGCTGGTAGGAGTCCTCCAGCTTGAGCAGCGAGCCCGGCTTGAGGTGCAGCCGCAGCCCCAGCTGCTCCGGCAGGGCCGCGTCCACCGGGGTCCCGTCGCCGCTGGTCGGGCCCTCGGCGCCGGGGTGGACCACCGGCAGGTGCAGGAAGGCGCCGCCGGGGGCGTCGCCCGCACCGGCCGGCCAGCTGCCGGACACCAGGACGCCGTGGGCGGCGGCGCCCTGGACCGCGACCGGGTACATCGGCGTCGGCGTGACCGCGGCCCCCGGCACCACCAGCGGGGTCTGGCCGACCAGGCCCAGGTAGGTGTGCCGGGCCACCGGCCCGAAGGTGCGGTCCAGAGCGGCCCTGACGTCCCGGTCCCCGACCGCCATCCCGGCCGCCGCGTAGCTCGCGCTGACCTGGACCTGGGCTTCCGGCTGGGCCGCGACCCGGCTGACCGTGCCCGCGTCCACCGCGAACCCGGCCAGCGCGGCGAGCGCCGACAGCACCGTCCCGGCCAGCAGCACGGTGAGCGCGGCGGCGGTCAGCACCAGGCCGTGGTGCGCCGAGCGGCGGATCTGCACCGGCAGCCTGCGCGGCGGTCCGCCGCTGCCGGCCTTCCCCTGGCCCCCGGCTCTGACGGCTGTCGCGGCCACGCTGCTCCCCCGGCTCGTCCATGACTCTGGTCTAGACCAGAAACGATCTGCCACAGCATGGGGGGCCGACGCCCGGGAGTTCAAGGGTTCCCGGAAAGGTGGCAGGCGACCTTCCGGTTGCCCCGCGGACAAAAGCGGCAGGCCCCCGCGAACGGGGGCCTGCCGTGGTCCAGCGGGGTGGTTCAGCGGACCTCGGTGATCTCCGGGCCGCGCTCGAACGGGTTCATCGGGTCGCCGCTGAAGCGGTTCTCCGGGGCGGCCGGCTGCTGCTGCGGCATGCCGTCCGCGACCATCTGCGCGTCCTCGGGGAGCTTCAGCACGATCGGGTCGCGCGGCGCCATCGGGGTCTCCCCGCGGACCACCACGGTCTCCCGGAACACCTGCTCCAGGATCCCGGCCGACTCCGGCTGCACCGCGGCCTGGCCGGAGATCACGCCGCGCAGGAACCAGCGCGGCCCGTCGCAGCCGACGAAGTGCACCACCTGCACGCCGCGGGTGCCGTCCGGCAGCGCCACCGGGACCTGGGCGCGCAGGCCCCAGCCCAGCGGGCCCTCCTCCTCGTCCACGGTGCCGCCCTGCTGGGTGATCCCCGAGGCGATCTCCTCGCGGACCTCGCCCCAGATGCCCTCCGACTTGGGGGCCGCGAAGGCCTGCAGCTGGATGGCGCT
Source organism: Streptacidiphilus cavernicola (assembly GCF_042510955.1). Taxonomy (NCBI): domain Bacteria; kingdom Bacillati; phylum Actinomycetota; class Actinomycetes; order Kitasatosporales; family Streptomycetaceae; genus Streptacidiphilus; species Streptacidiphilus cavernicola. The sequence goes on from NZ_JBHFAB010000013.1 coordinate 81,308, forward strand.
GTTACCGAGCACCAGGGTCGCCGCGACGATGGAGTCGCCGGCCACCTCGACCCTCAGCTCCATGCCCTCGACACCGGGCACCAGCAGGCCGCCCAGATCCACTCGGCCCTCCGCTGCGTCCTCCACCTCGGTGGAGTCCCAGGGGCCGTCCGGACGCGGCGCGGGCGGAAGCCCCACCCGCTCGTCCTCGGCGTCGTCCTCCTCCACGGAGTCCACACCTGCGATGTCCTCGCTGTCCTCGAAGGCCTCGTCGCCCTCGATCTGCTCGACAGCGTCCTCGCTCTTGGCGCGACGACGGAACACGGTCACTGTCCTTCCCGGTCGGGTACCGAAGAGATTTCCTGCCCGGCCGCCGGAATGCTAACCGCGGCATGGCCGCCCGTCGACCCGAAGCCACCGATGGCACGCGCCGACCCCGGAAGTTCCGCCACCTCGTGGAAACGGACCTTCTCGACCCGCTGGACGACCAGCTGGGCGATCCGGTCCCCGCGGTGGAAGACCACCCGCTCGCGCGGGTCGAGGTTGACGACGATCACCTTGATCTCACCACGGTACCCGGCATCCACCGTTCCCGGGGCATTCACCAGGGCCAGACCGCAGCGGGCGGCGAGTCCGGAGCGCGGGTGGACGAACGCCGCGTAGCCGTCGGGCAACGCGATGGCGACCCCGGTCGGCAGGACCGCCCGTTCCCCGGGCGCGAGTTCGGCGTCCACGGTGGTGCGCAGATCGGCCCCGGCGTCACCGGGGTGGGCGTAGGAGGGGGCGGGCAGCTCCGGGTCCAGGCGGCGGAGCAGCACGTCCACAGGGTGCTGGGTCATGGCTAGGGGTTCACCTCGAAGGCGCGGGCGCGCTTGAAGACGTCGGGGTTCTCCAGGGCCGCCTTGATGTCCTCGGGACGGCCGTGGGTGGTGAAGTGGTCCAGTCGCACCTGGACGAAGAGGGCGCGGGCGGCTATCGCCAGCGGCCCTTCGGGGCCCTCCACCCTCCCCTCTCCGGTGCAGTAGATCTTCCGTCCGGCGACCGCCTCGACCCAGGTCCTGATGAACAGGGTGGCGCCGACCGGCACCGGGCGGACGAAGTCCGTCTCCAGCCGGGCGGTCACCGAGGCGGTGTGCAGCAGCCAGTTCAGCGTTCCCAGCGCGTCGTCCAGCGCGGCGACCAGCACTCCGCCGTGGGCCAGGCCGGGACCGCCCTGGTGCGCCGCGCCCACCGTGAACTCCGCGCTCACGTCGACCCCGGTCCCGGCCGTGGCGGCCAGGTGCAGCCCGTGCGGCTGCTGCGGGCCGCAGCCGAAGCAGTGCTCGTAGTGCGGGTCGATCAGCGTCCCCGGGGCCGGGGCCTCGGGGTGCCGGACCGGGGCGACCGCGTCCGGCGGCGGGGTCAGCGAGGGGCGGGAGGTGTGCGTCGTCACGGACCGGACATTACAGAACTTCCCCGGGGAGGCCGAACCCGCGGCCGGTGACGCCCAGCGGCCACCCCTGTGCGGAACTCCCAGGAAGCACGCCCACAATGGAGGCATGTACGACGAACGCCTCACGGCTCCGCTCACCTGGTGGCTGTTCCCCGCGGGCAGCGGGGTGTCCTTCGGGCTCATCTTCTACCTGTTCGGGACGGTCCCCGGGCTGCTCGCCCTGGTGGCCGGCGCCGCCGTCGCGGCCGTCCTGCTCAGCTCCTACGGCGCGGTCCGGATCCGGGTGGTGCAGGGCCTGCTGGTGGCCGGCGACGCCCGGATCCCGGTGGAGGCGCTGGGCGCGGCGGAGGAACTGGACCGCGCCGAGGCCTTCCTCTGGCGCACCCGCAAGGCGGACGCGCGCGCGTTCATGCTGCTGCGCTCCTACATCCCCACCGCGCTGCGGGTCGAGGTGACCGACCCGGACGACCCGACGCCGTACCTGTACCTGTCCACCCGCACCCCCGGCGCCCTCGCCGCGGCGCTGGAGACGGCCCGCCAGGACGCCCTCCGGGCGGGCTGACCGGACGGCTCGCCGGATCGGCGCCTACTGGCCGAGGGCCTCGCCGGGCTTCGCGTCGGCGCCGGACCCGGCACCCGCGCGCCGTCCGAGCCTCGCCCTGCCCTTGCCGCCGTTCCTGCCCGCGGCCGGCAGGCCCGTCCCGGCGGCGGCGTCGGCCCAGTAGCCGGGCACACCCGGCGGACGCGCGCGCAGGTCGCGGCGGATCTCCTGGGCCAGCTTCGCGGTGTCCCTGCGGTTGACCACCGCCCCGGCCACCGCGCCCACCATCATCGGCGTCAGCGACGGCAGCTTGCGCAGCCCGCTGCGGGTCAGCCGCTTGCGCAGCTGCTGCCGCAGCTCCTTGCCCGCACCCAGGGCCACCACCGTGCCGGGACGGGTCAGGTCCAGGCCGCGGCGCGAGGACCAGACCGACAGATAGGCGCTGGCCCGCTGGCTCGCGCTGCCGGGGACCGGCTGGCCGTAGACCTCGTACAGCTCGGCGATCATCTTGATCTCGATCGCCGCCACCGCGAGCAGCTCACCGGCGATCTCCACCGTCATCGCGGGCGGGACCGGGAGCATGGCCGCGGCGCCGACGCCCGCGCCCACCGAGGCGGACGCCTTGATCGCGCCCGACGTGAGGCTGTCCGCGAGGTCCTCGGCGGACCTGGCGGAGGGGTGCTGGGCGCGGAGCGTGCGCAGGTCGCGGACCGGGATCCGCGGGACCGCCTCGGTGAGCCGGTCCACCAGCCGCAGGGCGCCGTCCTTGGTGCTGCTCCCCAGCAGTGAGGCGCCCTTGGTCCATCCGGTGCCCAGACTGCCCTTGAGCGCACCTGCGAGCGAGGCCATCCTGCGGCCCCGCTCGCCCTGCGGGACGGATTCCGCCGGAGCGGATCCGTCCCAGACCTCCAGTTCGGCGGCGATGCGGGCCAGTTCGTCCGCGGTGTCGTCGACCGACCGGTCGTCGCTGTTCGACTCTTCGTTGTCTCGCTGTCGGAACGGCCTCATAAGGACCTCCCTACCCCGAAACGCGTCAGGCCGCGCAGTCCCGGCAGATCGGGTTGCCGTTCTTCTCACTCGCCAGCTGGCTCCGGTGGTGCACCAGGAAGCAGCTCATGCAGGTGAACTCGTCGGCCTGGCGGGGCAGCACCCGGACGGAGAGCTCCTCGTTGCTGAGGTCCGCTCCGGGCAGTTCGAGACCTTCGGCCGCTTCGAACTCGTCGACGTCGACCGAGCTGGTCGACTTCTCGTTCCTCCGGGCCTTCAGTTCCTCGATGCTGTCCTCGTTGAGGTCGTCATCGGTCTTGCGTGGGGTGTCGTAGTCAGTAGCCATGTCGCGGGCCCCCTTCGGGTGTCTGCGGGTATCTCCAGCGCAGGTAACGCGCGGGAAGCCGGACTTGTGCCCGACCCGAGGGCGAGATTTTGCCTTACTTCAAGCCCTGTTACTCAATCGACACCCGTACCGACCCCCAAAGAGGTGATCGCGGGTACGTTCGGGCGCCTCGGACGGGTGAGCCGTGCTGCGGTTCCGCTGACCACTTACCGTGATCATGACCATTGGAAACCCCCCGGGTCGCCCCGATCCCGCCCAGTCGCGCCAAGGAAAATGCATGGCAGGACCGGGTGCGGGCAGCCTCGAACACCCGTCGCGCTGCGTCACCGGGGCACGGTCGGTGACACAGCGCGATCGGCTGGAAATGATCGCCGAACGGCTAGAATTGTGACGTTAGTCACAGTTCTGAAAAGTCCTGACTTACTCATACATAACCGGGAACCCCGGGCGGTCCGGGTCAGCGGTTCGCCTGGGCCGCGGCCCGGCGGGCCAGCAGCGCGGCCCTGCGCTCGTCGAAGCGGGTGGCCTGGGCGTCCAGGCCGGACAGGTACATCCCCAGCTCCTGCTGGGCCCGCAGGCCCTCCGGGCCCAGCCCGGAGACGTCCATGACCTTGAGGTTGCGCAGCACCGGCTGCAGCACGTCGTCGTGGTGGATCCGCAGGTTGTAGATCCCGCCGATGGCCATCTGCGCGGCGGCCCGCTCGAAGCCCGGCATCCCGTGGCCCGGCATCCGGAAGCCGGTGACCACGTCCGCCACCGCGCGCATGGCCTGGTCCGGGGCAATCTCCAGGGCGGCCTTCAGCAGGTTCCGGTAGAAGACCATGTGCAGGTTCTCGTCGGTGGCGATCCGGGCCAGCATCCGGTCGCAGACCGGGTCGCCGGAGTTGTGCCCGGTGTTGCGGTGCGAGATCCGGGTGGCCAGCTCCTGGAAGGCGACATAGGCGACCGAGTGCAGCATCGAGTGGCTGTTGTCGGACTCGAAGCCCTCGGCCATGTGCGTCATCCGGGCCCGCTCCAGCGCCACCGGGTCGACCGCGCGGGTGGTGAGCAGGTAGTCCCGCATCACGATGGCGTGCCGGCCCTCCTCGGCGGTCCACTGGTGCACCCAGGTGCCCCAGGCGCCGTCGCGGCCGAACATGCTGGCGATCTCGTGGTGGTAGCTGGGGAGGTTGTCCTCGGTGAGCAGGTTCACCACCAGCGAGATCCGGCCGATGTCGGTGACCGGGGACTGGTCCACGGCCCAGGCCTCGCCGCCCATGATCCCGTCGAAGTCACGGCCCTGGCTCCACGGCACGTACTCGTGCGGCATCCACTCCTTGGCGACGCCGAGGTGGCGGTTGAGCTCGCGCTCGACCACCTCCTCCAGCGCGTGGAGGAGCTGTGCGTCGCTCCACGTGGCGGAGCCGGCGGGACGGGAGGGGGCGATGGTCACGGCATCCAACTCTCGGTACGAGCATTCACCTACGCCTCCGTAGGTTACGCCACCGTATGTTTTTCGCGACTCGAACACCAGACTGCACGTGAGACGGGGCGCACGGGTCTCCGAGTACGCCCCCTTGGGTGCGTATGTTGCGCAAGCCGGTCGCAGCGACACAAGCACTGTGCCGCGGACTGGGGACAAGATCAACGAGTCTTTCCCCGCGCCGGCTGCGGCTTGATCAGCCGGATTTTCAAGCATGGACGACGTAAGTGGAACTGCGTTGCCCTTTTCCGGTTCTGTGCACACGAAATGACCATGAGATCCGCTGTTCAACCCATTTGGCGGATCACACCGGTGTAGACCAATCGTCATGAAAACGCCGATTCCGGACGAACCGGAACTCAACCGCTGGGCGGCCGACATGCTCGCCGCACTCACCCCCGACGCGACGGTCAAGACCCGCGTCGGAGCCGTCCGGGCCATCACCCGCCGGGCGAAGCTCGCCTCGCCTCACGACATCACCGAGGACGACATCACCCGCTACTACCGCGAACGGCGCGTCGGCAGCACCACGCGCCGGGTCTACCTCAACGCGATCAAGGCGTACGCCGCGTGGGCGAAGATCCCCAACCCGGGGGCCAACATCAAGGTCGGTCGGCCCCCCAAGCGCCGCCCCAACCCGATCAGGGACGAGCGCTTGCACGCCCTGCTGGCGGCTGCCAGCCCGGAGCAGCGGGCCCAGATCCTGCTGGGTTCCCACCAGGGTTTCCGTGCGATGGAAACCGCCAAGGTCGCCGGCGAGGACGTGTGGACCGACGGGGCCGAGCCGCAGCTGCGGGTCATCGGCAAGAACGGTTCCGACGAGGTCCTGCCGCTGCACCCGCTGGTCTGGCAGGCGCTGCGGCCCTTCGTGGAGCGGGCGGGCGACGGCCCGCTGTGGCCGCACATGGTGGGCGGCGAGTCGGTGTCGCTGATGTACCGCAGGCTCACCCGGCTCCTGGGGTACCGCAACGAGCGCTACCACAAGCTGCGGCACTTCTACGGCACAAAGATCCAGATCCACGGCGGGGACATCAGGTTGACCCAGGTCCTGATGCGGCACGACAGCTCCAGCTCGACCGAGGGCTACGTCGAGGTGGCCGAGGGGCGCCGGAAGAAGGCCGTGGAGAGCCTGCCGGACGTCTCGGCGGCGTTCGGCCCGGTAGGAACCCCTGAGGCCGACCAGACCCCGCCGCACGCCCCTGCGGGGCCGTCCTCGCCCTCCGACGGGCCCCTGCCGCCCGTTCTGCCGCCGTCGCCGCCCGCGCCCGCGGTCGCGCCTCCGCCGCCGCCTCAGGCCCCGTTCCTGCCGCCGAGCCCCGGCCCGCTGTTCCTGCCGCCGGTGTTCCCGCCGACCGGCACCTTCCCCACCGATCCGAAGGAGTGAGCACATGAATTCCGCCTCCACCCGCGTCCCCGGGCCCACGCCCGCCGCGCCGGTCTCCGAGGAAGTCCTCGCCATCCTGCTGAACCGGGCCGACGCCACCGACCTCGCCGTGTGGCGCGTGGGCGCCTGGGCGGGCCTGCGCGGCGCGGAGACCATCTCGCTCGCGGCCGGCTCGGTGATCGCCGAGTGCGACGAGGACGGCCTGCCCGCCCTGGCCGGCCTGGACGCCTACGGGCGGCCGTGGCGCATCCCCGTGGACCAGGCCACCTACAGCTGCCTGCGTCCGATCCAAGCGGCTGCCGACGGCGGCCTGCTGTGGCCCGGCCTGACGCCCAGGTCCCTGAGCATCCGCCTGCGGCGCGCTACCGAGCGCCTGGGCCTTCCCCGGATGAAGTACGCCGACCTGCGGTTCCGGTACGCGAAGTGCGTCCTGGAGGCCAGCGGCAGCCTGGTCGTCACCAACCGGCTGCTGCGGCGCAGCGCCTACCTCGGCGTCGTGGCCGAGGTGCCGTGGGACGAGCTGCGCAGCACGGTCAACCGCCTGCCGAAGCTCGGTCGGCGCTCCCAGGGCCAGGCGTGAGCCCCGGCCTGTTCTCAGCAGGCCGGGACTCACACCTGTAGTCATCCTGCCCCCGCTCCCGGTTGCTCCGGGAGCGGGGGATCACCCGAAGGAGTGATCCCTTAGGGATCACCCCGGCGAATCTCCCCCAGCGAAAGCGCGGCCCGTCCCTGCGGGCGGGCCGCGCCCTACCCGTCGCGCAGAACGCCCGGCCCCGCAGCTGACACACAGGTCGCGCGGGCACAGACCCTCTGGAGCATCAGTGAACTCCCCGTTCTCCTTGGAACTGTCAACTCGCCTTCCCAGCAACCTTTGTGCAGCAGAGGCCCAGCTGTGAGCGGGGCCAAGCTGACCGCCGATGACCTCCTGGCCGCCATCCTCGACGTGGAACAGGCAGAGCCCGGCGCCGCCCGGCAGGCCGCCGCGAAGGCCCTGACGGCGGCGACCACCGCTCTGGCCGGCACCGAGCAGGCCGCCGAGGTCGGAACAGACCTGTTGAGGCAGGCCAGCCGTCACCTTGAGCTCGCAGGGCAGACCCTGGACGCCACCCGCCTCGAAGCCTTCCTGCCGACCTACCACTCGGCGGTGCGCAGCATGGTGCTGAGCGCGGTCAACGCACCTCCCACCGTGTGGCCGCAGATGCTGAAGGAGCTTCGCCACCCCAGTCACGAGGCGGAGATGACGCACTTCCTGTCGGGCCTGTCCCTGCTGTGCCACCAGCTGAACCGCGACTACCCGCTGATCGGTTGGCGGTTCCTCACCGACGAGGAGATCTCCGACATCCGGGAGCAGCCCGAGCCCGCCGCGGAAGCCACCTGTGACTTCTGCGGGCGTACGCAGGCGGTGGCCTGGTGGCGTGTGCGGCCCTTTGCGATCACCGGGGTTCCGATGGTCGGCGACTGGGCTCAGGGCACGATCTTCTACGCCTGCCGGGACTGCCTGGCCATAGTGCAGGCCCGCGACGAGGACGGCCTGCTGCGCAGAACGGGCCTCGACGGCCCCGAGTCTCCCCTGAACCGGGCTCTCCTGGCCGGCTTCTGGGCGGGCCCCCTGTCCGGTCCCAACCCGCTCGGCGCAGTGCCGGCCTGGTGGGACGAGGCCATGGCCCTCGGCGACGTCATGACGCTGCTCGACGGAGCCGGGCGCTTTCATCAAGCGGCGAAGATCCACGGGCCGGGTAGCGAGGAGGCGACGGCCGCCGACACGGCGCTGCGCCGCGACGCCTGGTTGGTGCTGGAGGCCCGTCGCGGTCCGCTGGTGCTGCGGGAACTGCTGGCCGCGATCAGCATCTCGCGCGCGAACCTCCCCGCGGCAGCGGACCCGGCCGCACAGATCATCTTCACTCTCGCCGACAGCCTGTCGGCTCAGCAACCGGACGCGGTACTGGAGCACTTGGCGCTGCGCGACGCACAGAACAGCCAGGACACCGCCGATGCGATGGTCGGCTGCGCCTACCTGCTGACCGGACCCGCCCCGACCGCACCGAAGCCGCAGGCCGATCCGAACGAGTTCAGCGACGAGGACCTGAACGTGCTGCGCGGAGCGATGACCGCGGACGGCGGCATCCAGCTCACCGACGAGCTCCAGCGGATGCTCGGCATCCGGATCGGCGGCCCGACCCGTTCCAAGGAAGCCGAGGTGGTCGTCATCACGCAGGAGACCCGCGACGACGTCGACCTGATGCTGAACCTCGCCGCAGGAGCACTGCACGGACGCGACCGGTCGAACGAGCGGCTGCTGTCGTACAGCGCGGAGGTCGTGACCCGGGAGAACGCCGAACCGGTCGCGGTGATGCTGCTCAGCCAGGCCGGCGAGTACCTGGTGGAGGCCGAACGGCTCACCCGCAAGCGTCACATCGCCTCCGAGCTGCTGCCCGACGCCTCCGCCCAGACCCTGGCGCTGCTGGAGTATGCCCGCGACGGCGCCACCCGGGACCTGCAGATCACCGTCGAGGGCGTCGTGGCCTCCTGCCCGCCGCCGGGCGCCGCGGAGTTCCTGTTCGCGACGGCCTTGGTCACGGTGCAGCTGGAGGCGCACACCGCGCGGCTGCGCGAGGACCTGGAGAACGGCCAGGGCTGGCGGGTCCAGGACCCGATGCGGCTGCGCCAGTGGCGCACCCGGCTGATGGAGGCGCTGCGCGGCGAGGAGTTGCTGGCACACACCGCCTACGCGCTGGAGCAGGACCTGGGCACGCTCGTGCCGTTCGGGCTCAGCAGCAGGGACGCGGCCCGGATCCTGCACGAGCAGGAGGCGACGCGCCTGTCCAGGGCGCGGCTGATCCATGCCGATGCCGACCTGTGCTCCTCCGCGATGCGCCGGGCTCTGCGCGGTCGCCGCAACCCCGTCGAGCGCCGCCGCATCCCCTGCCAGAGCGGACTGGTGGTGCTGGACACCCCGATCCCCCGGGCGGGCACCGCACCGATCGTGGCCATGTCGTGGGCACCCTGGCGCATCGACTTCAACCCCACCGCCGTGGCTCCGGTGCCTATGCGGCTGCCGGACGGCTCCGTCATCACGGAGCCCTGCTGGCAGCTGCGCCACCCCGTCGACCCGCAGGACGGCACCCTGCTGCACCGGTCGACCTCCAGTGACGCCTGGTACTGGGTGACGCTGTGGGTCGACGGCCGGCTGGCACCGGTGGACCGATTGCCGCTGTCGTGGGAGACCGAGTCGCTGATCCGGATCGGGCACCAGTTCCCTCCGGACATCGCAGAGCACAGCTCCGACCTGGCGATGCGCTTCCTGGTGGCCTGCTGGGACCTGGCCACCCAGCAGGTCATCGGCCCCCGGATCACCGAGGTTCGTCAGGTGCGGCAGAAGCCCGGCCATACCAAGGCCGACCGGCGCCGCGGTGTCGAGGACGACGGAACACTCCACCTGTGGACCCTCAAGGGCCGCCAGGTCATCCCCGCCCAGCCGGGCAACGACGAAGGAGTCGGCGGGGGCGGACCGGGCACCGGCGGGAAGTGGACGGTCCGGGTGGACTACGACGACTTCGACCGCGACCAGTGCTTCAACCCGCGTCTCCACAAGGAACTGGGCGGCATGTACGACCCGGTGAAGAACCCGACCGGACGGTGCATCCACGACGAGGTCACCGTTCGAGGCCACATCCGGGGCCCGGCCGGGGCACCGATGTCCACCCGCAACGACCGCACCGTGTACCAGCTCAAGGACCCCGAGGGCGGATCCAGCCGTGGATGACACCGACCCGCGGCTGGGCCGCATCGCCCAGACCGCCGACCTGATGATGCACTGCCACAACACCCGCCGGTACACCGAGGTCCAGCGCCTGGCCGTACGGACCGGCGAGGAGCTGGGCGCCCTGGGCGTCATGGGCCTCGCCGTCTGCTTCTGCGGCCTGCTGTGGGACCACACCCCGGACGACATGCGCTCGGCCGACGCCGCCCGGGTGCCGATGATCGGCGGTCTGTTCGCCTTCGACGGGGACGACGACTCGGCCTTGGAGGAAGCCCGTCGCCTGTGGCGCAAAGCCGGCAGGGCCGACCCGGGAACGCGCGAGGAGGCCCGGCAACTGGCCGCGCTCCACGCCAAGGCCCGCCGACTGGCACAGGACCTGGTCACCAACCACCACTCCCCCCACCAGGCGCTGGCCATGCTCGAACGCGTCGACGACGACCTGTCCCTGAGCATCCTCGCGGTCGCCCACCTGGTGACCGTCTGCGGCGGCTACGTCCCCAGGGACCGGGCCCTGTGATCAAAGCCAAGGTCTTCACCGAGCAGGGCCTGCCGATACTGCTGATCGGCCTGACCGCCGCGAACATCGCGAGCCTGCACGCCGGCAACGCGCTCACCATCGACACCTCCCGCTTCGGGCTGCCGCACATCGACCTCCTGATCACCGGCCAGGGCCACGGACAGGTCGCCGCCGTACGCGAGCCCAGCGACCCGGTACCGCTGGTCATGGTCAACCTCCACCCCGACCAGACACCGGAGATGATCACCGAACACAGCGCGGTGCGCCTGGACCTGGACCACCTGTCCGTGGGCCCGATACGGCTGCTGGTCTTCGCCGCCGAGGACGAACACGCCCTGACCTCGCTCCTGGGCCCCTTCCTTGGCCCCCAGCCGACGGGCGAGCGGCGATGACCCGGCCGGCCGCACTTCCGGCCTGGATATACCGCTGCGAATCGTGCCTGGCCTACGCCAACGTCCCCGTCCAGGAACTGTCCGACCTGATCGGGCTGCGCCTGGCCGGCTGGGTCACCGACCACCTGCTGGCCGATCATCCCGAGGCGCTGCCGCCCTACCGGACCGACTGCGCCTACTGCTCGTCCTGGCAGCGTGCCGAGGCGGCTGGCGAGAGCGGCGTCACCGAACCGGCGATGCGCCACCGGGCCTCCCACATCCTGTCCGACATCCTCACGGAGCACTGATGACCAGACGCAGAACAGCAGCAAGGTGCGAGCGGTGCCGGGTGCTGCGTACGGCCTTGGACGCTGTCCTGGACCTTCGCCCCCACCTGGACTACGACGCGTGGGCGGAGGTGACGGGGCAGGTCAGCCGCGCCCGAGCCTCGCACCTGCGCGAGTCCCACCCGGGGCGGGCGGCCCTGATCGGGCTGCCCGCCCCGGGCCCGCTGCTGCGCTCGGTGGGCCTTCCGCGCGACGGATCGGGGAACTGACGGTGTCTCATCTCCCCTACCGGTGCGCCCTGTGCGCTGCTCCGCCCAGCTGGCACCCGATGGACCTGCGGCACCGCTACTGCTCCATCTGCGGCAGTTGGCCGTGGATTCAGCGGATGTGCTCGGCAGTGGCCGACGAGCACGTGTGCGACCTTCTCTTCCCGCACGGCGGGCTGCACCTCTGCCTGCGGCCGGTCGAGGAGCTGACGCTGCCGACGCGCGGCGCGGGCGGCCAGTGCAGCAGGGTGGCGGTGTTCTCGGCGGTGTGCGTGAGCTTCGCCGACCGTCCCACGGCGCTGACCGCGGACAGCGGGGGCTGACACCGCCCCAGCGCGGCGGCCAGCTACTGCCTGGGGGCGCCGGCCGGGCCCGGCGTTGCCCGCCCGTCTCAGCGGCGGGCGCGGGCCGCGTCCGCGCGGGCTTCTATGATCCGGAACGCTCCTGGCGAGATCTCGCGTGCCTGCGGCACCCCGGCCAGGTTCCGGGCGATCTGCCAGAACCTGGCCGGGGTGATGCCCAGGCGGTCGCGGACCAGTTGGTCTCGCGCGATCCGGCTGCGGGTGTTCAGGACGGGCTGGAGCAGTTCGGCGACGGCCCTGTGCTGGTCGCTGAGCGTCTCGGGAGCGGTCACCTACCCATGGTGCCAGGAGGGTCCGTCGCCGGGCTTCTGCTGCTGGCCCGGCCCCTGGCCGGGGGGTACCGGTGGGAGCGAACGTACGGGCAACGGTTCCGCGTTCGACATCCGTGTCCCCCATGGTGACGGTTGTGCAGGAAGGTGGCGGAGTTGCCCTCCGGCCGCGGCTAGGGTCGTTGGTCGTGGCGAAGAAGACCAAGAGGACCGGGGGCCAGCGCCGTTCCGGCAACCCCGGGCACCGGGCAGCGGCCGAGCTCGCCCAGGCCGTCCAGGAGATGCAGGGAACTCCGTTCGGCGACCTGCTCGGTCATCTCCTGACTGGCGGTGCCGTCCCCCCGCAGCGCCCTGCCCCAGCCCCGGACCGGGTCGAGATCCAGGCGGACGACCCCGAGAACACCATCTGGATCGTCGGCAATCCCCGGCTCGAGCCGGACCTGACCGTCGAGCCCACGTGCGGCTTCCAATGGGCCGACCAGAGCGCCGTCGTGTCCACGGCCACGGTGCGCCAGATGGCCACTGACCTGCTGGCCTGCGCCTCCTGGGCCGACATGACCGGCCTGCTGCGACACCGCCTGCAGCTCGACCCCGAGATGGCGAACGCCGTCCTGCTCGACATGATCCGGTCCAGTGGCCACACCCGCGACCACTTCGGCGACCCCGGGGTGATGACCTTCTCTCCCGGAGCCGTACGCCAGCGGCCCGAGGGGCTGGTCCTGATCACCGGCCTGGGCCGCAACACCGCGATCAGCCCCGACGGTGCACGGCAGATGGCTGCCTCCTGGCTGGAGACGGCGATGTCGGTGACCACCGACGAGGCAACCTCCTTCGCCCTGCGGGAGCTGGTCCAGCTGGACACTCCGGCCATCGAGGGCGTCATGCAGTACCAGCGCCTCCTGCACTCCATGAAGGTTCCCGGCCAGGACCGGATGCACCGCGACGAACTGGTCCGTCTCAAGTCCATCCTGGCGGACATGCCCGAGGACCCGACCGAACCTCAGGAGTGAGCGCCGGCACAGTCGTAGCGGGGGCCGCCGAAGATCCCAGCCAGTACTTCAGGGCGTCCCCGGGTCGGCGGCCTCCATGGCGGCCAGCAGCACGGGGTCGGGCGGGACGGCGAACAGGATGAAGCCGCCGTCGTCCGGCGGCAGGGTCCACCCGGCGCCGAGCAGTGCCTGGCGACACTTCGCGAGCCCCTTGCTGGCCTTGGCGTGGTCGCGCCGGCGGGCCTTGGTGAAGACGGAGTTGGGCCTGCGGTTCAGGTAGGCGTTCTGCATGGCTCGGCCGACCTCGGGGCTGGCGATGCGGAAGATCGGGTAGCTGAGCATGATCCGAGCGGTCAGGGGGTGCATGCCTGGGCTGCCGATCTCGGGGCGGGGTGGTTGCAGCGCAAGCTCGAAGCCCATCTTCACCATGCCGTCGGCGCCGATCCTGGCCGGCTTGCACCCGGCGGCCAGCAGGACTGCGCGGGCCCGCTCGTTGAGCGCTTCGTTGAAGGCGAGCTGGTCGGCGTCCATCTACTCGACGTACTCGCCGTTCTCGTCCGGGTAGCTGACGCCCAGGGAGAGCTGGTACTGCCAGTCGTCGAAGGTGACGCCGGGGACATTCATCCAGCCGGTCATCTTGACACGGGCCTCGGGCTCGCTCTCGCACCACCGGGCGGCCTTGCGCAGCGCCGCGGCGGCGGTGGTGCCGGTGAAGTCGACGACTGCGCACGGACGGAACGACACGTCGGCTCCTCCCTCCTCCCCGTTCTCTTCGTCCTGGTCGTCCTCTTTCATATCGCGAACGGCCTCGGCTGTGCGCGTCAGGTCGCGCTCCAGGTCCCGGGCCATGCCGGGCGGAACGGCCAGCGCTACGGGGCGGAGCAGGTCGGTGGACGCCTGCGCCGTGCGGACCGCAAGGCCCGCCGCTGTGCCAGACGGTGCATGGTTCACGGTGTCGGACCTCTCGCTCTCAGGTGGTGACGCCTCCCATGTTGGCTGGTGGGCGGGCTTGTTGTCAGCGGTTAGTGGCAGCCAGGCGGTGAAGTGGCATGTGCCAACGCGGGGTCCGGTTCCCGACCTGCGGTCAGCGCGGGTCGACGTAGACGGTCCAGCCGAGGGCGTCGGCCATGCGCAGTGCCAGGGAGCGGCGCGACTGCGGGTGCTCCTCGAATCCCTTGCAGACCGCGGCCGGCTGGCCGGTGCCGGGGGTGACGCCGTCCGATTCGTGGCACACGACCTGCCCTTCGCAGTCGATGGCCTCGCGGGTGATCTGGGCCAGGCGGCCCGGTGCCAGGTGCATGAGGTTCCCGGGGCGGTAGATGCACGTCGTGCACTTTTTCGACATGACGCGCACGCCCCACGGTCCGGCGACCGCGATGTCCCTTCCGTCCTGGTCGCCGCTCACGGTTCGATTCCGTTCCTCTCCTCGTGCTGGCGGCGCAGCTCCGGCTCGTTGCGCATGTCGGGGATCTCCGAAGCGCTGACGAAGGGCCCCTGGTAGCCGTCCTGCACGACGATCGACAGGGCCCGGATGATCAGGGTGCCATCGCAGGCGTGGCAGGGGCAGGCAGGCAGGGGGAAGCAGTTACGGCAGGAGGTGTCGTCGCACAGGGCGTCGGTGGTGCGGCCGTGCCAGCGGATCCCGGTCCAGTGCTCTCGGTCCAGCACGTGTCCGTGCAGGAGGGGTTCGCCGAAGCACGGCCAGGTTGCCGCGGCGCTGCGGGCGGCGGCCTGGCTGGTCCAGGTCGCCCGGCACAGCGAGCAGCGGGCGCGGCGGTGGGCGACGGTGGCCAGTTCGTGGCCGTTCACCACAGGGCGTCCTGGGCGGTGACCTGGACGCTGGCGCGGGCGGCCGGGGCCAGGGCCGGGTCGGTGCCGGCGGACAGGTCGTAGCCTCCCCAGGGCTGGCGGTCACGGGCGTTGGGGACGTGGCGGGTTCCGCCTCCGTTGCGCCAGGTCCGTATCGGTCCGCCGCGCCGCAGCCAGTCCCGGCCGTAGACGTGCTCCAGCATCCGGTGGCGGACCGTCCGGCGCTTGGGGTCGCTGCCCTCCTCGTAGGTCATGGCGGCGACCGCCGGGATACTGCGCCACGAAGGGCCGAAGGCGTGGTCGTGGGCGTCTTCGACCGCGTGGTTCTCGGCGTCCTGGTGGACTCCGGCGATCCAGGACAGGCGTTCGGGGCCCAAGTGGTCGCAGTTCAGGCAGGCGCCGCGGAACCGGAGGGTGGTGCCCAGCCCGCGGCAGATCACCGTGGGCCGGCAGCTGCCGGTCGGCGGGCCGAAGTTGGGGTGGGGGTGGGTGGTGCCGACGTGCCAGGCCCACTCGGCGCAGCCGAAGCGCTGGTTGGGAGGGATGCGCGGGTAGGCGTGGGCGTGCCAGCGGGCGCTGTGGGGCTGGCTATTGTCCACCGCTGCTCCTGGTGCGGGTGGCGACTTGGGCGGCGAAGCGGGTCAGGGCGGCGGCAAGGGTTCCCCGGGTTTCGTCGTACCGCTCAAAGCGGTCCGGGTGGGGGCGTGCGTGCTCGGTGGCGAGGTAGGTGGCGGTGGGGTCGAGGAGCACGGCGTTGGCGGTGCGGATCTCGATGCGGTCGGGGCGGCTGGCCAGTGAGGGGATGGATCCGCCGGCCTGGGCGCGGCGGATGATCTCTGCGTCGACGTCGGAGGGGGCGGCCCATGCCTCGGTGGTGAGGTAGATGGCGAACGCCTTCGGGTCGATCTGGCGGTGCAGGGCGTCGGCCAGCCCGCTGGAGGCCGGCAGCAGGTGGGCCGGCATGCGCAGGGCGCCGGTCAGCGCGTCGACGCCCGCCGCGACCTGGCCCAGGGCCCAGATGAACCTGGGGACGGGGAACGGTCGCAGTTCTACCCCGGTCGCGGTGGTGAGGAGTTGGCCCACGGCCGGGGCCTGGTCCCATTCGGTGCGTGAGGCCAGTTCTCGCTCCAGCGCTTCGTACACCTGCTCGTGTGAGTACGCGGGGGGCTGCTGGTCAGGCATGGGGGTCCTTTCCGGTGAAGCAGTCGTGTTCGGCCAGCAGCGCGGCGATCCAGTCGGGTACGACCGGCTGCTCCAGGCCCTTGATCCGGTGGACGAAGCAGACAGGCTGGAGCGCCCTGGCGGGGTTGACGGTGTCGTCGTCGCGGACCCGGCCCCCGTAGACGTAGGCCCCGGCCAGGGCCAGCGGTTGGCCTTGTTCAGACTGCCATTTCAGGTACAGCTCCTGCGGCCGGACTGCGAAGTCGAGGCCGGTCAGGGCCGTGTCCAGGTCCGGTGCCGCGTGCAGGCGGTAGCGGCGGGCGATCCTGACGCGGTCCGGGTCGGGGGCGGGTCCGTAGCCGCGCGAGGCGGACCGGTCCTCGTAGTACAGCTCCGCGGTCGGCACGGCCGCCCGGGTCGGGTCGCTCATGCCGCCCCACCGGCCGCGGTGATGCCGTGCACCGTCGTGCTGCGCCGGGGCGGGCGGCAGGCCCGGCGCAGGCGGGCGGGCGCGATGGGCATCTGAACGGTGAGGAGTTCGGGCAGGCGCCAGAAGCGGAGCTCGTCGATGATCTGGCCCTCGTCGTAGGACTTCTCCTCCAGCAGGATGCGGCCGGCGATGTAGAGCATGAAGCCGCTGTCGAGGTACTGGTGCAGGCGCTTGGTGTATTCGGCGTGCTCGCCGAACGTCTGGGCATGGTCGTCGTCCTCGCGGTGGACGTCGAGGATCTCGCGCCACTGGCCGTCGATCAGGACGCGGTCGCCCTCGCGCAGGTCGGCTGCGCGGATCTGCCCGGTGGTCCAGGTGGTTCGGAGGACTTGCTGGTCGGTCATGGTCGGGTTCCGGTGAGGGTGTCGAGGGGGCGGTAGAGGGCTTGCATCCAGCGGGGCGGCAGCGTCTGGGGGGCGACGTCGCCGGCGGGGTACCAGATGACGGTGATCTCGCGGCTGGCCGCGTTGACAGTGCCGTCGAGCAGCACCCGGCGGCCGGCGACGATGCAGTTGCGCAGCACGAAGGGGGCGCCGTCCAGGGCGACCCAGCGCAGGTCCATGCGCAGCGGGGCGACCTTGAAGGAGTTCCAGTGGTCCTGCTCCTCCGGAGTCAGGTCCAGCGGATCGGTCAGCTGGTAGGAGTGGCGGATCTCGTGGCACGAGGCGGGCTGGTCGCCGAGGTGCACGATGCTGTCGTGGTGGACGAACAGCAGCTGGGCTCCGGGCCGCGGGCGCAGCAGGGTGCCGGCCGCCGCGGCGCGTATACCGCCGAGGGCGGCCATCAGGCGTACGTCCGGGTGCGGGCCGCGATGTCGGCCAGGGTCAGGCGCCCGTCGCGGATGTCCTTGTACGTCTGGTTCATGTAGCCGACGGGCTGGCCTTCGGCGGGGGCGATCAGGCGGGGCCATGCCTGGCGGGCGGCCTGGGCGTACAGGTGGGGGCCGAGCAGGACGCATCGTTCGGCGGTGAGCAGTCCGAGGTCGCGGGCCTGGGTGCGGACCTGTTCGGCGGTGATCGCGCCGGGGAAGGTGATGCGCTGGTCGTAGGGGTGGGTGACGGTGTCGGGGTGGATCAGGCCGTGGCGGGCGGAGAGCACGTACCAGCCGTGGCGGGGGGCGAGGCGTTCGGCGGCGGCGCGGGCCAGGCGGAACGTGGTGCTCTGGTAGAGGTCGCGGGCGGGCATCGGCCCGGGGGCCTTCTGGGAGCCGCAGGCGACCACGACCAGGTCGGGCGGGTAGTCGGTGGCGTTCACGGGGTCTCTTCGGGGTCGACGAGGTGGAGGTGGACCAGGCAGACCGCGACGTGGATGCGGTCGGGCCCGGGGGTGATCAGGTGGGCGCGGTGCCAGGTGCCGGGGGCGGCGTGGGCGCAGCGGGCGCTGGTGGTGGCGGAGAGTTCGACGGCCACGGTCGCGGAGGGGCGGGGGGCTGTGGTGATCACTGGTCGGCTCCGTCGCCCAGGGTCAGCGCGCCGACGAGCTGCTTGCGGACGCGGATCGCGGCGTGGTGCATGGCGGCGGACAGCGCGTTGTGGACCGGGTCGTCGTAGCGGACGGGCATGTTGCCGTCCAGCAGGTCCTCCTGGATGCGGGCGGCGATGGTGCGGGCGGCGTCGATCGCGGCGCCGGGGCCGACGGGCATGCGGCGCTGGGTGCGGTCCTGCAGGTCGCGCCAGTAGGCGTTCTCGGCTTCGGCCTCGACCAGTTCGCGGTGGGTGTTGGAGGAGATGGTGCCGGGCTCGGCGAGCGCGGCGGCCATCCGGGTCCGGGCCTTGTCGGCGCGCTGGGCGCTCTTGGTGACGTGGCGCTGGAGCTCGCCGAGGATGAGGTCGGAGGTGGTGGTGGTCGGCATCGGGGAAACCTCGCTTTCTTGATACTTTAATCCTAAGGTATGTCGGAGCGTTTGTCCAGTTCAGAGGGCATTTCCCGGTGCGGCCTCAGGTCCTCCAGGTAGAGGTCTCCCAGTGGGATGGACTCGTTGTAGACCACCCTCCAGCCCTGCCCCGGCTCGTTCTCCAGGCGGCGGTCGTAGCCGACGAGAATCCCGGCCGGGCCGGTGCGGTCGCTGTGCGCCATCGAGGGGCACTGGCCCAGGTCGCGCAGCCGGTTCATCTGCGTGGCCAGGTCGCGCCACGCCTGCTCGACCAGCGCGGTGTAGACCGCCTCCCGGCCGCGGCCGGGCAGTTCGGCCCACTGGTCGGGGTGCAATCCCGGCGGTACCCAGCCCTCGGGCCAGCCGAGGGACAGCCGCTGCTCGTCGGGCCCGATCGGGCGTCGTCCGGTGGTCATCAGCTGGCCGCCTTCACGGTGTGGGTGCAGCCGGCGTGGCGGCGGTCGCGTCGCATGTGGCTGTAGAACTGGTTGCCGGTGAAGCCGCACGGGCAGCTGATCGGCCAGTGGACGTCGGAGCCGGGGTAGCCGCCGCGGGCGGCGTACTCGAGTTCGGCGAGCTTGGCCCACGCCTTGGTGGCCGAGTCTCGGTTGCGCGGGCTGTCCTTGAGGTTGGCGGCCAGCAGCGGGATGCCGTCGGGTCGGGTGGTCACAGGTTCAGGTCCTTCTCGTGCTGGGCGGCTCCGGCCAGGTGGCGGGCGGCGGAGTGGGCGAGGCCGTGGGCCGTGTACTGGTCGGCGGTCAGGGCGTGGGCGCAGAAGCGGGCGGCGCGGTGGTAGCGCAGGGCGGCGCGGTCCAGGGCGGCGGCGCGCTGGAATCCGGCGGCGACCGCGTCGGCGGCGGCCGGGCCGCCCTTGACGGCGGCGGCGCAGGCTTCGGCGTGGGCGGCTCGGGAGCGGGCGTCCAACAGGGCCGCGCGGCCGACGGCCGCGAACAAGGTGGCAGCCCAGTCCTTGCGGTCCTGGTCGGTGACCGACTGATTGGCGCTCACCGGACCTTCGTCCCCTCGATCGGAGTGAGGACGGCGGGGGCTGCCCGGTTCAGCGGCGCGGGGTCGGCCAAGGGGTCCTCGCAGGCGCGCAGGTGTTCGTGGGAGTCAGCGAAGACGGTCCCGCAGCCGCTGATGCACAGGACCTGCCCGGGGGTCAGGGTTCGCTGTTCCTCGTAGCGCGGTTCCTCGGGCGCGGCGGTGACGGCGCGGCGGTGGGTGCACAGCCCGCGGGCCTCGGCCTGCGCCTCGTTCGCGTCGTAGCGGTCGCGGGCGTCGGCGATGGCGGTGTGGCGGTAGGCGTCGACGCGGGCGCGGCCGGCGCCGGTCCGCATCGTCCAGGCGGTCAGCTGCTCCTCGATGCGGTCGGGGTCGAGTTCGGACAGCGCGCGGCCCAGTTCGCCGTCCTGGTCGGCCAGGCGGCACAGGGTGTCCAGCGCGTCGGCGTGCAGTTCGGCCTTCTCGGCGGCGTCGCGGATGTCGCGGGTGGTCTCGATCACGAGGTGGTCTCCTGGTGGTGCTCCTGGGCCAGGGCGTAGCCGAGGACGAAGCCCTTGGCGCGCTCAAGGGAGGGCAACTGGTGGCCGTCGTCGAGCAGGCGGGGGCTAGCGCGGTGGGGGCTGATGTCGTTGACGGCGTAGCCGTAGCGGCCGTCCGACAGGTCGCGGCGGCGGATGGCGGCGGCGAACTGGCCGTCGTCGCTGATGACTTCCCAGCGGTTGGTGCCGATGGTGGAGAAGTGCATGGGTCGAAGTCCTCCGGTTGTGCTGACAGGGGTGGGCGCGCTGGCGCGTTTGCGCAGGCCAGAGCTCACCGTTGGGCAGTCCCGCTTGACGGGTTCCGGTCGGGGCCGTGGTGCGCACCGCGGCGACGGCGGCCAGAGTCAGGCGGCCTGGGCGGTGGGCTGGTCCGCCATGGCGATGATGACCGCGAGTTCGCGCAGGACGTGGACCGCGGCATCGTGATCGGCGTGTGCGTCGGCCTGGTCGAGGAGGTCGGTGCACCGTGTGGTCAGGTAGCCGTTGATCAGGTTCTCGGTCAGGCGCGTGTGTGCGGCGCGGACGGCGGCGATCGGGTCCTCGTCGTCCGGGCTGTCGGCGGGGCGCCGGTTCTTGGCGATCCGCTCCCAGAGGGCGGCCTTGGCGTCGTGCTGGATCATGTCGCGGATCAGGTGCCTGGGGGCGCGGCCGTCGGCGAGGGCGTTCGTCAGGTGCCGGCGGGCGTCGTCGGCCGCTGTCGTAGCTGAGGTGACCTGGAAGCCGAGGTACTTGACGGCGAGGTCGACGCCGCGGGCGTGGTCGGTGGCGGTCATGTGCTTCACCTTTTCCTTTATTGATACTTTAATCCTACACTTCGATGCAGATGTAGGCAAGTTTCCGCAGGTCAGAGGACATTTATGGGCAGTTCGGCTTGACGGGCGCCGGTCGGCGCCGGGGTGCGCACCGCGACGGCGGCGGCGGCCAGGACCGCGCGGGCCACGTGGGGCGGAAGGTTGTGGAAGGTGACCTCGACGTTGGTAGCGACGTAGCTGCTGATCTTGATCGCGGCGTCCGGGCGGCCGATGGTGGCGCTGCGCTGGAAGCGCACCATGCCCTCCAGCGGTTCCTCGTGCCACGTCATCCTCCGGTCGCGGTCCGCGCCGCTGCGCCGATCGTCGGCGTTGGCCGTGCCGCCTTCGACGCCGTAGACCTCGCGCAGCAGCGCTACGCAGTCCTCGACGCCTGCGACCTTGACCAGGTGCTCGTGCTGGCGCTCGACCACCACCACCATCGCCGCGTCGAGCTGGGGCATGAGCCGGCGGGTGATGTCCACGGCGATCTGCTCCGCCGTCTTGGCCCGGGTGACCGTGATGGTGCCGCTCTGTATGTCGAAGCGGTAGTAGTAGGCGCCATCCTGGGGCAGCGCGGCGTGGATGTTGAACCGCATCGCGGCCAGCCGCTCCTGCCCGATGACCAGGAACACCCCGTCCTCGCGGTGCAGGTACAGCCGCGGGTTCCACTCGTCGATCGGCGCCTCGTCCGCTCGCCACTCGCCAGCCAGCAGGCCGGGCAGTTCGCGGCCCAGCTCCCGGAGTTCGGAGCGCAGTTGCTCGGTGCGCTGCTTTTCCTCCTGCTGGCCGCGCCGTACGGCGGCGGCCTGCTCCTCGGTGAGCGCCACGGCTACCCCCTCTCGCGGCGGTCGCGGTCGAACTGCGCCAGGATTTCTGGGAGCCGGGCGCCGGCGGTCCTCAGGCGGGTGCGGCCCTCGCCGGTGACGTCGACGTCGTGGGCGCCGGCCGCGCCGGAGGCCACGGAGGCGAGCAGGACCGGCACGGAGCGCGTGGTGCCGTCGCGGCGCAGCCGGGTCCACAGCTCAAGGTGGGGGTCGCCGTCGGCGCGCTCGATGGCGTGCTGCAGCAGCTTGCGGATCGCGGCGGTGACGCCCAGGCCCTGGCCGCGGTAGTACTCGGGTTCCTCGTTGTCGTCGGATTCGGGGGCCGGGAACAGGGCGTAGTCCCAGTCGCGGGGCGGCAGCGGCGTCAGGGTGCCCAGGTGGCCGTCGCACAGATGGGCGTTCAGGCGCTGGGAGCGGTCGGCGGTGTCCATCACCATCGCGGCCGGGGCCTTGCAGAGTATGCAGGTAGCCGTGTACTCGCGGATGCGCTGGACGGCGTGGACCCAGGTGCCGTACGGCAGGTCGAGGGTGACGCGGTCGCTGGCCAGGCCGTTGTCGGCGACCGCGTCGACCTTGACCATGCCGGTCAGGTTGCCGGGTTCGGTGGCGATGATGGCGTAGCGGACCCCGGGGGTGCCCTCGATGGAGAAGATGTCCCGGTCGGCCAGGTCGGACAGCTGCCAGCGGTTGGGGTCGTAGCCGGAGGGGACGGGCAGTGAGTCGATCACGGTTACGCTCACGGCTGCATCGTCGCTTCGTCGGTGAGGGTGGTGAGGACGTGGGACAGGTCGGCGTACGACAGGGTGCGGGTGACGCACTGGTGGAGCTGGGCCAGCGCGCCGTGGGCGGTGCCGAGGACCAGGCCGCGGCGGTCGGTGGCCACCCAGCCGCCCAGGTGGGCGAAGGTGTAGACGCGCTCGTCGCTGTCGGGGAGCTGGGACCACTCGCAGCCGGGCGGGATCTGCAGGATGGTGCCGATCACGGGTCAGCCTCCGATCGGGGTGTCGAGGCGGCCGTAGGGGCGGTCGCCCGCTCGGCGGACGAGCAGTTCCTTCGGGTCGGCGCCGTTGTTCTTGTCCAGGGCGTCGGGGGCGTACAGCGCGGTGTCGGGCTCGATCCGGCCGGTGCGGCGCAGGGACTCGAACCAGGCGATGGCGTCCTCGCGGGTGTCGAACTCGCGACTCAGTCGGATGAAGTGCTTCTTGGTGGCCATGGTGGCAACTCTCCTCTTTTTGATACTTTAATCCTAATCCACGGACGCCCTGATGGCAAGTTTCCGCAGGTCAGAGTGGGTGAATGCTGTCCGGGAACGCCGTCCACACGTCGCCGGCCGATACCGTCCGGCCAGCTGCGGTGCGCGCCGGGGCGACGAGCACGATCTCCGGGTTGCCGTGCTCGTTGGTCGAGCGCACGCGGGCCTCGACCAGCTGCTCCTCGCACGCCCAGCGGACCTTCGCCCCGGTCGACCACCACTGCCAGGGGCGCCTGGCGGGCTGCGGGGCCCGCGGGTCCAGGCCGGTGATCTCCATCCAGTCGGCCTCATTGTCGAGGGCTTCGGTCAGCTCGACCAGGTCGACGCGCAGGACCTCAAGATCCTCACCGGCGGCGGCCCGGCGGTAGAGCTCCAGCAGCCGGGGAGCGGCGGAGTAGTCGTCCATCTCGACCGCCGTGTCGTGCAGAGCCAGCAGTTGGACGGTGAAGTCGTCGGCGTTCACCGGGGCGCCGCCCCCAGGGCGGCGATGACCGGCTCCAGGGCGCCGGCTATCTGGTCGGGTTGTTGGCCGGCCACCAGCGACCGGTAGGCGATCAGCAGTGCGGAGGCCACGGGCCTGAGGGCTTCGACGGGGCCGTGGGGGCGGTGGGACAGCTGGGTCGTCAGGTCGTAGAGGCCGATCAGGGTGCGGCGCACGTGCATGTCCACCGGTACGTCCTCGACCAGCTCCGCGGCGAGGAACAGGACGCCGTCGTCGACGCGCTCGGTGCCCTCGTTGATGGTTGCGAGGATCCCCTGTGCCACGGCGGACAGGGCGCCGTGCAGACCTTCCCATCCGCCGTCGGCGCAGGTGCACCGGGCAGGGGTGTCGGCCTCGTTCGGACCGTGGGCGGGCGTGGAGCCGGGGCGCTTCACCGCTCGCCCGCTTCGGCCAGTGCTGCCGCGGCCGGCTGAAGAGTCGCGGCGATCCAGTCAGGGCGCTCCCCGGAGACCAGCGACCGGTGGGCGATCAGCAGCGCGGACGCCACCGGCACCAGGGCCGGGATGCGTTCCTCGGGCCGGTGGGACATCTGTGTCGCCAGGTCGTAGAGTCCGATGAGGCTGCGCCGGGTGTAGGCGTGCAGGTCCACCGGCTCGTGCTCGACCAATTCGGCGGCCAGGAGCAGCAGGTCGGCGTCCAGGTCCAGGACGGTCGGACTGGCGGGGGGCTGCATGGCGGCCACAATGCTGTGGGTCACGTCCGTCAGGACTTTGTGCAGCCCGCCCCAGCAGTCGCCGTCGGGGCAGGTGCATTCGGCCGGGGTGCCGTCGGGGGTGGTCATCGGGTCTTCTTTCGGGCGCTGGTGGTCCAGGAGAACGGGCCGGGCAGGTCGATGCTGGTGGTGCGGCGTCCGGTGGTGGAGTAGGTGCGCTTGATGCCGCGCGGGCCCAGGCTGAGCGAGGCGGACTTGCGGCCGACGTTCAGCCGGACGCCGGGGAAGAGCTTGACGCTGGTTCTGAATCGGAAGCCCATGGCGGGCACCCCCTTCTTGGTTGATACTTTAATCCTAGACTACGGGATGCGGGGAAGCAAGTTTCCGCAGGTCAGACCTCATACGCCTCGGCCTTGTAGACGTCATAGTCGGCGAGTTCGGCGCGGCCGGCGCCGGTGATCTCGACGCGGTCGCCCCGGCCGTAGCGCAGCCATCCGCGGTCCACGGACTCCAGCACCCAGCGCGGGGCGGGGTAGCCGGGGATCTCGCGGCTGCGGTCGGTGAAGCCGACGACGGCGCCGAAGGCACGCTGCACGTGCAGGGCGTCCGCCGCGGCGGCGCGCAGCGCCCTGGCATGGGCGTCGGCGGCGCGGCCGACCCTGCGGGTCAGGGCAGGTGCGAGTTCGCCGGTCATCGGCGGAAGGCGACGGACTCGAGGTCGCGTACTTCCACGGCCGACTGGGCGATCTCCAGTTCGTCGATCCAGCGGTCCTCCTCCTCTTCCAGGAAGTCGCGGATCGCGTCGATGTCGCCGGCGATCGGCTGCGGCACCTCGACCTTGATGTACTGGTCGTAGGCGAGTTCCTCGTGGGCCGTGACGTGGAGTTCGACCAGGACGGTGTTCTCCTCCCACAGTTCGACCGGTTCGACGGCGGTGGTGTGCAGGTGGTTGGCGCTGTCGCGGTCGAACCACTGGGCGGCGGCGTGGACGGCCGCAGCCTGGTCGGCAGTCAGGGCCTCGGCGCGGTCGCCGTTCTCGCCGAGGAGTTCGACGGCGGCGCGGGCCAGGACGGCAAGGGCTTCGGTGCCGAACTCGGCGACCAGCCGCTCGGGTTGGGTGGTGGTGGTCATGGCGACTTCCTCTTCTACTTGTAGCGGGCGGTGACGGCCGGGCCGCCGTCGGCCGGGTGGACGGTGATGGTGCACTCGGTGACCCAGTCGATGCCGTCGCTGATCCAGCGGGCGGTAGCGAGCGCCCAGGGGGCGCCGTAGCCGGTCATCGCGTCCCAGGTGCCGCCGTTGCGGGCGACGGTCCAGCGGCCGGCGGTGGCGCCGTGGTCGGCGGCCAGTTCCGCGAGGGTGACGGTGACGGTGGCGTTCTGGGTGTCCACGGTGCTTCCTCTCATGCCTTTTTGATACTTTAATCCTAACTGTCGGTGTGGGGGGAAGCAAGTTTCCGCAGGTCAGAGAGCTTCCGGCTGGCCAGCGGTGAGCCTGCCCGACCAGACCCCTGCTGGCAGTGGGCGCGGTCGCCGTCGCGGTCGCGGTCGCGTCGGGCGCGCTCGGCGCGCAGCGCCGCGAGGTAGAGCCGGGCGTGGGCCCTGAAGCGGGCGTGCCCGCGCCGGCGGGTGGCGCAGATCCAGGCGTAGCGGTCGATCTGCTCGGCCAGCACGGCATCGGTCAGCTGCTCGATGCGCTCCAGGGCGCGGGTGGCGAAGGAGTTGTCCGGTCCGCCGCTCACTGCTCACCGCCCGCCGTGCCGACGACCTCGTACGGACCCACCATCAGGTCCGACAGGGAGGAGTCGTTGAGGTTCACGTCGTCCATCCAGCGCTCGCAGTTGTCCTGCAGCCACGCCTGCATGCCCCACCGGTCCCGCCGCAGGACGGCCGGGACCTCGACGCGTTCGCGGACCTTGAACTCGACCTCGGCCTTGACCACGAACTCCAGGTCCAGCTCTACGGTGGGCTGCCTGTCCGGCCGTTCGGGGTTCATGCGGGCTGCTCCAGGAAGGCGGTGTGGACGAGGAAGAGGCGGGCGGCCTCGTTATCGGGGTATTGGTCGGTGCGCTGCTGGGCGCGGGCCAGCTCGCGTACCGCGGCGGCACTGCCGAGGATGGCGGCCTCGGTGGGTGCCTCCCCGATCGGCAACCACAGGGCGGCGGTGGCCTGGGCCATGGCGAGGGCTTCGATACCGAGGACGTCTTCGTTGGTGGCGTTGAGCTGGACGCGCAGGCGGCGGCGCTCGCGCAGGCGCTCCTTGTAGGCCGCGAGGGCGAGTTGGCGCAGGTGGGCGACGTGCTCACCGGGAGGGACGCTGGCACGGTGGAGCTCGCGGACGGTGGGGCTGGCGGTCATGGCGGTCTTTCAGTCGATGGGGTAAAGCTGGCGGTAGGTGCGGTGGCGGCCGGTGCCGTCGAGCAGACGCAGGCGATAGCGGACGTCGCCGGTGAACGCGGCGCGGTCGATGGCGCTGACCTCGGCCATCCGCAGGTGCTGCGGGAGGTCTGGGACGTAGACGGTCTCGCCGACGGCGTACTCGGGCTCCTCGCAATCGGTGAACTGCGGGTCGAGCTGGACGGGGCCGGGGTCGGACATGGTCTCTCTCCTTGTTGATTCTTTAATCCCACCTGCCGGCGCGGGGGCGTGCCTCCGCGGGTCAGCCGTACGACCGGTATCCGCCGCCGTCGGATCCGGCTCCGATCCAGCCGTCGCCGGCCTCGGCCAGGTAGGCGGCGGCCTGCTCGGACATGGAGCCGGGGGCGATGAACGGGCAGCCGGGCCTGCCCTCGTCCTCGGGGCAGGTGTACCGGCCGCTGTCGCAGCCGTAGCAGGCGCTCACCGCTGCTCCGCCCGGGGCTCGTCCTTCGGCTCGACGGTGACGCGGATGTCGGCCAGGTCCCCGGTGATGGTCAGGCCCTTACGGACGGCCTGGCGGCGGGCGGCGGTGCGCAGTTCGTCCAGGTCCTTGGCGGTGAGGGCTTCTCGGTGCCATCCCAGGATGACGTCGAGTTCGCCGCCGATGCCGTCCTTGCGGACGGGGACGACGGCCCGGTAGGTGTGCGGGTACTCGGTCACTTCGGTCACTTCCATTCTTGTTGATACTTTAATCCTACACTACGGTGTGGCCTGGGGCCAGTTCGTGCCCGGTGGCCGCTGCGAGCAGCCGGGCTTCCCACCGGCGCAGCCCTGCTCCGAAGGTCGGCCTCGCGCCTTCGGCCTTCAGCGCCCGGTGCTCCAGGGCGATCCGGCCTGCCACGGAGACCGTGCACGGGTCGCCCTCGCGGCGCAGGCAGGCCAACCAGCCCCGGTCCAGCAGGCGCCACGAGGCGGCGGGCGGGATCTCGGCGAGCCCGGCCCGGATGCGCAGAATTCCGTGCCGGTCGGCGACCAGGCGCGCTGGCGCGGCGGCCACGATCCGCAGGTCAAGGTCTTGGCGCTCCGTCAGTTCGCTGGGGCGCACCAGGGGCTCCAGGGTGATGGTGCGTGCGGCCCGGCCTACGTGCTCGCGCACGATCGTGACCGTCCCGGTCACCGAGACCCGTACCGGGCAGCGCAGCCGTACGGCGCGGGCGACCAAGGCGTCGGCGTGCTGGGCGGTGATCCTCTGTGTGAAGGGCTGTCCGTCGCCCGGGTATACGCGCTCGTGGTAGGCGGTGCGGCGCAGCTCCAGCTCAGGCACGCCCTTCCCCCTGCTGCTCGCGGCAGGACGGGCAGCCGGCCGCGAGGGTGCAGTCCAGGCCGTCGCATTCCTCGCCGTCTTCCAGGTCCGATCGGGAGCACGCGCCCGCGGGGCCGCTGCCCGAGCAGTTCCCGCTCCCCTGGTGGTAGCCGGAGGCGGCCTCCTCGACCAGGGCCAGGACGGCGGGCGGGGCTCCGGCGGTGGCGGCGGCGCGGTTCACGTCGCCGAACCAGCCGCAGGTCGCGTCTCCCCACCCGGGGTCGACGGCGTGGGCGCGGATGCGGTCGGCGCCGACCGGGGTGCCGTCCAGGAACAGGGACACCCACAGCGACCCGTGCGGGTCGCGGTCCACGACCACGTCGTAGGCCGTCGCCTGCGGGGGCGTGCCCGGGTCGGGCGCCGGGGCGGGGGTTTCCGGTGGCGTGTCCGACGGGGCAGCCGTGGCGGGCCGGTACGCCCCCGTATCGGCGCTGATGGCGACAGCGGTGAGGGCCTGTGGAGCGCCGATCACTGCTCGCCTCCGGCGAACGCGCATCCGGAGTGGTAGAACTCGGCGGTCTGGTCGATCAGATCCCGGACCGCGCGGGGCACTCGGTCTCCGTGCTGGCGGACGGCGGCGAACCAGTCGCACCCGCCGCCGGAGCGGCCGGGGTCGATGTTGTGGATCTCCAGCAGCGGCCCGGTGGGCAGCTGCGCGCCGTCGGCGAAGACCGTGGTGGTGGTGTCGCTGTCGCTGTCGCGTTCTACGACCACGTCCAGCCGCGTGGTGGGCGACGGCTTGGGCAGGCGGGCGTACACCGCGCGGGCGATCTCTGGGGCGCGCTGGTCGAAGTAGGTGGTGCCGGGGTGCCAGTACGTCCTGGCCACCGCGCCGTCGGGCAGCGGCGGGCTGAGGAGGGCGATGTCCTGGACGCCCCAGCCGAAGCCGCTCGCCTGCTCGGTGGTGTCCAGGACGTACGTGATCTCGACGGCAGCCACCTGGAACCGTCGGCCGCCTTCGTCCTGCCACTCGACGGTGCGGGCCAGCCGGTGGCAGCGGGTGGTCTCGGTTCGCTCTCCGGTAGCGGTCAGCGCGGGCAGCTCGAAGGCGCTGGCCGTGCTGGTCTCGGAGGTCTCGTTCATGGTGGTTGTGCTCCTAACGTGCATGGTTGCTCATGTCGGTTGCTGTTGTGGGTCAGTGGGCAGGCGATCAGCCACGGGTGACACGGAGGCGGGGGCCGGGCGTCCGGAGGAGGCCCCCGACTTGCGCTCGGCGCGCGGAGCGCGACCGTGACGGCCGGGAACCTCGCTGAGACCGCGCAGCGGACCGCGATGGGTGTTCCTTCACTGGGGGGTAGATCTGGGTGTTCCGGTGGTGCAGCCGGCTTCACCTACAGAGGTGCAACCCGCTTCAGGTACCGGAGGTGCAACCAGCTTCAGGTGGGCTGGCCTGCGATGCTGGCCGGCATGGACAACGAGATCGCGCTCCGGCCGCGGGCCGGTGTGGAGCTGCGGGACGTCGAGTTGGGCCTGTCGCAGGAGGTCCGGGACCGGGCCCGGCTGCACGGGGTGCTCTTCCTGCCGTTCGAGTGGCTGCCGGCCGGGGCGGACGCGGACGCGCACGCCGACCGGGTGATGGACCGTCTGCTGGACCAGCTCGCCGAGCGCGGCCAGGTGCGTGGGACGGTGCTGCCGGTGACGGTGTACGGGCCGGACGAGCTGCGCGAGTCGGCCCCGGCCGCCGTGGCGTCGGGCAGTTGGCCGCGCGAACTGGCGGACCGGTTCCAGTGCGTGCTCACCGCGTCGGGCGACGCGGTGTTCGTGGCGCGTCACGACCGGGCCGCGGGGTCGATGTAGGTGTCGGCGACCGGCAGGTCCGGGCGCAGCTCGGCCAGCACGTCGGGATGGACGGGGCGCTCGCCGGAGGCGATGGCGGTGAACAGGGCGCCGCAGCCGGGGCCGGGGAGCCAGCCGGAGACGCGGTCGTGGGTGAGGGCCTGTGGCAGGGTCTGGGCGCCGCAGTGGGGGCAGCGCGAGGACCAGTCGTCGACGTAGATCGTGGCGGTGGCGCTCATGCGGCGTGTCCCTGGGAGTAGGTGTCCTCGTCTACGAGGTAGCTGCCGGGCAGGTCGCCGGCGGTGATCTGGCACCAGTTGCCGCTGCTGTAGAGGGGGCGTCCGGCCCACAGGCCGCACAGGTTCCAGCGTTGGGGGTCCTCGATGTCGGTGATGCGGTCCTCTGCCTCGGTGCCGAACAGGATCGCGACCTCGCGTGCGGTTGCGGCGTCGGGGGCGGCGATCGCGAGCTGGTAGAGGTTGATGTCGCCTTCCTCGTCCATCCCGGCGTCGACGATCGCGGTGAAGACGGGGCCCTGGTCCTCGGCGAGCAGGTCGCCCAGGGAGGTGGCGCGCTCTGTGCCGTCGGCCAGGGCTGCGCGGTAGAGGTCGATCAGCTGGCGGGCGTCGGGGGCGGGCATGCCGCCCTTGAGGAGTCCGTCGGTGATGCTGGCGCGGAAGCTGGTGGCGCACAGGGCGGGGTCGGTGTCGTTGAACGCGGTGCCCATCGGGGCCGTCCTCTCTCTTTCTTGATACTTTAATCCTAGATGAAGTCGGGGGCGGAAGCCAGTTTCCGCCCCCGAAAAGACCTGGTCAGAGTAGGTTTTGTCAGCCAGCCAGGGCGAAGTCCCGGGCGATGTCGCGGGCCAGGTTCACCGCGCGGATCTTGTGCGGGCTGGCGTCCACCAGCGACCGGGTGAACCGCGTCTCGGCGTTCTTGGCCCACTGCACGTGGTCCGACCACTCCACCGCGCCCTGGACCAGCTTGTAGGCGGAGGGCCGCATGTCGTTGGTCGGCGAGGCCAGCAGGCTCCGCAGCTGGACGCGTCGGGTCTCCACTCCGTTGACCTTGCGCACGGTCCGCTCGTGCTCGGGCGGCAGCGGGAAGAAGCGCTGGACGAACTGCTCCTCGGCCGCGGCGTCCACCCGCTGCAGCGCCAGGTGGTCCAGGACCTCCATGGTCGTGTCGAACTCGGCCCGTGCCCCGTGGACCGCGAGCCGGGCGGCCTCCAGCATGCTGCGCCAGTTCTTGGTGTGCCGGATCGTGAAGATCCGGCCGCCCTTCTTGCCGGCGGCCTGGGCCGGGCGGATGACGTTGGCGCAGTCGTAGCGCGCGAGCAGCGTGGTGGCGGAGAACGCAGCCCCGCCGGTGTGGCCGGCAGTCACCAGCAGGTGGGGGAACTGCGGGGAGAAGTCGCCCAGTACCGTGCGGCTCTCGCCCAGGTCGGCGAGGGCCCAGATCTTCTTGCCGCCCTGCAGTTCGCCCAGGCGGCGCCAGGAGATGCGGGTCTCCACGCCGATGGCCTCCAGGATCTCGCCGATGTCGTCGTGGTTGATCATTGCGAGTCCGGTGTTCACCACACCCAGGCGCTTGCCGGTGTCGGAGCGGACGCGCTGCTTGGACTCGGGTATCTCGACGTACTTCACGCCGGGCACGCCGTCCTCGATCACGATCGTCTCGTCCCACACGGGGCGGTCGATCGGCTCCCAGGTCAGGCCGGCGGACTGGCGGGCTTCGGCCCAGGTGCCGGTGAAGGAACCGCCGGACATGGTGTTCCACAGCGGTTCGTTCGCGGGGGCGCGGTTCGGGCGCTCGATGGTGATGGTCATGGTGCTCTGCTTTCTGCTCGGAGGCGGCGCGGGCCTGTGGGCCCGCGCCGGATGGCTCAGACGACGCTGTCGGCCGAGAAGGTCTGGAAGCCCAGGTCACGCAGGGCGCGGGCGGCGTCCTGGGCGGCGTAGTCGGCCGGGTGGGTCAGCGCGATGGACACCAGGCGGATCAGCGGGAACAGGCGGCCCGCGATCAGGACGCCGAACATGATCCGCTCGCCCGGGTCGACGTCGATGACGGCCGCGGCTTCGAGGACGGCCGTCCGGGCGAGCACCGCGGGGGTGTCGCTGTCCTGGACGCGCATCTGGGTGAGGTGCTGCACTGGGCTTCCTTTCCTTGCCTTCTTGATACTTTAATCCTAGATGACAGCATGGGCGGAAGCAAGTTTTCGCAGGTCAAAGGCCCAGGAAGTTTCGCCGCACCACGGCGGCCTCTCGCTTGCGGGCCTGGCGGCGGCGCAGCCGCTTGGCCTTCGCGCCGGCCTGGCCGTTGAACCAGAAGCACGTGCAGCCGTTGCGGGTGTGCCCGCACTCGCGCCGGTAGCCGGGGTTGGTGCGGCCAAGGAGCGGGGCATTCATGGAGCCCTCCGTTCAGTGGGACTGATTGATACTCAAATCCTATACAATGGGGGGCTGTTGGGCAAGTTTCCGCAGGTCAGCACCTGCTTGTGTGCAGCCGCTCCCCGACGCCGCTCGGCGAAGGGGAGCCGTGCCGCGTCCGCCCGTGGTCAGGCATACGGGAAGGGCGGCTGCTTGAACCCACCGGCACGGTCGACCAGCAGGGGGTCCAGGCGACCGCGGCGGTCCACCACGACGCCGGGCGGCAGTGCCCTGACGCCGAGGACGCTGTAGCCGGCGACGTCGTGGGCCAGGTTGAGGGCCGCCCACCACCCGGGCACCAGCCGGATCGGGTCGCGCACCCCGGCCAGAGCCTCGGTCAGCGGATGCCCCTGGGGGACCTCGGTGCGCTCCATCAGGCGATTCAGCGCGTCCCTGTCCAGCTCCAGCCTGTCGAGCACGGACACGAGCGGCGTCAGACCCACCGATGACCCGTCAGCCGCCCCCAGCCCCTCGGCACGAGCCGCGTCGCAGAGGGCCGCGGTCAGCAGAGCCTCGGCAAGGCCCACGACCGCCGGGCCCAGGCCAGGCTGCCGCCATGCCGCAGCGTGCGCCTCCCGGGACCAGTCCATCATCTGAACCGCCCAGGCGTGGCAGGCCGACCAGACATCCCCGAACGCCCCGCCCACCGCTGCTTCCGCCTGCCCGCTGTTCACGGCCTGCCCCCCGTATCCGCTCGAACCGCCCGTCAGTGCCCCGCACGCTACCGGCACTCCCGGCGCGGACGACCTCCTTCCCGCTACCCGGCGCGACCCCGGACCAACCGGATTCCTCGGTTTGACCGACCGGCACCCACCGGCCGATACAGGTCGCTACGGTGTGCTTCCATGAAGTCCTTCGTCTTCCAACGGGCTGCCTCGGACTGGGCCACTGAGACCGAAACGCTCCTGCACGTCTACGCCTTGATCGACTTGGACCGCCACCGGCAACTGGCCGGCCTGCTACGCGGATGCCGGGAAGCCACGCAGGACTTCCCGCTGACCTTCGTCGAGGACCGCTGGCTGCACATCACGCTCGACCAGATCCCCGACAAAGCCGCCGTCGACATTCCGGAGCCCGAGCGGGAACAGCTTCGGGCCGAGCTCGCCAGGCGCCTTGGGGACTTCCCGGCCTTCGAGGTGACGATCGGTTCCGTCCTCAGCTACCACTCCGGTCTGATCGCGGACATCAGCCCCGACGACCAGCTCGACGCACTGCATGAAGCGGTCCACGGCGCGATCCGCGACCTGCGCGGCGAAGCGGCAGCGGCCTACCCATGGTCTGCCCAACATTTGACTTTGGCCTACGCGAACGGCGAGGCCGACTCCGATGAAGTGCAGCGCCGTCTGCGGCGGGTCAGGCCCAGCCACGCGCCACTACGGATCGACTCGGTCCACATCGTCGACGTCGCCGCCGACGCCTTCGCGAAGACGATCACCTGGACGGACCTGGCCGAGATCCCTCTCGGTCGCGCTGCCTGATCCAGGATCGCACGGCGATTCCCGAAAGGAAGGCAGACAGATGACCGCGTGGGAGATAGCCGAGAGCGCGAGCAGGGCCAAGGGGCCGTCCGCCCCCAGCGAGGACAGACTGACCCTCGCCACCAGCGGGTGGATCGCCGCTATCGACGGCGCCACCGATAAATCCGGCAGGGACTACGGTGGGATGACCGGCGGTGCCAGGGCCGCTGACTGCGTCGCCGAAACCCTGTCCTCGCTCCCGGCCGGCACCGCGCCCGCCGAGGCGGTCGCCCGCATCACTCAGGGCCTGGCCGATCTTCGCGCCAAGTGGGACATCCCGCTGGACGACCCGGTCGCCCCCAGCGCCGTCGCCGCCGTTCTCGTACCGGACCTGGAACTGGTCTGGCGGGTCGGTGACGTGCACATCGCCCTGCGCACCGCGGACACCTGGACGTACCACGCGGCCGGCAAAACCGTCGACGACGTACTGGCCGGTGCCCGCGCCGCCTACCTGCACTGCCTGCTGGCGTCGGGGCGCACCGCGGACGAACTCGCCGACACGGATCCGGGCCGCGCGCTCATCCTGCCCGTCCTGGAGCAGCAGGGACGGCTGGCGAACCAGAGCGGCCCCTACGGGTACGGGGTGCTCGACGGAACGAGTGTCCCCGAGTCCTACGTCGAGGTGTTCCCCCTCGCCGGGGTCGAGGAAGTCGTGCTCGCCACCGATGGCTACCTGTCCGCGGCCCCGGCCCTGGATGCGGCGGAGAGCGCCTTGGCGCTGTCCCTGTCCGAGGACCCGCTGCGGATGACCACCCACCCGGGAACCAAGGGCGTCAAACCCGGAGCCTCCTCCTTCGACGACCGCACCTACATCCGGCTGCTGCGCCGCACCGGAGCAGCAGGTCCTGCGACCGTGGAAGCCTGAGCGGGGTCAGCGGCGCGCGAGGCGCCGGCCGGTCGACGCGACAAGCCCCGCTGCTCCTCCAACCAGGCCAGCAGCTCCGGCGAGGGGTCCAGGTGGGCGTTCCAGCACCTCGGGTACCAGCAGTCGAACCACTGCCCTCCCCACCGCTGCTCCGGGCTGGGGTCCTCTATGGGCTGCATCGTCCCGTGGCCGGCAGGGCACGGCGGGCCGCTCACTGCTCCACGTCCTTCCAGTGCGTGGCCGCCTGGACCAGCACGGACCGGATCTGCTCGACCGGGACGTGCATCCGTGATCCGGAGACCACGTCGGTGGCCTCCACCGACTGGCCGTCGACGTACACGGTGTGGACCTGCGCGGGGGACACCGGCTGGCCCGGGTGGTCGACCAGCTCGACCTGGACGACCAGGCGCTGTCCGATCTCCAGGGCGTTCAGCCGGTCCCGCAGTCCGGCGGCGGTGATCGGCGACCGGCGGTAGAGCGGGGCCTCGACGGGCACGGTGAACCAGTAGTCCCGGCCGGTCTCGGTGTCGTCGCACTCCAGGGTCACCGTGCCCAACGCCGGTGCGACGTCGGCGTCGGCGCGCATCTCGAACGTCCTCACCCCGAAGGACATACCGGGGCCGCAGGGCAGCCCGGCGTCGGCGAACGCGAACCAGTCACCGGCGCGCAGTTGCTGCGGCGGCACGGGCCGGCTCACTGCTCGCCGCCGGGGCAGCGGGCGGGCATGACCACGTCGTAGGCCAGGGCGAGGATCTGCGAGGTGCCGAAGTCGGCGCGCACGTAGTGGCCCTGCGGGGTGCGGAACGAGTCGGCGTAGTCGGCCGGGTCGGCGTCGCCGTGGCGCACCCGCCACCAGCCCTCGGCCTCGGCCAGGGACGCGGGCGAGGCGTCGTGGCGCAGGTTGACGCCCTCCAGCGGGTTGGGGCCGGTCCGCGGGCCGCCGACGGTGGCCAGTGTCAGGGTCTCGGCCTGCTTGAGGGCGTCGGTGATCTCCCGGACCTGGGTGGTGGAGGGCCCGTCGGTCCAGGCGACCAGCGGGAAGTCGCCGCGGCGCGCGGAGACGGTGAACTCGGTTCCGGGGAACGCGGCTGCCAGGGTCTGGCGGATGTGCCGGTTCACCTGGGCGGTGGTCAGGTTGCTGGTGGCCATCAGTCGTTCACCCACCCGAAGAACAGCCAGGTGCGGTTGCCGGACCGCCGGCGCGAGCTCTCGGCGGCCGGGGTGCCGGTGTCGATCTGGATGGCGCCGGCCGGACCGAGGTCGCTGTACTGGCCGCGGGGGTCCTCCATCAGTCGGGTGGCTTCGGCCTGGGCGAGGGCCAGGGGCATCGGCCGTTCGGCGGCCAGTTGGTAGGCGTCGCCCTTGGTGTCGGCGTTGTAGCCGCCCTCGTTCCAGTCGGCGTGCCGGGCCGCCTTCCAGGCGGCGGCGACCGTGGGGCCGGTGGCCGTGGTGGTGAACTGGTGCGCTCCCATCGGTGCGCACCTCCTCTCTTGTAGGTGGCCGTGCCCCGGGTGGGGCGCGGCGGGGTCAGAACTGGTCGTACAGGTCGCGGGGGTCGGGTCCGAGGGGCGAGTAGTAGCCCTCGGCGGCGCGCAGCCAGGCGCCCTCGGCCCAGATCTCGGCTTCGGTCTCGGCTCGCTGGTCCAGCAGCTCGGCGTGGTCTTCGGCGGAGACCGTGGCCGCTATCTCGTCGGGGGTGAACAGGCTGCGCGTCACGGTGCGGTCCTTCGGGTCGGGCGGTGCGGGGACCGGCCGGGCCCCGCACCGGGGCGGTCAGGAGAACTGGGGGTGCCCGCTGAGCCGGGCGATGGTGTTCAGCGCGTCGACGGCGTTGCCGAACCAGTCGGGCGTCAGGCTGCCGTCATCGACGCCGGCGACGATGCCCTGGGCCTCGTCCTTGATCAGCTGGCCTTCGGGCTTGGCGGTGTCGATGCCGTCCGCGTACTCCGTGAGCCGGTCCAGAACCATTCCGATGTTCACTGCCGCACCTTCCCCTTGCTTCCTTCTTGATACTTTAATCCTAGCTGACGATGCACACGGAAGCAAGTTTCAGCAGGTCAGAGCCTGTACGGAGGGCGGAAGTCTCCAGCGCTTGCGGTCAGCAGAGATCCCCGTGCGGGGCGACCAGTGTGACCTCGCGGGTACGGCCGTCGGCCGCCCGCTGGACCAGTACGGTCGAATTGTCCATGTAGTTGATCGTCTTCACGTCGACCCACCCGGGGTCCACCTCGCGCAGCTGGTGCAGGATCTGCCGGTAGCGCTGCTGGGCCGCGACCATGGCGTCCCAGGTCGGCAGGTCGAAGGCGTAGCGGCGCGAGCCGCCGTACTGGCGCTGGTGGCGCCAGGGGTCGGCGTCGGAGCCCAGGTAGGCGGTGCCGACGGTGCGCCGGACCCCGCCGGGGTAGTTGATGATGCCTTCGGCGATGGCCCAGCGCAGCATGGTCATGGCGTCGGCGAAGTGCAGGTCCGGTGCGGTGCGGATCTCCTGCTTGCCGTCGACGATCCAGTTCACGGGGCGTCCGGCGACGGTGTACCTGGCCACGGCGTTCCTCCTTCGGTTCAGCGGGTTGGGTCGGGTGGGTCAGCAGCCGCAGGCCGGGGCCTTGACCATGAAGCAGTCGGGGCAGGTGGCGTCTCGGACCTTCTTCGCGGCGGCGGCGTTTCGGGCGGCGCCGATCCGGGCGTTGTGCGCCGCGGCTTCCTGATTGCGGACGGCAGCAGCCCTGGCGTACTCATCCTCGGCGCGGGAGCGGGCCAGCCACTCCCGCGCCTCCAGTTCCCGCCGCTGGTCGGCGGGCATTGCGGCCCTGGCCTGGGAGTCGGCGATGAAGTCCAGGACGCCGGCGCGTCGGGCGGAGTCGATGATCTGGTCTACGGTGATGGCGGTCCTGGCGTTCACTGCGCTTCCCTTTCCTTGCCTTCTTGATACTTTAATCCTATGTGATAGCGACGGCGGAAGCAAGTAGAGACCCCCTTTGGCCTGGGGTTATACCAGTCCCAGTGCCGCCTGGCAGGCCCGCAACTGATCCGGGGTTGCCTCCAGTGCGAAGGGCGCCTGGGGCGTGGCACCGGACACCTCGACCCCGCAGATCCAGACCGCGCACTCGCGCTCGTCCAGCTCCACCAGCTCGACCCAGTAGCGGTGCCCGTCGGCCGCCACCCAGGAGGTCAGGTACCCGACCCCGTCCGGGCTCGGCGTCCAGTGGCCCTTGGCGGCGGCGGCGAAGACCTCGTCGGCGATGGCAGAGGGAACAGTCACGGCGTCTCCTTTACTTTTTGATACTCTAATCCTAGATGACCGGGTCAATGGAAGCAAGTTTCCGCAGGTCAAAGCATCCCTTGCCGCTGCATTGCGGCGAGTAGGTCCGCGGCGTACTGCCGAGTGCCACCCATCACCGAGACCGCCTCCTCCCATCGGCCGGCCGCAGCCAGCAGGTGTCCGCGGCGGGCGCCCTGCTCGATCCGCCCCGCGTACCAGGCCACCCACGACGGCAGTGCGGGGTCGCAGGCGCCAAGCTGGACGGCCATGTCGTAGGCGTCCAACTGGGCCCGGCGACCGGTGGCGTACTGCGGCTGCCGGTCGGGTTCCGCGCCGAGAGCCGCGATGGCGCGGGCGACCAGGTCGGTGATCTCGTACGCCACCGTCGTGGCCGCCAGGTCGGGGGTCACCGGCCGGCCGCCGCGGTCCACAGCGCCCGGTGCTGCTCCTGGGTGGCGTGGACCCGGTGGACGTTTTCGCTTCCGCCCCAGCCCTCGGCGCCGTCGATGCAGGCCAGGTAGCGGCCGGACTCGTCCAGGGTGAGCCAGTAGAAGTAGCCGTCGGAGGCGGAGACCTGGGCGCGGTAGCCGAGGTTGGTCAGCGTCCAGCCGCACTTGGCGGCCTTGGCGAAGACCTCGTCGGCGACGGCGGGGGCGATAGTGAGCACGGGCTTCCTTTCTTCAACCTTCTTGATACTTTAATCCTAGATCAGAACGAGCCGAAAGGCAAGTTCTCGCAGCTCAAAGGCCGGTCGCCCCGGAGTCGGCCGGAACCCCGCCCCGGAGGGGTGCCCGCGCCGTCGCACCGCGGGCACCACCTCCGAACGGCCCGTCAGAACAGTTCGACCTCCTCGAAGTCCGGCGGCGGCGGGGGCGGGCCCGGCACCGCACCCAGCTCCGGCACGACGATGCCGGCGGCGGCGAAGTAGCCGCCCAGCATCGAGCGGTGGCACCAGTTGCCCCTGCCCTTGTCGGTACGCGCGAGCTGCTCGAAGCACATCAGCACCAGCGGCGTGGTCGGCGAGGCGTTGACCGCCTGGTGGATGCGCCACGCCTCGGCGGCCGACACCTCCAGTTCGCGCCGCCAGATCTCGGAGAACCGCTCCTCGTACCGCTCCTTCGGCAGCGACAGCATCGGCCGGGTGGGCATGAAGCCCTCGATCTTCCACGGCAGGGGGTACCGGATGTAGCGCGGGAAGCCCGTGGAGATGCGCACCGGCACCCCCATCTCCTCGCGGTACTCGGGGAACGAGCACGTCGCCAGCGGCGGGAATTCAGGGATCGCCATAGAGGCCCCTCCAATCTGTTGATACTCAAATCCTATATGTGATGGGTCGCAATAGCCAGTTTCCGCAGGTCAGGAAGCCGGTAGGTTCAGACAGCCCCAAACCGGTCATACACATACGGAAGCCATCACACTGCTACAGTCCCGACACGCGGCCATCCTTCCCCCCGGGATGCCCGCGTCCTGCGCCGGTGGTGACAACGACAGCACGACCCCATGCCTGTGGGTAGGTTCAGGTTCAACTCCTGGCCGGCGCTCCAACACCCGCCCCTGGGAGGCACCGGATGTTCCAGGGGACCATCCCGCCCGAGATGCGCGCCATCGTCCACGAGCACGCCCGCCACTGGCCCGCCGGCTCCGACGTCTACGTCGGCTGCTCCGGCAACCTGACGATCGAGCGGACCCTGGACGGCATGGGCCACCGCCTGCACTCCAACGATGTCAACCCCTACAGCTGCGCCCTGGGCTGGCGGTACTCCGGCCAGGAGGTCCCCTTCACCGTCAAGGACGCCAGCCGCGAGCTGCTGGGCTGGCTCGACCCCTACCTGTCCACCCCGTCCGGGGCGCTGGCGGTGTTGATGCTCGGCACCCGGTTCCTGGACTTCGTCGGCAAGCCCCTGCCCTACCACCAGCGCATGGTCGCCGCCTACCGCGCCCAGTTCGACCGGATGCACGCCGAGACCGTCGGCAAGCTCGACGCGGTCACCCTCAAGCTGGACAGCTTCTACGCCGGCGACGTCCTGGACCACCTGCGCGGCGCCCCGCCCAACGCCCCGGTCGCTTCCTTCCCCCCGTTCTGGGCCGCGGGCTACGAGACGATGTTCCGCGGCATCACCACCCACTTCGACTGGCCCGAGCCCGAGTACCCGATGCTCGACGACGAGGGCAAGGAGGAGATCATCCGGCTGGTCGCCGACCGGCCGCACTGGCTGCTGGGCCTGCACTTCAAGCACGCGGACCTGGAGCCCTACCGGGTGGGGTACGTCCGGCTGACCCCGCGGGCCATGCCGATCTGGGTCTACGCCCACCCCGGCACCTCGCGCTACATCGGCCCGTCCACCAAGACCGAGCCCGTGCTGATGCCCAAGATCCGGGCCCGCGAACAGGTCACCGGCCCGCTGACGCTTCACCCGCTGACCGCCGGCCAGTTCGCCAGCCTCCGAGCGCAGTTCCTGGACCCGCGCATCGCCCCGGGCACCCCCTCCCTCGCGGTGGCCGTGGCCTCGCAGGGCCGGATCATCGGTTCCTTCGCGTTCCTGCCGCCGAAGTTCGAGGCCGACACCGCCTACCTGATGTCCGACTTCCCCGTCGCCTGGTCAGCCCACAAGCGCCTGTCCAAGCTGATCGTGATGGCCGCCCTGTCGGACGAGGCGCGCACGCTGCTCCAGCGGGCCATGAACCGTCGCCTCAACCACGTCACCACCACGGCGTTCTCCGACAACCCGGTCTCGCAGAAGTACGGTCGCGGGGTGCCCGGCATGAAGCTGACCAAACGCGCCCCCTGCGAGGACGGGCAGCACACCTGGCAGCTGCAGTACGGCGCACCGCTGGGTCAGTGGACCCTGGCGCAGGGCCTGGAGCTGTGGCTGCGCAAGCACGCCGGCGTGATGAACGGAGTGATGAACTGATGGCCCGCCCCCGCAGCCACGCCCCCGCCCCGGTTCCGCAGCAGGCCGACGCCCCGAGCGTCGAGGAGTACCTGCCGGTGCCGAAGATGGTCAAGCGCAACCCGGCCGACCTGACCCGCCTTGAGGTCAACGCCCGGTACATGACCCAGGCCCAGTACCAGCGGCTGGTCGACAACGTCAGGCGCGACGGCTGCCTGACCTCCGTGCCGCTGATCTGGGCCGAGCCCGGCCTGCCGGAGGGCAGGGAGCGGATCCTGTCGGGCAACCACCGCACCGACGCCGCCCGGGACGCCGGGCTCGAAGAGATCGACTGCATGCT
Organism: Streptacidiphilus cavernicola; assembly: GCF_042510955.1. Lineage (NCBI taxonomy): Bacteria > Bacillati > Actinomycetota > Actinomycetes > Kitasatosporales > Streptomycetaceae > Streptacidiphilus > Streptacidiphilus cavernicola. Next base: position 121,955 of record NZ_JBHFAB010000013.1, read on the forward strand.
GCTGGACGGGCCGCTGGCCTCCGCCCGCCGTATCGCCGTCCAGCTCTCCCACAACGCGATCAACGGGCAGGACGACGCGGCGACCCTGGCGCAGCTGTACGAGGAGATCGACGACGTCGACTGGCGCGACTACGCCGGCCTGGACGACAAGACCCTCCAGCTCCTGGACAAGGTCGAGCTGCAGTCCCTGTCCGAGGCCAATCTGGACTTCGCGACCGTGCAGCTGGTGTTCCTGCCCCACGAGCGCGACGCGGCCACCGCGGCGCTGGAGGCGGCCCGGTTGTCGGCGGACTCGACCTGGCTGGCGGCCCGCCGCGACTACGAGCCGGCGCTGGACGCCCTGGCCGCCGTCCACGCCGCGCACAACGTCGGCAACGTCGCCACCGCGTTCGGGATCGTCCTGTCGGTGTTCGAGGCGCACCTGGAGGACCTCAAGGCCGGCTTCGTGGACCGGCTCGGCCAGCCGCTGCACAAGGGAGCCGTGGGGTGGGAGGCGGTGTTCGCCTCCCGGGCGGTGCCCGCCGCGGACGCGGCCCGGGTCCTGGCGGCGGCGAAGGCGTGCGGCACGGCACTGGGCCGCGACGTCGATGCTGCTGAATGGGTTCTGCTGGCCGCTGAGCGACAGCTGTCGGAGCAGGACCTGTAGTGGCCGCCATCAAGCCCCTGGTCATGGACCCCGACCGGCCGGCGTGGGAGCAGCAGCCCGGTGAGCGGGACGAGGCGTGGGACCAGTTCCGCACCTACCGGGACCTGGGGCGGGCCCGGCGCTCGCTGCCCGAGGCGGCGAAGGCGCTGGGGCTGTCGTACGGGCACACCAAGACCCTGGCCTCGGCCCGGCGGTGGGTGCAGCGCGCGACCGCCTACTACCGGTGGCTGGACGAGATCGCGGAGGCCGAGTGGGTCGAGGCCCGCAAGAAGGCGATGGCGGACGACGCGAAGCTGCTGCGGATCGTCATCGGGGCCGCGGCCCAGCGCCTGGCCACGGTCGACCCGGCGAAGCTGACGGTGACCGAGGCGACGCGGTTGATGGACCTGGGGCTGCGGCACCGCCGGGCCCTGTTCGGGAACCCGACGGACGTCATCGCGATCACCGGGCCGCAGGGCGACGCGCTGACCGTGCAGCTGCAGGACTTCGAGCAGCTGCCCGAGGAGCAGCGGGCGGTCAAGCTCAAGGAGCTGGCCGCCTCGGCGGCCCGCCGGGCACACGCGCTCGCTGAGGCCGACGAGGAATCCGACGACGCGTGAGCGTCGGCACGGACGCCGAGCTCTACGGGGAGCTGCTGGCCGGCACCAAGGCCGTGTCCCGGCAGCTGCTGCGCGACCCGATGACGCTCGCGCGGGGCCTGGACGGGTTGTTCGTCAACCGGGCGCACCTGCGGGTCCTGTCGCGGGCCTACGCCCGGATCGAGGCCGGGGAGCTGGACCGGGTCCAGATCTCCACTCCGCCGCAGGTCGGCAAGTCCTCGCTGTCCGAGTGGGCGGTGTTCTGGTGGCTGTGCCTGCACCCCACCCACCGGGTCATCATCGCCTCGTACTCCGCCTCGCAGGCCATCAAGCGCGGCCGGAAGGTCCGGGCGCTGATCCGCCAGTACGGGGCGGAGTACGGCCTGTTCCTGGACCCGGAGAACTCCGCGGTCGACGACTACGCGCTGACGTCCGGCGGCGGGGTCAAGTCCGCCGGGTTCGGCGGGTCGATCACCGGGTCGCCCGGCGACATGGTCGTGATCGACGACCCGCACAAGAACCGCGCGGAGGCCCGGTCCACCCGGATGCGCGAGTCGGTGTGGAGCTCCTACAGCGCCGACCTGCTCTCGCGCCTGGCTCCCGACGCCCCGATGATCTTGATCCAGACCCGCTGGGACCCGGACGACCTGGCCGGGAAGGTCGTGGCCCAGGAGGGCCGGGTCGAGGATGGCGGCCGGTGGCTGGTCATCAACATGCCGGCCTTGTGCACCGACCCGGCCACTGACCCGCTCGGCCGGGCCATGGGCGAGCCGCTGCCGCACCCGAAGATCGACCCGAACGACAAGGCGAAGGCGCGGCGGCACTGGGAGGGCCGCCGGGCGGGGACCAGCGTGCAGGACTGGTTCGCGCTCTACCAGGGCGAGCCGCGGCCGGTCGAGGGGGCGCTGGTCACCCGGGAGCTGATGCGCGACCGCCGCCACTACCGGTCGGGTGTGCGGCCGGTGCGCATCGGCGTGGCGGTCGACCCCTCCGGCGGCGGCCGGGACAGTGCCGGCATCGTCGGCGGGCACCTGGGCGACGACGGGCGCCTGTACCTGACGCACGACCGCACCGCGCCGATGTCGACCTACGAGTGGTCGCGGGAGGCGTGCCGCCTCGCCGCGGAGATCAAGGCCCAGGTCTTCTACGTCGAATGGAACTTCGGCCGCGACCAGGCCACCCTCGCCCTGCACACCGCCTGGGACGCGCTGCGCCGCGAGTGGGACAAGGCCCGCGCCGCCCTGTCTCCCGCCGAGCTGGAGCGCATCAAGTCGATCCCGGCCGCGGAGCAGACCCTGGAGCAGCGGCCCACCAACCCGTTCAGCGAGCTGCGCCCGTACATCGACCCGGTCAACGCCAAGTTGGGGAAGGTCTTGCGGGCCGAGCCGATCGCCCAGCAGTGGCGCGAGGACCGCATCCGTACGGGGAAGTACCTGCCGGAACTGGAGGACGAGTGGTCGACGTGGCAGCCCGGCGGCGAGTCGCCCGGCCGCATCGACGCTTCCGTCTACTTGGCCTACAAGTTCCTGCGGGTGCCCGGCAGCGGGGAGGCGTTCTCCTCCCCGGCGGAGGTGTCGATCAGCCAGGTGGAGGCCGGCGGCGGGTGGACCGCGGCGCGGATCGAGCGCGGGTGGCTGCCCGGCCCCTGACGGCAGATCCAGGGTCTCGCGCCTGGAACAATCGTTACCGATCCGTATCCCGCCCCAGTAGAGAGTCAGCGCATGTTCACCGTAGGACTGACCTGCGACGGCCCCGAGTACGTCGACGTTGCAAGCTGCCGGGTCGCCTTCACCCACGGCGGCGCGACCGACGTCGAGGAAGCGGCAGCCGCAGCCGCCGACCTAGACGACCTGGCCCTCAGTTCCGGATGGCGCAAGCACCGGCACGACGGCCACGAGGTCTTCTTCTGCCCGTCCTGCTGGCCGCACTACTCAGAGGAGCAGAACGCGATCCGCGCTCGCTGCGGCATGGACCCGATCTGAGGAACGGGCGCCGGCCCGGTATCGCCATTCCCGAGACAGGTGATCCATCGTCAGAGTACGTATTAGCTAACTATCGCCGCTGATCGACGGGATCCGCATGACAGTGCAGCTGCGCATCGGCACCTACAACATCCACGAGGCCGAAGGCGACCTGGCCGAGGCGCAGATCGCGATGCTCGCCGAGCACGGTCTCGACGTGCTGTGCATCCAGGAAGCCGGCGGCACCGGCTGGATGGAGAGCCCGGATCCGCACGAGTACACCGGCACCGGCCCGGTCCTCAAGCGCTACTGCGAGGGCCTGGGCATGGACGGCATCGCGGCGCGCAGCCGGGCCGACCACCGGCACACGGCGCTGCTGTGGCGCCGCGGCCGGATCCGCAGCGAGGGCATCAACGACTACTCCTGCATCGCGCACCGCACGTTCGCCCAGCACCGCCTGGACGTCGACGGCATCGGTGTGGTCTGCGCGATGAGCGTCCACGGCCACAACGCCAACGGCGAGTCGCGCTACAGCGAAGCCCAGCACATGGCCCGCCTCGCGGCTCCGAGCGGGCGCGCGGTCGCCGCCGGGGACTGGAACGCCGTCCACGGGCGCCCGGCCGGAGCGCTGTGGGCGCACCTGGGCGAGCCGGACGAGGAACCAGACATCACCCGGCTGCCGGACTACATGCTCGCCTCGCAGGCGCTGCTCGACCACGCCGGCGACCCAGTCCTGGACGAGTCCGGCCAGCCCGTCTTCGACCGCCGTGCCAGCAAGGTCCTGGGGGTCGGGGGGTTTCGGGAAGTAGCGGCTGAACTGCTGCCACCGCACGAGCGGCAGCAGACCGGGGCGTTCCTCCACCGGGACGCCCCGCGCCGCCTGGACCGCGTCTACACCTACGGTCTGCGCCCGGTGTCGACCGAGACCGTCGCCGATCCGCAGGCCGACTTGTCCGACCACTACCTGGTCATCGCCACCGTGTCCGCCTGAGCCGGGCCGAGCCGAGAGAGGAATCACGATCGTGGCACTACAGATCACGGCAGCGGGCCAGATCCACCTGAAGCGGTGGGTGCAGGAGCTGCAGGACGACCTGGCGGACGTACTGGCATGCCACCAATGCGGCGCCGACCAGGACCTGACTCTGGTCGTGGAGGACGAGGAGGTGCGCATCCGGTGCCCTCACGGCCACGAGTGGAGCGACCGAGAGGTGGTGCCCTGGGCCGTGCGCCAGGTGCTCCACCAGTCCTACACGAACTCGCCGGTCTGGCTCGCCTCACCGGGTCAGATCATGGGCATGGCGCTGCCGCTGATTGACGAGGACCAGACCCTCCAGCCCTTCGCCGTCGACGACGTCGACGAGGACGATCCGCGGTGGGGGTGGGAATGCGATACCGCTCTTCCCGAGGGCCCGGCCCTGGTGCAGAGCATGCGACTGGCACGAGACCTGGCCAACGGGGCGATGCTCGCCGAGGGCACCCTGTTCGACCTGTGGCACCCTGCGGTGGGCGGCGACCCGGTCCTGTCGCACATGACCACCGTCGTCCTCGCCCTGGCCATCTACGCCGCCGCGGAACAGGAACGGCGGATCATCCTCAAGGAAGTCTCCCTGGAGGCGGTGCGGTTGCAGCTCGCCGCCACACCTGCGGACCTCCTTCGGGCACTTCGCCCGACGGGGACCGCGGACTGGGGCGGCCGGCTGCGCCGTGTGGACGCGCAACGCCTTGATCGGGCGACCGACCAGGAGTGGGCGCTGTGGCACGGAGCCGCCCTCGCCACCGTCAGGTGCCAGGCGGAGTTCGAGACCAATGCCCACTGGTCCCGCTCGCCCTCCCTGAGCCTTGTTTGCCGCCAGTACTGGGAGGACGACATGACCTGGTATCAGGGAGAGATCGGCGGGTTCCCCGTGTGATCCCGGGGGATGGTCAGCGCTTGGCGGCGACGGCGGCCAGGATGCTGACGCGGTCGTCGGGGTTGACCTCCTCGTCGGGGCGCCACTGCGGGCACAGGACCAGTCCCGGCTCCAGCAGCTCCAGGCCCTCCAGGAAGGCGGCGACCTGTTCGCGGGTTCGCAGGTTCATGCCCTCGGGGACCTTGCTGTAGGCCCGGCCGACGCCTGCGATCTCGTCGTCGGTCAGGGCCTCGCCGGTGACGTGGCTGAGGACCACATGGCTGCCCGGGGGCAGGGCCTGGACCAGGTGGGACACGATCTCGCCCGGGTTCTCGGCGTCCTTGAGGAAGTGCAGGACGGCGACCAGGAGCAGTCCGACGGGGCGCGAGAAGTCGATGGTCTCGGTGACTTCGGGCGCGGCGAGGATCTTGTCCGGGTCGCGCAGGTCGGCCTGCAGGACGCGGGTGGAGCGCTGCCCCACCTGCGACATCAGGGCGCGGGCGTGGGTGAGCACGATCGGGTCGTTGTCGACGTAGACGACCTTGGCGTCGGGGTTGGCCGCCTGGGCGATCTGGTGGGTGTTGCCCGCGGTGGGGATGCCGGTGCCGATGTCGAGGAACTGGTCGATGCCCAGACCGGCCAGGGTGCGCACCGCGCGCTGCAGGAAGGCGCGGTTCGCGCGTACCGCCTGGCGTGCGCCCTCGCCCAGGGCCATGACCGCTTCGCCGGCTTCGCGGTCGGCCGCGAAGTGGTCTTTTCCGCCGAGGAGAAAGTCGTAGACCCGGGCCGGGTGGGGCACCTCGGTACGCAGGTCGGTGGGGGCGGGGAAGCCGCTGGGGTCGGCGTGCATCCAGTCGTCGCCCTGGGCCACGGTGCTCTCCTTCGCGTGATCGTCGCTCGGAGTCCCAGGCTAGAGGTCAACGGTCGTACGCGGTCTGACAATCGTTCAACTGGTGCCAGCTGCGAGCGGCCCGGTCGCGGACGAGCAGCAGCACCGTGCGGATGGGCGGACGGATCCGGTCAGGCTCATACATGCCCAGAGCAGCACTATTCGGCAAATTCGGTCATCAAGGCCATATCCTGCGGTCTGTGCCTGAATCAGACCCTTTCGTATACGTGCTCGCCCTCGGTGCCGTTCTGCGCCTGACCCACCTGCTGGTCGACGACCGCATCACCCTGCCCCTGCGGACCTGGGCGGCCCAAGGAGCCGGCCCCGGGCGCAGGTTCGGGGCCGCGGTGCTGTCGTGCACCTGGTGCACTTCGATCTGGACCTCGGCGGCCACCGTCGCCCTGTGGTGGGCAGCCCGCTGGGCGCAGCACCCGGGCCTGTTCGCGGTCCCGGCGCTGGTGCTGTCGCTGTCCTGGGTGGCGTCGGTCCTGGAGATCTGGTCCGACCCGACCCCCTCGGAGCGCTCCTCCCACCATTTCCACCACCTGCCCGACCCGGCCCGCATCGTCCTGACGTCGAGCGAACGGGGCTGACCTGATGGAGTGGCCGAAGATCCTGCGCCACGAGCGGGGCAAGTTCAAGGCTGTCGAGGTCGAGGGCGGCGTCCAGCTGCAGCCCATCGGCATGGCCGTCATGGCGTCGGCCGCTTTGGTCTCCCAGGCTCAGGTCTCCGGCATCCTGCAGCGCCAGAACTCCTGGCAGACCGAGGCGTGGGAGCTGTACGACCAGGTCGGCGAGCTGCGCTTCGGCCTGGAGTGGCTGGCCAACGCCTGCTCCCGAGTCCGGTTCTACCCGGGCAGGGTCGACCCCGACGGCAGCACGGAGGTGACCCGGCTGGCCGACGACGACCCGCTGCGGGAGGACCTGCGCGCCCCGCTGGTGGAACTGTTCGGCGCTGCGGTCGGGCAGGCGGAGATGATCCGCCGCTTCGTCACCCACCTGTCGATCCCCGGCGAGTCCTACCTGGTCGGGTTCCCCGACCCCGACACTGAGAAGCGCCGCTGGGTGGTCTGCTCGCGCGAGGAGATCCGCGCCAACCAGCTCGGCAACGGCAAGGTCGACATCCAGCTCCCGGACCGCCCCGGGCGCACCACCCTGGACCTCGAGTCCGGCGAGTCCGTGATGATCCGCCTGTGGCGCCCGCACCCGAAGATCGCCATCGAGCCGGACTCGGCGATGATCCCGCTGCGCAGCGTGCTGCGCGAGGTCCTCTCCCTGTCGGCGCACATCGCCGCCTCTGCCGACTCCCGCCTGGCCGGGGCCGGCATCATCGCGATCCCCGACGAGATCACCACCCCCGACTCCCGTCAGTCCGACGGAGTCAACCCCATCCATCCGGACCCCTTCACCGCGGCCCTGATCACCGCGATGATCACGCCGCTCAAGAACCGCGACAGCGCGTCCGCCGTGGCGCCCATGGTGCTGCGCGGGCCCGCCGCCGCCATCGACAAGATCAAATATTTGACGTTCAGCACGCCCTTCGACGAGCGGGTCTCGCCGATGCGGGACAACGCGCTGCGCCGTATGGCGACTGGCATCGACATCCCGGCCGAGGTGGTCCTGGGACTGGGCGACACTTCGCACTGGAATGCCTGGACCATCACCGAGAGCGCGCTCCAGGTCGCGGTGTCGCCGATCATGGGCCTGCTGTGCGAGGCCCTGACCTCCCAGTTCTACCGTCCGGCGCTCAAGGCCCTGGATGTGGAGGACGTCGAGGGCTACGCCATCGGCTTCGACATCACTCCCCTGGCCAAGTCCCCCGACCGCGGCCCGGACGCGCAGGCCGCCCACGACCGCATCCTGCTGAGCGACGCGGCCCTGCTCCGCGAACTCGGCTTCGACGAGGAGGACATGCCCAGTGAGCAGGAGCGCCTCCAGCGCCTGGCCGAGAAACTCATCAGCGCCCAGCCGCAGCTGGCCCCCTACTTGCTGCCCCTGCTCGGATTCCACATCCCACCAGCAGCCTTGGCGGCCATCCCGCAGCCGGCGGCGCCGGTGACGGTGGAGCGAGACGGCACCGAGCCGCCCGCCGACGGCCAGCAGGAACCTGCCGACGCCGAGGAGCAGCACCCGATGCCCTCGCCGCCGACCCGGCTGTCGAAGATCCCGGTCCAGCCCCGGCGCGGACACCCCGCGCTGGCCGCCTCCGCTCTGCCCCCCCAGGCCCCGGCCGCCGACGTGCCGAGCGACGCGGACCAGCTGGCCTCCGCAATCCTGACAGCCGCCGCGCAGGCCGAGCGGTGGCGCACCACCGCCCTGGAGATCGGGGTGCTGCGCGCCCTGGAGCGCGCCGGGCAGTGGCTGCTGAACGCCTACGGCCGCACCTACCGCGGGCAGCTCAAGGACGTGCCGCTGCACGAGATCCACACCAAGCTGGCGCCGCAGGAGAACTGGCTCGACAAGATGCTCGAAGGCGCCCACCGGGAGCTGACCGCCTCGCTGAGCGACCAGCCGTGTCTGGTGGAGGCCGTGGACCGGTACGTGCGCGCCCTGCTGCTCTACCAGCACCCGCACGCCCGCGAGTACCTGTCCGCGGCCGTCGAGCAGGCCGGGTGTGCCGATGCCGCAGCCTGATGCCGCGTCACCGGTCCTGTCGGGCGACGAGGAGCTGCTGTACCGCGCCGTCTACCAGGCGCAGTACGCGTTCCTGGACGCGGTGCGCGCGGCCCTGCTGCAGGGGCAGGCGCCGCCGCTGACTGCCGGGTTCCGTCCGGACTGGAACCTGTGGCCCGGGGTGCAGCTGTGGCGGGACCTGCTGGACAAGCACGTCGTGCCGACGGCGGCCCGGATCTACGCCGCCGCCGCCGGCCACGGGCGTGAGCAGGACCCCGCCGCCACCCGGTTCGCCCGGCAACTGGTGGAGCGGATGGCCGAGTGGCCGACGCGGGTGTGGACCGCTGTGCAGGCCACCTGGCGGCAGGGCCAGGCCCGGCAGGAGAGCGACACCCAGCTGCAGGACCGGATCCGGTCGGCGGTCGGCGAGTCGCGCTGGGACTCCTCCGCTCGCGCCGCGGCGGTCACCGGCACGACGGCGGGCACCAGCCAGGCCCTGGTGGAGACGGCCCGCTCGTCGGGCCGGCAGCTGGTGAAGACCTGGCGCATCAAGGAGCCCCACGACCAGCGCACCCGCGCCGCCCACCGGCTTGCCGACGGGCAGTCCGTTCCGTTGAGCAGCACTTTCAGCGTCGACGGGGAGCAGCTCGACTTCCCCGGCGATCCGGCCGGGTCCCCCGGCAACGTCATCAACTGCCGGTGCGGCGTGGTGCTGCACGGGGTAACGGCTTCGGCCTTGGAGGACAACCTGATGACCGACACCATCACCGAGCCGCTGGCGCAGCCGGCCGACGCCCCCACGGACGGCACGCTGACGGCCGCGATCACCGCGGACACCACGCTGCCGTGGGCGCCGCGCGACACCAAGTGGGACGGTGCCGGGGCCCGGCAGCGCATCTCCGCGTGGGCGGAGGGCCACCCGGCCGACACGGCGGCGTGCTTCGTCTACCGGGTCGACGACAAGCACCCCTCGAAGGTCTCCTCGTACAAGCTCCCCGTCGCCGACGTGATCGACGGCAAGGCGATGCTGGTGTGGTCCGGCGTCACCTCCGCCGCCGCGTCGATCCAGGGCGCACGGGGCGGGGTGAAGATCCCCGCGAACCAGCTCGCCGAGGCCAAGGCCCGCCTGGCGTCGCTCTACATGGCAGCGGCGAAGGAGTTCAAGGACTCCTCGATCGAGGTCCCGTGGAACAAGAAGCAGCCGCCGATGAAGGCCGCCGTGGACCCCTACGAGCTGATCACCGGGCAGCTGCTGGCGCACAACGCCTGGCTGACGGCCGCCGCGCTCGGCGAGGACGGCGAGTGGCGCCCGCGGGCCGACTGGTTCGTCCCGCACGAGGGCGGCAAGCACGGCATCCGGATCACCAGCGACGGCTCCGACGCCCGGGTGTCGGGGTACCTGGCGACGTGGGACGGGCAGATCGGCGCGAACTGCCACATCGGCATGAAGTCGACGTGCACCCCGCCGCCGCGCAACCCGGACGGCCTGTACCCGAACTTCCACCAGGACAACGTCGTCCTGACACTGGACGACGGCACCCAGCTCCACCCGGGCCTGCTGACCATGGACATCGGCCACGGCAACCCGAACAACCCGCAGGCCGCCCGCGTCGCCCACTACGACAACCCCGAGGCGATGGCGGCTGCCGTCATCGCCGGGGAGGACGCCACCGGGATCTGGGTGGCCGGCCAGGTCCTGCCGGAGGTCGCGGCCGACCCGGCGAAGATGACCCGGCTGCGGCTGTCGCGGTTCTCGGGCCACTGGGAGCCGGTGGGCCAGAACATGCAGCTCATCGCCGCCACCGCCGTCAACGTCCCGGGCTACCAGAACGCATCGGCGACCGGCTACCGGCTGGCCGCCTCCGCGGCCCCGGCCCCGGCCCCGGTGGTGCTGCCGGCCGCCGCCGTCGACCGCTTCGCCCAGCTCCTGGACTGGCCGGTCGCCGACATCCGCGCCGCGGTCCTTGAGCCCTGCCTGGTCGACGAGCTGTCCGCGCTGCTGGCCTCCGCCCGGGAACTGGCCGAGCCGGGCTACCTGGAGGACGCCGACGCGCGCAGCGAGGGCTTCGAGCTGGCCGGGTGCGGCTGCCAGCACGAGCCCGGCCAGCAGCAGCCCGACGAGGGCGGGCAGGAGCAGCCCGACGTCCCCGAGGGCGAGGAGGGCACGGAGCAGGTCGTGCCGGAGCCCGCCGCCGCGGAGCCGGAGGTGGCCGCCGACCCGGTACCGCGTGTCCTGGAGGACCTGGACGACGAGCTCGCCGCGCTGGTCGCGGCCGTCATCACCGCCGAGGGCTTCGCCGACCCGACCGACAAGGAACTGTCGGACGTGCAGGCCCTGCTCGACGCGCACCCGCTGCTGGCCCAGGCGAACAGCGAGGAGCTGTCGGCCGCGGCGAACTGGGTGGAGAGGGCCGGCGGGCTGCCGGACTTCGTCAAGCGCATCGCCGCCCACCTGGTGTCCAAGGGCATGACGCAGGATCACGCCATCGCGACCGCGATCAACGCGGCCAAAAAGATGTGCGCGAGCGGCGACACGAACCTGCCCGGCATCCAGCAGGTCAACGCGAAGTCGCGGGCGGAGGCGTGCCAGGCGTCCGCCCAGTGGCAGGCCATGAAGGCGAAGTCCGCGACGAAGGCCAGCGCCGCAGCCGCGGCCTGAGCACCACCAGGGAAGGGAGCAGCACCCATGGGTTGCAACTGCGGGGGCGGCGCGAAGGCCCGCCAGGTCTCCACCACCGCGGCCGGAGTGCCGTACACGGCGTCGTCGGTGGCCTACCGGCACCAGTCCGAGTCGGGCGGCTACTCCGACTACGGCACCCCCGAACAGGCGCGCGAGGCCCAGCAGGTCCTGCGCGGCGGCACCGTCACCAAGGTCGACCCGATCAGCGGCCGGCAGCTGGACTGCCCCGAGTGCGAGGCCCCGTGAGCGCCCCCGACGACTTCCGCGAGTGGGTGTGTCGGTTCGTGGGCTGCGAGGACCAGGTCGGCGCGCTGGCCCGCGAGATCGCGGCCGACGACCACTGGCCCTACGGCGTGCCCGAGTCGCTGGAGCGCTACCGGGCCCGGCTGGTGGAGCTGGACTGCGACCAGGAGGTCCGGGAAACCCTGGAGGCCGTCTGGTCGCAGTACCCAGGCTCGGAGCCGCTGCTGCGGTACTTCGAGGCCGGCCACCTGCCAGCACACCTGCGCGAGGTCTCGCTGATGGTGGGCGAGGTCGCCCGCCGCGCGGTGCGGCTGCTGCCGCCCGGCGAGCAGCGGCGGCTGGGCGTGCAGCGGCTGCTGGACGCCAAGGACGCGCTGGTGCGCGCCGCCCTGTAGCGGGCCGGCCGGGTGGTGCTCCGGCGCGAAGCACCACCCCCGGCGTGCCGGACTTGTCCCGATGTGTGGTTTACGCTGGTCGGTGATCCTCTGATGGCTGGTGGGCCTGGAGCGCTGTGAGTCATGCGCTGAAAGGCCACCACCAGTGAGTGTTCTCGACAACCTGCTCGACAAGCTCGCCAAGCTGGGCGAGGAGTCCGACGAGTCCGCGCGCCAAGACCTGATCACCGCGGCGGTCACCGCCGAGGACGTCGACCTGGCGCAGCTGTCGGACGAACTGGCGGAGAAGTCCGCGACGATCGACCTGTCCGCCGAGGACGTCGACATCAGCACCGACCAGCTCGGCTACCTTCAGCGGCTGGCCGAGGTCGGGCAGGGCGTGAGCGCGGAGGTCGAGGCCCGCGAGGCCGCCCGCCAGGCCGAGGAGCGCCGGCAGACCGCCAAGGCCCTGGCGGAGAAGATCGCCGCCACGCGCCGCCCTCCGGTCCTGGAGGAGCCGGCCGAGCCGGAGGAGGAGCCCGAGGGCGAGCCGGCGGCGGAACCGGCGGCGGTCGCGGCCAGCGCCACCGCGGGCAAGTCGGCGCGCAAGGGCCCGATCCCGCTGGGCGGCATGCGCTCCACCGTCCCGGACCGGCGCCGCCAGGGCGGGCAGGCCGTGGTCGAGCCGACCACGGTTGTGCGCGGGGTCGAGCGGTTCACCATGACCGCGAGCGGGGACGGGCCGGGCACCTTCTCCGGGCAGGAGTTCCCGACGCTGGCGGTGCTGACGGCCGCCGCGCAGAACAAGGTCCACTCGCTGTCGCGCCTCGGGACGGGCTCCGGGCGGGCCGGGATCGCGACGTTCACCCGGCAGGTCGACCCCGCGTACCTGATCGAGGACGAGATGCGGGACTGGGCCAAGTTGGAGTCGGCGTCCAACGAACGCCTGTTGCCCGGCGGTTCGCTGGTCGCCGCCCTGCAGGCCCGCCGCGCGATCATGGCGGCCGGCGTCTCGGAGCCGTCACCGATCGGCGCCGGGCTGCACGCCTGGTGTTCTCCGATGGACATCCTCACCGACCTGTGCCCGCTGGAGGGGTCGCTGGAGAACATGATCGACCTGCCGACGCTGACCACCCTCAAGGGAGGCGTCATGTGGCCCAAGACCCCGGATTACAGCGACGTCTTCAAGGACCAGCCGTTCTGCTTCTCCTACGAGGACATGAGCAAGGCCGACTTCGAGAAGCCCTGCGTGGAGATCCCCTGCGAGACCGGCTGGGAGCAGTGCATCCTCGAAGCCTGCTCCTTCTGCATCGTGGACAACATCCTCCTGAGCAGGATCGACGACACGCTCTCCCAGCGCGCCATCGCCCAGGGTCTCTACCTGCAGAGGCGTGCGCTCAACGCGAAGCGCATCCGGCAGATCGAGAACCTGATCACCGCGGCGAAGGGCGACACCGTCGTCACCGCCGACGAGCTCAGGTGCCACGGGCCGGGGATGTTCGAGGCGTTTCTGTCGTACCTCTCGCTGCAGGCCGCGCACCTGCGCGCCACCAAGCGGTTGCCGGCTGCCACGACGTTCGAGGTCGTCGCCCCGGCCTGGCTGCTGCCGATCTTCGTGACCGACATCAGCAAGAAGCTCGGCATCGACAACCGCTGGTCGGTCACCGAGGCCCAGGTCGCGCAGATGCTCGCGGCCAAGGGCTTCTCCATCCAGTGGGTGTGGGAGTTCCAGGACGCCGGTGTCGACAAGGACGCCGTCATCGGCGGCACCACCGTGCCCAAGTGCTGGCCTGACAAGGTCAAGATCCTGATGTTCCAGGCCGGCTCCTTCCAGGCCATCCAGGGCCCCTCGGTCCAGCTCGATGCCATCTACGACTCGGTCCTGCTGAAGAAGAACAAGAGGGTCAGGCTCTTCGTGGAGGACATGACCTGCCTGATCCACCGCTGCGGCATCATCCGCTCCTACGAGCTGCCGCTGTGCCCCAACGGCATGTCGGGCAGTCACGAGATCATCACCTGCCCGCCCGGCCCGGTCCCGCTCCCGGAGCCCGAGGCGGAAGCGGCGCCGCTGGTGAACGGCGGTGGGGCGAAGGAGCTGGCGGCGGCCGGGTCCGGGTCCAGCTCGGGCAAGAAGTCCTCCTGACCCCCTGACCCCCTTGACCACGCCCCGCGCAGCCGCCCGGCCGCGCGGGGCGGGGCCCTGTGGCCAGGAGGCCGCCCACCATGACGACGTTCACGCCGTACTACCGGCCCAGGTACCAGGTCCCGCCCCCGCCCCTGGTAGCGCGGCGCTACACCCTGCTGTCGGCCGCCCAGATCGTGCCCGGCGAGGACGGCTCCCTGTGGGAGCAGGGCGTCGAGTACTGGACGACTGCCTGCGACATGGCCACCGGCTTCGTCGACGGCTGGTGCGCCCCCAAGGACGAGTCGGGAGAGCCGACCGAGTGGGACAAGGACATCCGCTCCTTCGACCCGCAGGTCGTGACCGGCGACCCCTTCACCGTGAACTCCGGCATCGCCTGCCAGAGCCCGGTGTTCAACGCCGTCCAGGCCGCCGAGGCGCTGCTGGAGCAGTCGGAGTTCCTTCAGGTCGAGCAGCAGTTCTGGCTCCAGCAGATGGCCCGCGCCGACCTGCTGGACCTGGGCGACGGCGGCGTCTTCGGTCTGGACGACGCCCTGGGCGTCCTTGAGGCCGAGGCCGCGGTCCGGTACGCGGGACAGCTGTTCATCCACGTCCCGGTTCACGCCCTGGCGATGCTGCTGCGGCTGCGGCTGGCGGAGCGCGCCGGTACTCAGTTCACCACCCCGTCCGGTTCGGTCCTGGTACCTGGCGCCGGCTACAAGGACGCGCTGGGGCCCGGCGGAGAGCGACCGCCGTCCACCGGCTACTGGGTCCTTGCCACCGGACAGGTCCAGATCCGGCGCTCGCCGGTGTTCACCAACTCCGCGTTCGACGTGAAGAAGAACCGGCAGGGCGCCATCGCCGAGCGCACCTATGTCATCACGGCGGACTGCTTCGCCGCCGCGATCAGGGTCGACCCCTGCAAGTGCACCCCCACCACATCCGACGGCGGGGACTCCGCCACGGCCCAGACGGAGGCACCAGTTGAGTAACTGCATGACGGTCACCGGCGGCGACCGGATCCGCATCACCCAGCTCGACGGCTGCGGGCGGCCGGTCTACGGGCCGTGCAGCGCGGTGGTCACCGACGGCATCGTGAACCTGACGCTGTCCCCCGAGGTCGACGACGGCGACGCCAAGGAGAGCAAGAACTTCTCCGGCGGCTACTGCTACTCCCAGCCCGCCTGTCCGACGATCAAGTACTGGAACACCACGATCGAGTGGTGCGAGGTGAACTTCGCCGCCTTCAAGTTCATCAACCCCTCGTACGAGATCGTCTACGACGAGGACGGCATCCCGATCGGTTACTACTCCTCGAACACCATCGACTGCTCGCGTGGGTACGCGCTGGAGATCTGGCTCCAGCTCGCCGGCAGCTCCGACGCCTGCAAGGGCGAGGAGGCCGAGGGCCTGTGGGGGTACATGGTCGTGCCGTGGATCACCGGCGGCGCCCCGGACGACATCAAGCTCGGCGGCACGGACGCGATCACCTGGACCACGAAGGGGACCAGTAAGAACTCCGGCGGCTGGAACAAGGGCCCCTACGAGGTGCTGCGCGACAAGGACGGCAACCCGGTCGCGCTGCCGCAGAAGTTCAAGGACGACCAGCCGTGGGCGATGTTCCAGACCACGGTGGCGCCGCCCGAGATCGACTGCGACTGCGTCGAGGTCGACCGACCGGTCCCCGACCCGGCGGACCTGGTGGTCGAGGGCGTCTCGGGCGAGGACCCGCGGGTCACCGTGCAGCTCAAGCCCGACAACCACGGCATGGGCACGACCACCGTGGACTGGGGCGACCACTCGGCCCCCGAAGACGTCTCGGACCTGTCCAAGGCCCTGCACAAGTACGCCGCGAACGGCACCTACACCGTCAAGGTCTGCGACAAGCAGGACCCGGACGTGTGCACCACCAAGGCCATCAAGGTGCCGCTGGACCCCGACGCCCCGGTGCTGACGCTGACCTGCTCGCAGGACAAGCCGCTGACCGCGGTCGCGGACGTCAAGCTGCCCGAGCACGCCGGCAAGCAGGCCCTGATCACCTGGGGCGACGGCACGCCGGACCAGGTCGCCGAAGTCGGCGACGACAGCACGATCAAGGCCACCCACCTCTACAAGCGCAACGGCCGCTACACGGTCACGGTGCGCCGCGCGGAGACCAAGACCTACAAGGACCGGCGCACCATCACGCTGCCGTGCACCGACTCGGAGACGAAGAAGCCGACGCTCGCCGCGGTCAAGGGCGTGGAGACCGACGAGAGCGTCACCTACGCGCTCAACGTCACCGGCGCCGACGGCCAGGGAACCATCACCATCGACAGCACCGGCTACCCGGTCACGGTCGCCGGCGGCGTGGGCACCATCGACCATCCCTTCGCCAAGGGCGAGGCCGAACGGACCGAGCCGGTCACCTTCACCGACCAGACCGGCAAGTCCGCGGACCCGGTGAACGTCACGGTCCCGGCGAAGCCTGCGGCGAAGGCCAAGGCCAGCACGGCGAAGGACTGACGGCCCAGGACGGCGGCACCGCGCCCGCCCGCGACTCCGCGCCCTGCCGGGGATTTCCCCGACCGGCAGGGCGCGGCACCACGAAGGAACGCCGCCGCCGGTCTGCGGACCCGGTGCCGATACACCCGTGCCGCAGCCGGGCTGGGTCGGACGGTTCCGCAATGCCGGTTGAACTGACGCCCTGTTACCGGAATCATTCGGACAGAAAGACACATATATCAGGAGACCTTCATATGTCGGACAATGCGTTCGTTTTGGGTATGACGGCCGTGATCTGCACCGCGCTGGTCGCCCTGGTGGCCGTGGCGGCATGGTCCCAGGTGCGACAGGCCCAGGCCAAAGCCGGACCGGAGGGAGGACGGGATGTCCTCGCCGAGGCATGACACCCCCACCTCCGCCTCGCCCAGGGGCTGGTGCGTCCCCTGCCGTCGCCGGCGGGCACTGCTGCGCGACGAGCGGCCCAACTTCCGTATCTGGTACTGCGCCCACTGCGGCACCGAGCGGGCCGAGTTCATCAAGCTCCGCCCGCGCGTCCCGCGCCAGCTCGCCCTGTTCGAGGACGCGGCGTAGCACCGCCCCCATCCCCTGAGCGCCCATCGGAGACTCTGCCTGTGACCCGCACCATCACCCTGGACGTCGAGCCCGGCTGCCTGGACTGGCCGCTGGACCTGGAGTGCTGCCCGGACTGGCCGGGCGAGGACTCCACCGACGAGCAGGCCAAGGCCCGCGCCCTGACGGCCCAGCGCATCGCCTCCAACCGGCTGCGCCGACTGACCGCCGGCCGCTGGGGGCTGTGCGAGGAGGTCGTACGCCCGTGCCGGGACGTGTGCCAGGTGCCGGTCGGCGACCTGGTCCTGTCCCCGTACCTCAAGGCGGGCAGGATGCAGAACGCCTGCCGGGGCGGGTGCGTGGAGGACTGCTCCTGTTCGGTGGTGTGCCGCACCACGCTGCCCGGCCCGGTCGCCCGCGTCCTTGAAGTGCGGGTCCACGGGCAGGTCCTGCCGGCGGACGCCTACCTGGTGACCGAGCCGCCGGACAACTGGCTGGTGCGCCTGGACGGCGGCTGCTGGCCCGAGTGCCAGCACATGGCCGAGCCGGCCGACGGGCCCGGCTCCTTCGCGGTGAGGTACCTGCGCGGCAACGACCCCGAGGACGACCCCGACGCGATCCGCGCGGTCTCGGCGCTGGCGTGCGAACTGTTCCGCAAGGCATGCGGGCAGAAGTGCCGGCTGCCGGGGCGGATCCGCACCGTCTCCCGGCAGGGGGTGACCTACGACATGCTCGACCAGTGGCCCAAGAACGGCACCGGCCTGGACGAGGTCGACGAGTGGCTGGCGCTGGTCAACCCGAACTCCCTGCGCGCCCCGGCCATGATCCTGACCCCGGACCTGCCCATGCCGCGCTTCCACGGCCGGGGCGCGCAGTGGTGACCGCCGAGGACCGGTACCCGTTCGCCACAGCCCCGGGCGACCAGAACATGGAGGCCCTGATGCTCGGGGTCCTGACGTGCCTGTGCGAGGCCCTGTCGGCGGCCGGGCGGGCGGTGTGCTGCTGCATGTGGTTCCGGGGCGCGGCCCGGCCGCCGATGGACGGCTGCGACTGCTCGTGCTCCGGCGAGCAGGGCGAGGGGCAGGGCGTGGCGTGGATCCGGTGGATCTCGACCGAGGACGCGCTGGCCTACACCACCAACCGGGCGGTGGCCGCCCGCGGCTTCGGCGCAGCGACCTGCGCGGCCACCGCCCAGAAGCTGCGGGTGACGTTCGAGCTGGGCATCTACCGGTGCGTCACGGCCGGGGACCCCGAATCCGGCCCGGACTGCGGCGAGCAGACCCAGGCCGCGGCCGACGGTGCGTGGGACGACCGGCTGCTGCGCGACACCGCCCACTGCTGTCCGGCCCTGGCCGGGCGGGCGGCGGTCATGCTGCGACAGGAGTCGCTGGGGCCGAGCGGCGGCTGCGGGGGCTCGGTGGCCACGTTCACCGCCGACCTGGTCCTGCGCTCATGACCGTCGAGTGGAACGAGCCGGAGCTGCGGGAGCTGCTGACCGGGCGCACCGGGGCGGTCGTCACCCATATCAGCGAGGTCACCGAGCAGGTCCTGGTCGCGGCCCAGGCCATCTGCCCGCGCCGCTCCGGCGCCACCGCGGCGTCGCTGCACGCCGAGGTCGAGGTGGTCGGCGACCTGGTGATCGGCCGCGTCGGCTCGGACTCGCCGGTGGTGGGATGGCTGGAGGAGGGCACCGGGCTCTACGGTCCGCGCCACCAGTGGATCACCCCGATCCGGGCCCGGGTGCTGGGGCCGCTGCCCTCGCCCTACCCCCGGTTCATCGCGCGCTCGCGCGGCATGAGGGCGCAGCCGTTCCTCAAGCGGGCGCTGGAGATCGGCTCCCCGTACCCGGTCCGCGACGGGTGAGGGCACCGGTCAGGCACCGGCGCGCACCTCGCGCAGCCACCGGTTGTAGGCCGCCTGGTAGGCGCGGACCGCCGAAGGGTCAGGTTCCTCGTCGAGCGAGGCGTTGGGCACGGGCTCCGGGGCGGGGTCGCCCGCTCGCCAGACCGGTCCCACCGCAGGGTAGGCCGGAGCGGTGGGACCGGTGCCGTCCCACTGAGCCACGGTGAAGCCGGCCGCCGCCAGGCCGGGATCGTGGGTGGCGTCCACCAGCACCCAGACCCCGCCGACCGCGACCTCGAGCGCGGTGTGCACGTCCTGGCGGCTCGGGAGCAGCGCGACCTGCGCCGGGTGGGGCGGCAGGAGGTAGAGCCAGCGCACCCGGCGCACCCGGAGGCCGAGCGCGGCGAACCCCTGGAGCAGGTAGGCGGACTTCGCCAGGCAGTCCCCGCAGGGCGCCGTCAGCAGCGACTGCGCGTCGTGCGCGCCGTCGGTGCCGTACGGCACCGCGCGGACCTGCTCGAACAGGCGGATGCGGTCGCAGGCGGTCACGGGGCCGGGTAGACCTGGGCCGGGGGCGGGGCGGTGGGTCCGGCGGGGGCGGGGAGCAGGGAGCGGGCGGCGGCCAGGTAGTGCACCGCGCTGCGCAGGTGCCACAGCTGGACCACCTGGGCGGCCCCGCGCAGGCGGACGACGGCCTCCAGCCGGTCGCAGGCTCCCGACAACAGGTCCTCCACGGGCTCGGGCAGCGGCGAGTCCTGCCGGGCCTCGACCTCGCACAGCGCCTGGTAGAGCTCGCCGGGCCCGGGGCGGTCCTCGACGGGCAGGCCGTAGACCGGCAGTTCGGCGGCGATGCACCACAGCGCCGTCGCGCGGTTCAGCCGCGGCAGTCCGTCCCAGGTCGCCTCCACCATGGCTCCATGATGCCCGCGCCCGCCGGGCGCAGAGCCGCTTTCGCTCAAACCACCCGCCGGGGTGGACAGGATGGCCACCCACACCATCATTTAGGATTTAAGTATCAGTTTGGGTGTCGTGCCGCGCGACACGGGAGCTGCGCGGCTGGCATCCTGAGGGGGCTGCTGGCTGGTGGGCCGGGCGTTGGCTTCGCCCTGCCCGAGAGGACTCCGCCGCCGTGGCCGAGATCGTGATCGACACCGCCAAGTACGCCAAGCCCCTGGCCCCGGACGCGCCGGTGCGCATCGGGGGGACCGTGTTCTCCGCCCGCTGCCCCAAGGGGCACCTGTGGTACCAGCTCGCCCAGCAGGCCGGGCGCGACGGCGCGGGCCTGGAGAGCCTGGACGCGGCGAAGGTCGAGGGCTTCGTGGTGTCGGTGTTCGCGCCCGCGGACGCGGAGCAGATCGAGAAGATGCTCTCCGACCCGCAGAACTTCGAGGTCGACCTGTACGCGATGGGCGAGGTCTACTCGGCGTTGATCGAGTTCTGGCGGCCCCACGTCGAGGCGTACTTCACCGAGATGGGCTCGGGCCAGACCCGGGCACAGCGCCGGGCGCTGGCGAAGAAGGCACCGGGGCGGGCGCTGCCGGCGGGCAGGGGCGCAGCCAAGAAGCCGGCGGCGAAGGCAGCCGCGGCGTCCAAGCGGCGCTGAGGTGGGGTTCGGGCCGCCCGCGGTCGCGGTGGTCGACTTCGTCCTGGACGGGGCGGCCCTGTCCGCTTCGATGCCGGAGCCGGACGGGATGGCGGCGTGCGCGTGGGCGGCGGCAGACGACTGGCTGTCGCTGTTCCCCGGGGCGCTGCCCGCGGACCAGGCCGCCTACTGGAGCGAGCGCCTGGAGGACCCCGACGACGGGCTGGAACTGGCCGCAGTGCGCGCCCTGGCCTGGCAGTTCGCCGAGCAGGTGTACGCGGTGCCGTGGTGGGCGGCCTACCGGCTGTGCTCGGCGGCGGCGGCCAACTGGCTCTCCTTCGAGTCCTGGGCGGTCTCGGCGGGCTTCGATCCGCGCGGGTGCGCGGCGGCGCGGATCGTGGCCGGGTGCTGGTCGTGGCGGCTGGCGTGCCTGGACCCGGAGCAGAAGGACGCGGCCAAGGAGCTGGAGGCGGAGGTCTTCGCCGCCCCGGAGGGCTTCGCGGTGTCCGAGGCCGGGCACGAGGCGAAGCTGGCGCGGAACCGGGCGACGTTCGCGCAGCTGGGCGGGGGGCTGCTCGCCCCCGTGCCGTAGCGGGCCGGGCGGACCTTTCGGTCTAGTCTTGACGGGACGCCGCTGGCTGGTGGGCCGGGCGCGCTCTTAGCGCGCTCTGGAGCCCACCGGGTGGCGATCGCAACATCCAGCGTCGAGATCGTGGCGGACACCGCCGCGTTCCGGTCCTCCGCTGCCCGCGACGTCCAGGCGGCCACCCGGGGACAGCAGGTCTCGATCGCGGTCGTCGGCGACACGACGCGCTTCCGCGCGCAGCTGGTCCGCGACCTCAAGGATCTGCCGGCCGTCCAGGTCGGGGTCGTCCCCGACACGGTCCGCTTCCGGACGCTGCTGGAGGCGCAGCTGTCGGGGCTGCCGTCGGTCCAGATCGCGCTGTCGCCGGACATGGCCCGCTTCCGGGCGGAGCTGGAGGCGGCGGTCCGGGCGATGCCGCCGGTCCCGGTGCCGATTGGCCCCTCGGGCACCCCGACGCCGGGTCCGGGGGCGCCGGGCGGCTCGGCGCCGGCGTGGTGGGCGCGGATCCGCAACGCCACCAACGACCTGGACGGCTTCAACACCGCGCTGGGCCGGATCGGCGTCGCGCTGCGGGGGCTGTCGGCGTTCACCGGCATCCTGATGATCGGCGCGCAGGCCGCCTCGGCGGTCGGCTCGGTCATCTCGCTGGTCGACGCGCTGGCTCCGCTGGCCGGGCTGCTGGCGGCGGTGCCGGCCGCCGCCGCCCTGGGCGGGGCGGCCCTAGCCACCCTCAAGCTGGCCACCGACGGCCTGGGCAAGGCGTTCGGCACCGCCCTGACCGGCAACGCCAAGGACTTCCAGAAGGCCCTGCAGGACCTCTCCCCCGCGGCGCAGGCCGCCGCCCTGCAGATCCGCACGCTCCAGCCGGCGTTCGAGTCGCTGAAGAACAGCGTCCAGTCGGCGTTCCTGACACCGCTCACCTCCCAGTTCGCCGGGCTGGGGCCGGTCATCTCGGGCACCTTGCTGCCCGCGATGCGCGGGGTGGCCACCGAGTTCGGCCTGGCCGGTCGGGCGGTCCTGCAGTTCGCCCAGCAGTCGCAGACCGCCGCCGCGATCTCGGCGGTCTTCGCCACCCTGCGCGGCCAGCTGTCCGGCCTGGTCCCGGCCATCCAGCCGGTCCTGGTCGGACTGCGGTCGATCACGGTCGGGGTGCTGCCTTTTTTCGACCAGCTCGGCAGCTCGGTCGCCAGTACTGCCACCCGCTTCGGCACCTGGCTGGCGCAGGTCGGCAAGGGCGGGCAGGCCCTGGCCTGGGCGCAGAACGGCCTGGCGGTCCTTGAGCAGCTCGGGACCGTCCTGCGCAACGTCGGGGGGATCCTCCAGTCGGTCTTCTCGGCCGGCGTCGGGGCCGGCGGGTCCATGCTGGGCCTGTTCGGGCAGGTCACCGCCCAGCTCAACACCTTCCTGCGGTCGGCCCAGGGCGCTGCCCTGCTGGCGCAGGTCTTCCAGGGGCTGGGCCAGGCCGGCTCTGGGATCGGCCCGATCCTGGGCGGGATCGTCCAGGTCCTGGCCGCGCTGGCGCCCACCGCCGGGCGGGTGGCGGCGATCTTGGGCCCGGCCCTGGGGCTGGCGCTGAACGCGCTGGCCGCGGGGGTGGCAGCTGCCGGTCCCGGACTGGTCGCCTTCGCCGGCGCCCTGGCCTTGGCGCTGGGGGAGGTCGCCAAGGGCAACACGCTGACGCTGCTGGGGCAGGCGTTCTCGCAGCTGGTGATCGG
This sequence comes from Streptacidiphilus cavernicola, assembly GCF_042510955.1. NCBI lineage: Bacteria > Bacillati > Actinomycetota > Actinomycetes > Kitasatosporales > Streptomycetaceae > Streptacidiphilus > Streptacidiphilus cavernicola. Next base: position 144,729 of record NZ_JBHFAB010000013.1, read on the forward strand.
GGTCGCCCCGCTGATCCCGGACATCATCCAACTGGCCGTCCAGCTGGTCCCGTTGGTCGCCGGGTTCGTCAACCTGGTAGCTCCGGCTGGCGAGTTCATCGTCATCCTGATCGCGGTGGGGGCCGCGGTCGGCCCGGTGGTCACCGCGATCACCACGATGATCGCGGTGCTGGAGTTCGTGGCGTCGCCGATCGGCATCGTCGTCGTCGCAATTGCCTTGCTGGTAGCGGGACTTGTGTACGCATATGTCCATTTTCAGACATTTCGTACCGTTGTAAACGCGGTCTTCGGGTTCGTCGGCTCGTACATCCTCGCCACGATCCACGCGGTGGTGGCGGTCTTCGGCCTCCTGCAGACCGGCGTCGGCGCCACGATCACCTGGTTTTCCCAGGTCCCGGCCACGCTGGCCGCTGCCTGGGGGGTCGTGGCCGGGTTCTTCTCCGGACTCTGGCGGAACGTAACTTCCGCTTTTTCCACGGGAGTTGCCGCCGTCCTCGGCTTCTTCTCGGCGCTGCCGGGCCAGGCGCTCGCGGCCCTGGCCGCGCTGCCGCAGCTGCTGTGGTCCGCCTTCACCGGCGCCTTGTCGCTGGCGCTGCAGGCGGTGGGCGCCGGGATCGCGCTGATCGTCTTCGCGATCACCCAGCTGCCGGGCCTGGCGATCCGCGGGCTGGCCTCGCTGGGCCAGCTGCTGTGGTCCGTGATGACCTCCGCCTGGAACCTGGGCACCCAGGCCGTGTCCGCGGGCGTCTCGGCGACCGTCAACTTCTTCGAGCAGCTGCCCGGCCGCGCGATGGGGGCCCTGTCGTCGCTGGGCTCGATGCTCTACTCGCTGCTCACCGGGGCCTGGCGGCTGGGCAACCAGGCCGTGTCCAGCGGCGTGTCCGCCACGGTCAGCTTCTTCCAGCAGCTACCCTCCCGGGCCGCCTCCGCCCTGTCGTCGCTCGGATCCATGATCGGCGGAGCCTTCACCTCCGCCTTCCACTACGCCGAAGGGCTGGTCACCTCCGGGATCAACGCCATCGCGAGCGGCTTCCGGTCGCTGCCGGGCCTGATCACCGGAGCCCTCTCCGGCATCGGAAACGGCATCTGGGGCGGGCTGCAGACCGCCCTGAACTGGGGCATCTCCGCGATCAACAAGGTCATCTCCGGGTACAACGCGGTCGCCGGGAAGCTGCCCGGGATGTCGAAGATCGGCGAGATCCCCAAGCTCGCCAACGGTGCGATCGTCACCCGCCCGCAGATCGCCCTGATCGCCGAGGCCGGCCGCGAGGTCGTCATCCCGCTGACCCGCCCGAACCGGGCCAGGGAGCTGGCCGACCGCTCCGGCCTGACGGCGATGCTCGGCTCCCGCCGCGACCGCCCGGCCGCCCCGACCACGATCCACAACACCTTCCAGCTGCACACCGCGGCCACCCAGCCCGACGTCATCGCCCACCGCATGGCCGGCGCCATCGCAGCAGCAGCAGGAGTCTGACGATGGCCTACGAGGGATACCTGGACCTGGGCGGCAACGAGGTCGTCAACAACGCCCGAGTGCGGGCCGCGGCCTCCGCGTACGGGATCGCGTTCGGCGACTGCGACCCCTGCTCCGACATGCTTCCCGAGGCGCTGTGCGGCGAGGAGTACGCGACCCCGGACACCGGCGACCAGGCTCCCTGGTACGACCCCACCCGCCCCGAGTCGGCGCGCTTCCTGGGCGTGTTCGGCCTGTCGGTGACCGGACTGTCGTCCAACCCGGTGGCCCGCACGCCGGTCGAACTTCCCGGCGACGGCGCCCTGCTGGGCCCGATCCGGCGCACCCACCGCGAGATCGCCTACACCGTCCAGCTGCTGGCCCTGGACCAAAGCGCCCTGGTCTACGGCCGCGAGTGGCTCGCCTCGGTGCTCCGCGGCGACGTCTGCGGCACCGACGGCTGTCAGGGCGCGGAGATGACCTTCTTCGCCTCCTGCCCGTGCGAGGAGGACTGCGAGGGGCTGACCGGCCGCCAGGAGCTGCGGGTGCTGTGCGACGTCGGGCTGCTGGAGGGCCCTACCCCGGGCACCGACGACAACGCGCTGATCGCGCTCAGCGCGGCCGGCTGCGACAGCGCCCAGTCCGGGGCCTGCGGACCAGCACTGGCCGCGACCTGCGACTTCACCCTGGTCGCGGGCAAGCCCCGGATCGTGCACCCCGCGGTGCGTACCGCCCCGACGTGCACCACCCTGCACCTGGGCGACAAGCTCCCCGGCTACGACCCGGACGCGGCCATCGCCAAGTGCCCTCCGCCGGTCGCGGACTGCCTGGTCGACCCGTTGTGCGCGGCGCCGCCGCTGCCCCCGCAGCCGCCAGTCCCCCGGGATCCGTGCTACCCGACGGGGGCGTTCAACGCGGTCCGGTCCTTCCTGTCGGTGGACGCCACCTGCATGGCCGACTGGCTCGACCACGTCCCGGTCGTGGAGGTCTACGCCGGGAACAAGGCCCTGCGGCGGATGACCGTCCGCTTCCACATGAACCCGGCCGCCCTGCCCTGCGCGGCCAACGTCGACCCCTGCAACGCCTGCGTCGACCTGGACCTGCCCTACCTGCCCGCCGGTTCCACCCTGACCCTGGACGGGCGGGTCCAGCGCGCCTCGGTGGACTGCACCACCGCCACCCCGGTCCTGTTCGGGGCGCGTGGCACCGCGTTCTCCTGGCCCACCTTCTCCTGCCCCAGCGGGTTCTGCGTGGAGGTCATCACCGCCGACGACGTCGACACCTGCGCGTACGCCACCGTCGACCTGTTCCCGCTGTCGGACGCCGCATGACCCGCCGCCTGGGGTGCCCGACCCGCTACGACGTCGCGATCCACGCCCGCTGCGGCGCCCAGACCCTGGTGCCGCCCGGCGCCCTGCCGGTCACCTCCGTCCTGTGGGAACGCACCCTGGACGCCACCTCCACCGCGACCGTCGTGCTGAACCTGGAACAGGCCCAGACCGAGTGCTGCCAGGGCCTGGACGCGGTCGAGCCCGGCATGGCCGAGCTGTCGGTCTACCGCGACGGGCAGCTGGCGTGGCAGGGACCGGTGTCCACCACCACCGGGCAACCGGGCGGCCTGACGATCGAGGCCCGTGACGTCTCCGCGTACCTGGCCAGGGTCGTCAACACCGCCGACGTCGGGATGAAGTCCGACACCAACCAGGACCTGACCGCACTGGTCCGCAAAGCGGTCGTCAACAACCTGAACGACCGGGCGTTCTCCTGCCCGACCGACTACCCCTGCATGGTGCCCAGCCTCCACCTGGAGAACACGGGCGTGAAGTGGACGACCGCGCGCACCACCCTGTGGGTCGCCTACGTCCTGGACATCGTCAACAAGCTCACCGAGCTGGGCGGCGAGTGGTACGCCACCGGCCGGACCTTCGTCTTCCGGCGCGAGCGCAGCGACACCGACCGCCCCCAGGCCGTCCTGACCGCCGCCGACCTGACCGGCGACGTCCAGATCGTGCGCTCCTGGGACGACCTGGCGGCCCGGGTGTGGGCCACCACCAGCACCGACACCACCGCGGGCATCACCGTCTCCGAGGGCCAGTCCTGCACCCCCTACGGCCGCGCCGACCTGCTGCTGACCGGCATCACCGCCCCCAAGGTCGAGACCGCCGCGGACCGCACCGCGCTGGTCAAGCAGCTGCGCGCCCAGCGCGACAAGGACATCGACGCCGAACGGGCAGCGGCCAACACCAAGCTCAAGGCCGTCACCGCCAACGACAAGCTGACCCAGAAGGAGAAGGACGCCCAACGCACCCAGATCCAGCACGACCGAGACGCCAAGATCGACCAGCTCAACCGGGAGTTCACCGCGGCCGTCGACGCCCACGACACCAACGTCACCCGCGAGCAGAACGCCCTGACCACCGCCTACCTCCAGCAGCTCGCCCGCCAGGCCCTCAAGGGCCGCTACCCCGTCCCCGCGAGCCTGCGCGTGACCGACGGGGCCGCCCTGTCCCCGGACGCCCCGGTCGGCATCGAACAGCTGATGCCCGGTGAGCGCTTCGACGTACGCGTCACCGACCGGTGCCGGCCGCTGGTGCAGTCCATGCGGCTGACCAAGCTCTCCGTGACCTGGGACACCGACAACGGAGAGAAGGCCGCCGTGTCCTTCGCCCCCCTGGCCGTACCCCCGCCGCTCCCCAACGGAGCCGCCCGTGCCTGACACCTCCGGGGCCCGGCCCCGCTGCCTTCGACCCCACCCACCGATGAGGAGAGCCAGTGCCAGGTAAGTGCGGATGCGGACAGCTGCTGTGCAGCTGCGCCATCAGAGCCGAGGACCCGTTGCAGATCAGCGGCAACGGCACCCCCGACACCCCCTACCTGATCAAGCTCGTCCATGGCGGCAAGACCGACTGCGCCGCGGTCGCCGCCTGCGTCGGCGAGCACGTCACCGACCTGGTCGGCTACGACGAGGCCGCCGGCACGATCGGCCTGGTCTACAAGGGCCAGAAGGGCTGCGGCGCGGTCACCGAGTGCCTGTCCGAACACCTGGGCCCGCACATCGTCTACGACCGGACATCGGGTCGCTTCGAGGCGACGACCAACTGCGACGCGACGATGGCGTGCGTGGTGGGCCGGCTGGACCAGCTGCTCAACACCACCGACCCCGGCGGCAACGCCCTGCAGGTCCACGACGGCAAACTGCTGGTCAAGCCCGCCGAGTCCGGGTCCCCGTGGGACTGCGACCTGACCGTGGCGTGCCTGGCCGGGCGTCTGGGAGACGGGCTGGCGGTCGACGGTAGCGGCGACACCGCCAGGTTCCGTGTCCAGGCGGTGCCGGGTCTGTCCCCCACCGGGGGCGGCCTCACCGTCACCGACGCCGGAGTTCGCCTGGACCCGCAGTTCCAGGCACAGATCCGCAGCGCCTGGGGCCAGGTCCAGCGCAACCAGGGCATGCCCCTGATCCAGGAGAAGGAGCGCGCCGCGAACCCCAACGGCGTCGTGGTCTCGATGAACCTGGCGCTCCAGCTGTCCGGCGCCAAGTTGGACGCCGGAGCGCTGCTGCTGGAGGAGCCAGGCATCTGGACGGTCTCCGCGAACATCGAGTTCGCCTTCCGGGCCAACCCCGTAGCGAACTACCACAACATGATCTATTGGGACGTCACCAACCTGATCGGGGACGGTAGCTACGGCGGGGTGGACGCCCTTGCCGTGGGTCGCCGCTACGGGTCGTCCAAGAGCGGCATCGCCATCGTCCAGCCCGGCAAGCCCGTGCGCGTCGCGATGGCGGCCTGGCGCGCGGACAACTCCGGTGCCTGTGACCTCGTCGGGGCCGAGATCGGGGCCGCGAAGGTCGGCTTCCTGCCGGACACCGGCCCCGTCCGCAGCACCGGCGGGCCGGTGCAGTACGGCGACGGACACGGTGGCATCGAGCAGCCCACCCCGATGCCACGCGGCGACCTCGACGGCCAGCCCGCTGCCCCGACCGGAGCAGACGATGCCTGACATCCCCGGGGGCCTGCGCTCCCTGCCGCTGATGGACCGCACCGTCGCCGCGCTGAAGAAACCCCCGCCCGCCGGAACCGACGCCGGCACCCACCTGCTCCTGGCAGCCATCGACGGAGTCCTGTACCGGCTCGACCCCGCCCCTACCCGCCTCCTCGCGGACCCCTGCGGCCGGGTCTGGTCCACCTACCCCGACGGAGCCCCCTGCCCCGAACCCGACCCCACCCACCACTGAGGAGAGGCGCATGCCCGGAAAGTGCGGATGCGGACAGCTGCTCTGCAGCTGCGTCATCAAAACCGAGGACCCGTTGCAGATCAGCGGCAACGGCACCCCCGACACCCCCTACCTGATCAAGCTCTCCCACGACGGCAAGACCGACTGCGCCGCCGTGGTGGCCTGCGTCGGCGACGTAGGACTGGGCGACTTCCTGGTCTACGACAAGGGCACCAACAAGATCAGCGTCGGGTACAAGGGCGCGACCGGCTGCAACGCCGTCGCGGACTGCGTCAGCGAACACCTCGGGCACGGCCTGGCCTACGACCGGGCCAGCCGCGTCATCACGACGGTCACCGACTGCCCGGCCACCATGCAGTGCGTGGAGGACAACCTCGCCTCCCTCCTGGACATCAGCGACCCGGGCGGCAACGCCCTCCAGGTCGCACCCGGCGGGAAACTCCTGGTCAAGCCTGCGGAATCGGGCTCGCCGTGGGACTGCAACCTGACACTGCAGTGCCTAAGCACACACACCGACGGCACCTTGCAAGTTACCGGCGCCGGCGACGCCGCGAAGGTCGGCATCAAGCCCCGCCCCGACTCCGGGCTGCTGCTCGACGGCCAGGGCGTCGGCATCCTGGTCGACCCCGCCAGCTGCCTGACCGTCACCGAAGCCGGCCTCGGCCAGTCCTCGTTCCGGTCGAAGTCGCAGCACACCGGCGGGAAGTGGACCGGCCCGGCACCCTGGCGCGACACCGTCGTCGCCACCGAGGGCGCGCAGGCCGGGCGTTGGAAGACGATGGACGGCTCGCACGCCATCCGGTACTGCCACGACTACATCTGGATCCAGGGCTGGATGAGCCGCACCGCGGCCAGCCTGACCGCCCACGCCAACGGCGACATCACCGACGAACCGCTGTTCGTCCTCCAGGACCCGTACCTGCCGGACGCGCTGAACCTGTCGCTGATGTTCCACTGCTCGAAGATCCCGAACCTGTGGGCCCACGGCTACCTGGGCGCTAACAACCTCGTCTACGTCGCCGCGTTCGCCCCCGGCTACCTGATGGAGCAGGGCCAGGCGATCCAGTTCCAGGTCGGCTACCCGGCCAAGGGCACCTTCACCACCGCTGCTCCGGGCAGCGCCGTCCCCTACCCCGGTCCGTACGACACCGAACTGGAGGACTGAGCCATGGTCTGCTGCGGCAAAGGCGGCACCGGCAGCTGCACCTGCAAGCTGACCGGCACGAACGGCATCAAGACCACCGACAAAGGCGGCGGCTCCTTCGAGGTCGGCATCGACTGCGACAACCTGCCCGACTGCCTCAAGGGCGGCGGCACCGGCATCACCGAAGTCACTGGCACCGACGGCGTCACGACCACCACGGCCGGCGGCAAGGTCACCGTGTCGCTGGACTGCTCCACCCCGCTACCCGAGGACTGCCGCACCCAACTCAAGGGCGACCCGGGAGCGAAGGGTGAACCGGGGAGCCCCGGGGAAGCGGGCAGCGACGGACGCGACGGTGACCCGGGCGCTGCGGGGAAGACCGCGTTCGAGATCGCGAAGGACCACGGCTTCACCGGGAACGAGGAGCAGTGGCTGCTCTCACTCAAGGGAGACCCGGGCACGCCGGGCAAGGACGGGAAGGACGGTGCCGACGGCAAGCCCGCCAACTGCACCGACCTGGCCGGCCTGGGTCTTGAGTGCGCCGGGGACAAGCTCACCATCACCGTCGCCCCCGCGCGGGACGGCAAGCCGAACACCCTGGTCGTGGACGAGCGAGGCGTCTACGTGCCGCCCGGTGAAGGCGGCGGAGGCAGCGGAATCACCTGTCCCGACGTCACCGGCTGCGTCGAGATCAGCAACGGCCTGGACCGCCAGGCGGGGAAGATCATCGTCAAGCCGGACCCGGACCCCGGCAACCCGGTCACCGTGGGACCCGACGGTGTCGGGATCGACGCCTCGAAGCTCCCCGTGGACTGCACCAAGGTCCGCGCGTGCGTGATCGGCGGCGACCTGGTCCTGGACCCCGATGACCCCACGAAGGTCATCATCGACCCGCAGGAGATCGACAAGCTCCGCGGCCCCAAGGGCGACCCGGGGGAGAAGGGCGCGGACGGGAAGGACGGTACCGCTGGCAAGTCCGCCTACCAGACCGCGGTGGACGACGGCTTCGTGGGCGACGAGGCGGCATGGCTGCGTTCCCTCAAGGGCCAACCCGGCGACCCCGGCGCGAAAGGAGACCCCGGGGAGAGGGGCGACGACGGCACCCCCGGCAAGTCGGCCTACCAGGTCGCGGTCGACGGCGGTTTCCAGGGCGACGAGCAAGCCTGGCTCACGTCCCTCAAGGGCGAGCCGGGCCAGAAGGGCGACCCCGGCGCGAAGGGTGACCCCGGCACGTTCGACCCGGCTACGGACTGCGGCGGCGTCGTGGACTGCATCACCGGCCCCGGCTCCGACCTGGAGAAGGACCCCGACGGCGCCGTCAAGGTCAAACCCAAGGCGTTGGACTGCACCGCGGTCACCACCTGCTTCACCGAGGCCGCGAAGGCCGACACGGACCGCCCCGCCCCGGACAAGCAGGTCATCGCCCCCACCGACGGCACCGGCAACCTCCTGATCCCGGACGAGCTCGGCCGCCTGCGGGTCTCCTGCTCCACGGTCGTGGCCTGCGTCAAAGACAGCCTGGACCACCTGGTCGACGACCCCGAGCACAACCTGATCACCATCAACCTCGACGAGCACGGCGGCAAGAAGGGACTGATGCTCAGCTGCGACAGCGTCACCGCCTGCGTCCACGACCACGCCGGTGCCGTCCTGGACACCAGCGCCGGGAACCTCCTGGTCCCCGGCCCCGGCGGCAAGGGCCTGCGCCTGGACTGCGAAGCGGTGCGCGGGTGCACGCCGGCGCCGATCGTGTCGATCGTCGACGCGACTGCCAAGGGCTCGCCCGTGGTGTGGCGCGGGGGGCCGCCGGCGTGGGAGGAGCTGACCGGCACCGTCGGCAACCCCGCGACAGCGACGAGCTGGCAGACCAACTGGGCCTACTGCGTCAGGTACCCCGACGGCTCGGTGTTCCTGTCCGGGAGCCTGTGGTTCACCGGCGAACCGATCAAGATCCCGGCAGACGGCAACATCGCCCCCGACATCCCGATGATCCGAATCCAGGACCCGTACCAGACCGACGTCCTGCAGATCCCCGTGGCCTGCCGCACCGAACTGTCGGGCGCGGACATGTTCATCGTCGGCAAGGAGGGCCAGCCCGGGGACCGCAGCCTGCTCAAGCTGGGCAGCTTCTACACCGCGGCGAACGTCGGCCCCGCGTGGCCCAAGACGGCGGACAGCCGCATGCGCTTCGCCATGACCTACCCCGGGCGCGGCTCCATGCCCGCCACCGTCGGCAAATCCGAGTAGCCATCTTTCCCGAAGAACTGAGGTGTGGTGATGAGATCTCCTTCTCTGCCTGTTCAGGCCGCAGCTGCGATCTGGACCGCGCTGCTGCTGGCGTCCGTGGGCGCCCCGGCGGCCCAGGCCGCTCCGGTACCAGTGGCGGCCGGGTCCTGCCCCTGCCTTCGCCCTGTGGTCGGCGCCGAGCTGGTCCGGCTCTGCCGCTGCCCCCGCGGCCAGGAGAAGCAGCCGCTGCCCGTAGCCGTCTCCCGGCCGGGTCGAGGCCACGTGCCGGTCTGCGGTGTGTGCCGCCCCCCTCTGCCCGTCAACCCGCTGCCCAGCCCTGTCGTGCCGCCGCCGATCCTGCCTGTGCCCTCTGCAGCAGGTCCGACCCCCGGGGGGCTGTGCCTGCACGACATCGGAGGAGCGGACTGGAGGGGTGGTGCTGGTATTGGTGTCGGTAACGGCTGTCCGGGTGGCGGTCCAGGAGGAGAAGGCGGTGCCGGTGGAGGGCCAGGAGCAGGGACAAGCGGCGGCGGAGCCGGCGGGGGTGGCGGCCATGGTGTTGGACCTGGCGGCGGCGGGGCCGGTGGTGTCGTCGGTGGCAGCGGCGGCGGTAGCACGGGCGGCCATGGCGGCAGCGCTGGGCCGGGAGTCGGCGCGGGTTCCGGCGCGTCCGGGTCTGGCGGAGATGGCAGCGGCGTGGGCTGCGGCTGCGGACCCGCAGGCCCTGGTCACGGCGGCTCGCCGGGCGGGTCTGGTGGCACCGGAGGCGCCGGAGGACCTGGCGCTGGCGGCGGCCAGGGTAGCGGCGGCGGTGCTGGGTCAGGTGGCGCAGCTGGTGGTGGAGCAGGCCCAGGCTGCGGCGGAGGTGCTGGCGGGCCTGGTGCCAGCGGTGGTGGAGGTGGAGGCGGCCAGGGCGGCGGCGGAGCAGGCGGCGGGTCAGGCCATGGCTCCGGTGGTGTCGGCCCTGTCGGGGGTGGTCCGGAACGTAGCCACGGCGGCCACCCGGAAGGCGGCGTCAGGGTGAGTTCGGGATCGCCCCGGCCCGCGCCCAACCGAGTGGGCGAGGAGAGTGGTCGCCAGAGTGCCGCTGGCGAACTGGCGTCCACCGGCGAGAGCGGCCTGGTCGAAGTAGTCCTGGTGGCTGGGGTGCTGGTAGTCGGCGGAGCAGCGATGGCCGGTCGCAGGTCTCGGCGCCCCTGAACCCCATACCACGGAGCGTGATGAGTGCTAGCGTTTTCGTTACGCAGCCCCGGTTCTCCCCCGTACTGGGGCTGCGGCGCTCGGCACGCTATCACCGGGGTCCGGGGCGCTGTGCTCCGGACCCCGGCGGCGGCCGGTGCCGCCACTGACCTCACGGTGGCGGCCCGTTCCTGGCTTCTCGGGGTGCGGTCCGTCAGCTGGCAGCGGGCGCGTAGAGCGGGTTCTGCTCCCTCAGTCGGTACAGGGCGGCGAGCTCGTCGGCCAGGACGCCGGTGTCGATGCGGCAGAGAACGGCGTCGTGGTCGGACAGCCCCGTCATGTCGATCACCTCCACCTCGACCACGGCCGGCAGGAGTTCCTCGGCCAGGTATATGCGGTCGGGCCGGGCGGCGGGGCCGTGGGTCGTGGTGGCCCGGGTGGTCGGAGCGAGCCCGTGGTTTCGGCCGAGCTTGTTGTCCATCGCGTGCCAGGCCACGTCCTCGACTCCCGACACTCGCCAGATCCTGTCGGGTTCGGTGTCCATCTCCCACTGACCGGCCGCGTTGCGCCGGGCCCGGTGCACCAAGTGCTGCTTGTCCTTGATCTCCTCCGCTCGCGGCAGGGGGATCTCTCCGGGCCGGGGTTCCGGGTAGCTGTTGGCGTCCACCCCGTAGAGCCCCGGGAGCTTCATCGACACCTTGTTGGGGCCGACCGGCCGCGCTTTGTCCAGGATGGTCGTCGCCCACTCGCTCTCGGCCTGCCGGTAGGTCACCGACGCGTAGTTCAGGTGGATGGAGGCGACGGTCAGCGGCAGGGAGTCCTCCCCGGCCTCCAGCAGTTGCAGGGCTCGGCAGGTGAAGGGCATCGCGGAGATGGCGCCGGCCGAGAAGCCGCGCAGCGAGACGAACACCTTGGGGTCGAAGGCGACGCTGGTGAAGGTTCCTTCGCCGATGTAGCCGCGCAGTCCCAGGCGGGAGTCGGCGGCGTCGGCCAGGGTTTCGCCGTCCTTGCTCGCGTCCCAGACTTCCTGGCGCAGCAGCAGGTGCGGGCGGTGGCTGGCCAGCCGGTCGTGCATGGCCTTCCACAGGGCGGCGTCTCCGCCGCCGTTGCGCTCGAAGTTACAGCTGATCACGTTGATGATCACGGGTTCAGTCCTTCGGGTCGGGTGTGAGCGGTCGTGAGGGGCGGCCGGGCGGAGTTGAGGACTCGCTACGCTGGCGCGGTCGCGCAGTGGTGCACCGGAAAGGGCGCAGATGTTCGTGGAGTCGGTTGATCCCGAGACCGGTAAGTCCGGGTGGCAGTGCCGGGCTGAGGCCATGCGGTTGGAGGACTTGGCGTACTGGGAATGGCGGCAGGACAGCGCGGCGGCTCTGCGCAGGCGGGCGCAGCAATGGTGGGATCGGGCTGCGGCTCTGGTTCCTGCGTCGCCGCGAGGATGAACGAGGCGACCGGTCGCGGTCCGGGATCAGGCGGATGACCCGTATCGGGCGAGTTCGTCCGCCAGGTCGACGATCGTGCAGCCCACGAGACACACGACCATCTGGGCTGCGAGGGTCCAGCCGAGGCCCGGATCGCCGTACGGCAGCGTGACCGCCTTGCCGCCCGACAGCCTGTTGTCAGGGCCAAGGGCGTACTGCCTGCCGTACACGCCCCACGGTTGGGGATCTTGGACTCGCACCGCGACATTCGACCCGAGCAGGTACCGGCAGCGGTCCACGGACTCGCCGGCGCACGGCAGGCACAGGGGCGGGTGGGCCATGCACAGGTTTTCGGGCCAGTCCTCCCAATCCGTGCGCTGGTCCTCGTTGAGGAACAGCGTGCCCTCGCTGGTTCGCGATGGCGGCCCGGCGCAGACCTGGCAGAGCATCCGGGTCATGCAACGTCGCTGCCGTCGGCTGTTGACCTTGGCCAGCTGAGCGACGCCGCGGTCTCCGCTCACGATGGCCTGCCGTCGCCACAGCGCGCCGTAGGCGTCGCGGTCACCGGGGACGAAGTCTTCGTAGGTGAAGCCCGCTTCCGGGTCGATCCGCAGCACGGGGTCGAGCTCCACTTCGCGGCTCCAGGCCGCGATGTAGGGCACGATGCTCGTGCTGCCGGAATGCGGTGTCAGTGCTGTGCCGGTCAAGCCGTGTCCTTCCTTGATCATGAAGGCCGTTTCAAGCCAGGAGTGTTAGCAGGGCAGAGGCCAGCGAGGCGACTGCCGCGGGGCCGACCACGATCTGGAAGGTGTCGCGCTCCAGCAGGCCAAGGACGGCGGGGTGGTCACGCAGTGCGTCGCCGTCGACCTGGGAGCGGTCGGCGAGGGTCAGGCGCAGGCGGGTGACGCAGTGGTTCAGGGAGGTGATGTTGTCCCGGCCGCCCAGTAGGGTCAGCAGGACAGCGGCGGTGGCCGTGTACCGGTCGGCGGATTCGCTTTCGGCGGGGTTCATCGGGCCCCCCAGAGGTAGCGTTCGATGTCGATGTCTGCGTACGGGATTTCCTGCTTCCCGTCCCAGTACGCCTTTCCGACCTCGTGTGCGATGAGGGATCTGAGGCGGAGTTGGTTGTCCAGCCAGGTCCCCGGCGTCCGCCAGACTTGCCAGGTTTTCGGGTCGGTGCGTTCGAGGTCGCGGTGGAGGCGGTCGAGGTCGCATCGCCACTGGTGGAGCACCGAGGTCAGCACGCTCGCGCGGGCGTCGCCGCCCAGGTGGGTCCTGATCGCGGTGGCGGTCTGCCTCAGCGCGGCGAGGGTGGGGGTGGACGGCTCCTGTTCGGGTGGGGCCGCGAGCGCGGACAGCAGGTGGCGGGTGGTCGCGGCGGCGCTCGAGTCCGGCGTGGGTCCTCGGACCGGACGGGCGGGTTGGGCGTGGATCTTCTGGCGGACCTGCTGGGGCAGCGCTTCGAGGAGGGGTGCCCAGCCTGTGCTGTGGGTGGTGTCGTGCAGGGTGAAGGTGCTCTCGGGGACCCAGGTCGCCAGGTGGGTGAGGAAGTAGTGGTAGGCGGCGAGGAATCCGGGGTCAAACCACAGGCGGTGGCGCTCGTCCGCGGCGTGGGCGTGGCGGCGGCGCACGGACTCCTCGGGGCTGACGGTCAGTACCAGCACCCGGCTGTGAGCTGTGGGTGCGTTCAGGGCGTATTCGTCGACAATGTCGAGTGCCTGGTCGAACGCGGATGCGGGTCCCTGGCCGGATTCCATGAGCGCGAAGCGGTAGGCGAGGACGCCAATGTGGCAGCGGTCGCTGAGGACGGCCAGATCCGGTCGTTGCTGCTGCAGGCGCTGGGCCTCACGGATCCGGTCGCGGGCTTGGTCGAGCATGTATCGCGTGCTGTCGGCGGCAGAGAGCTGGCCGTTTGTCGGCTGGGCTTCGGGGAAGACCACGGCCTGGTCAGGTATCGCGTCGGCCAACCGCAGCATCAGGGTGGTCTTGCCGGCCCCCGGCATTCCGTCCAGGGCGATCACAGCGCGGGCTCCCCGTCTGCTTGGAGTGCGTAGAGCACGCGCGGGGCCAGGGTGGTTACCTGCTCTGCGAGTTCGGCGTCGATCTCGGCGGCCCACTGCAGGACCCAGCGGAAGTACCGGGCGGTGTGGAACAGCAGGTGGCGGTGGTCGACGGTGCCCGTGCCGCCCAGGCGTACGCGCTCTTGGGCGTAGGCGTCCAGCGCGACTGCGGCGTCCCTGCCGTCGATCAGGCAGTTCTGCACGTAGATGTTGGTCAGGTCCTCGTAGGTGCAGCCGGTGCCGCACCCCTCGAAGTCGATCACGCCGGGTGGCCGACCGGCGTGGAGGAGGAGATTGCGAGCCGAGAAGTCGCCGTGGACAAACCCGGGTTCGCATCTGCTCTGCTGGCACTCGCCGATGTCGGCAAGGACCGCGGAGAGCCTGGCTCCCACCGAGTGGGCGTCGGCGTTCAGGGGGCGCAGGTTGCGTCGGAACTCCGGGAGGCCGGTCAGGGTCTCGGCTGGCATGGCGTGCAGGCGGGCGGCGGTCCGTCCGATCAGCGCGGTCTGTTGGTCGTCGTGCGCGTTGTCGGGGGCGACGCCGTCAAGGCGGCTCGTGCTTACCCAGGCCAGGGCACCCTCCGCCTCGTCGTGGCCGATGATCTCGGGGATCCGCAGGTCCTCCAAGCCCGAGGCGAGGCCGAGGCCGGCGATCTCGCGCCGGGCGCGCTCTGCGGAGCGGTGAGTGTAGATCTTCAGTACGGCGCTCTTGCCGAGGAAGACGACGGATCGTCCGCCGTATCCAACGACGACGCCTGCGTCGAAGACGGTGTCGAGAGCGGACTCCGCGGCGTGCCGGGCGCAGTCGATCTCGCTGGCCAGCTTCGACAGCGCGGGGTGTTGGCCGGCACCGCCGGTGCTCTCGCGGTTCTCGTTCACTTCCGTTTCCTCCTGTTTGCGCCATTCGTGGAGCCAGTATGGCGGCTGCTCAGCCAGGGCCAGCACGTCACGGGAGAGCGCGGGCGACCCTCTCAACGCGGCTGTGCCGCAGGCGGATCGGTAGGCACGGTGCGCGGTGCGGGCGATGGCGTCCCAGGAGAACTGGGACTTCACCAGGCTGCGACCGGAGTCGCCGAGCTTGTGCCGTAGGCCCTGGTCCTCGCGCAGGGCGGCGACCAGGGAGGGGAGGTCGCGCATGGCCGGGTCCGCGGTGATCAGGGCGAAGCCGTCCGCGGGCGGGAGGCCGACGAACGCCTCGGGGCTGCCGACGATGGGTAGGCCGGCGGCCATGTACTGGAGCACTTTGAGCTTCATGCCGCCGCCGGAGTCGAGCGGCGCCAGGCCGACGGCGTTGGTTGCCAGCGCGGCGGGCAGGTTCGGCACCGGGCCGTGCAGGCGCATCGACCCTGTGGTGCCGAGGGCGCGAAGGGCCTTCGGGTAGCGGCCGTAGACCTCGATCCTGCTGCCCGCGGCCGGGAGCGCGGGAAGCAGGCGGCGGTGCAGGAAGGCGGCGGCGCGGGCGTTCGGTTCGTAGTAGAGGTTCCCGATGAACGCCGCCGCGCCGGGCCGCTCCGAGCCGCGGTCCGGGACCGGCCCGGGGTCGATTCCGCAGGGCACCACGTGGACCGCCCTGGCGCGCAGTGCTGCTGCGAGGTCGGCGTCCCTGGGGGTGAAGGCGACGACGGCGTCGGCCGCCGCGACGGCGGCGGCCTGAAGGACGGCCGCTTGGCGCACCTCCCACTCGCCGCTGCCGATGGTGCGTGTGACCGAGGCTTCGTCGTCGTGCATCTCGTAGACCAGCGCCGCCCGGCCGGCGTCGGCCAGCGCCCGGCCGTAGCGGACGACCAGCTGCGTGTTCGACATCACCAGGACGTCCGGGGCGAGCCCGTTGACCTGCTCGACGAGCGGCGCGGTGTCCTCGTACAGTGCCGAATAGGGCAGGTAGGTGACCGTGAAGGGCCAGTTCTTGGTGGGTGTGGAGCGCGGGTTGAGGTCGCACAGCAGCAGGGTGACCTCGACCCCGGCGTCGGCCAGAGCGCGGTTGAGGAAGCGGGTGCGAGCAGCCGCCCCGGTCAGCGGGAGGGACCGCTGGAACCCGGCCGTGTCGAACAACACGGCCACGCGCAGCGGCGTGGAGCGCTTACCCATCGGCCTTCACCGCGATGTAGCCGTTGCCGAACACGAGCGCGTCCAGATCGGTGCGGCAGAACGTCGCCACCGCGTCCGCAGGGCTCTCCACGATCGGCTCGGTGTCGTTGAAGGAGGTGTTCAGCACGACGGGAACACCGGTGCGTGCCTCGAAGCCGCTGATCAGGCGGTGGAAGGCCGGGTGCGCGGCGCGGTCCACGGTCTGCACCCGGGCCGTCCCGTCGACGTGGGTCACCGCGCCGAGCTGGTCGCGGCGGTCGGCCCGGACGCGCGGGGCGAACAGCATGTAGGGCGAGGGGCCGGCGAGGTCGAACCAGCCGGTGGCGCGTTCGGTGAGGACTGCCGGGGCGAAGGGGCGGAAATATTCACGGTGCTTGACGCGGGTGTTGAGCACGTCGCGGGTGGCCTCGTGGCGCGGATCGGCCAGGATGCTGCGCGACCCTAGGGCGCGGGCCCCCAGCTCGCTCCCCCCGTCGAACCAGGCGATCAGCTTGCCGTCGGCCAGCAGTTCGGCGGCCACCGCCGGTGCGTCGGACTCGCGGTGGAAGGTGAAGGGCCGGTGCGGGTGCCGCTCGGCCAGGCCGGACATCGGATGGCGGCGAAGCGCCAGGTGGATCTCCTCGTCGCTGTAGCTGCGGCCGAAGGAGTCGCGGTCGGCCAGGGGGAGGCTGGGGACGCGGCCGGTCAGCCGGTGGATGCCGTGCAGGGCGTTGCCCAGGGCCTGGCCGCGGTCGGAGGCGGGCGGCGGCACGAACAGCGGCGCCCCGGTGCGGGCCCGCACGGCCTCGTTGGCCACGCAGTTCATCGCCACCCCGCCGGCCAGGCACACGGTGGTCGGGCAGTACTCGGCGACCAGCTGCTCGACGACGCCGACCAGGGCGTCCTCGGTCTGGGCCTGGACCCAGGCAGCCAGATCGCGGGCGCGCTGCTCGCCCCAGGCGTAAGGCGTGCCGAGGTCCAGCGCGTGGTCGGCGGCGAACGCGGCCAGGCCCCGGTCGTGGGTGCGGGGCAGACGGCCTTCGACCTGGTTCCCGACCAGGTCGAACAGCGGCAGGTCGATGGCCTTCGGGTCTCCGTAGGAGGCCAAGGCCATGATCTTGCCGGACTCCTGGCCGTCGAAGCCGATCCAGTTGGTGACCGCCTCGTAGGTCGCCCCGATCCCCCCGGCGCGGCCCCGGTCCGCCCGGTTACCGCCGATCCGCTCAAGGCCGTTGCGGTCGGCGCAGAAGTAGGACTCGGTCTGGTGGTCGTTGCCCGACCCGTCCGCCACGACCACCAGGGCCTGCTCCGCGCCCGAGAGGCAGAAGGCGCTGTAGGCGTGGGAGGCGTGGTGGTCCAGTCGGCGGATCTTGGCCGGGTCCACCCCGTAGCGGTCCAGGCCGCCGGTGAAGCCGTCCGGGAGGCGGGGGCCGACGTTGGAGAACACCACCTGGTCGACATCGGCGAGGTGGAGGTCGGCCGCGTCCAGGCAGTACGCGAGGGCGGCCTGCCATCCGCTGCTGTAGCGGGTGCGGTTCAGCCGCTCCTCGGCGACCGCGACCACCTGGTCGCCGCTCACGATCGCGCAGCCTCCGTCGTGGCCGAGGTTCAGCCCCACTGCTACCGGGTTGTCACCCATGCCTGAACTCCCCCGTTCCCGCGGACTGTTCCGCGATAGCTGTTGATCGTTGGCGTCCGCTGACCGTGTGGCGGATGCGTTCAGCGTGCAGCCCCACGATCCGCGCCAAGTCCGTGGCGGCGCCGCGGCGTCCCGCGCGGGTGCCCCAGCGGGAGGGGACGAGGGCGTCTCGGACCCTGTAGCTGTCGTAGACGTCGGCATACGGATGTACCGCCAGGAGTCGGGCGATCGACACGCCGTGCCACAGGGCGCGGGCCAGGAAGGCCCTCATGGTCAGGTCGTGCGGGTGAATCGCCCGGTAGACCACAGCTTCGGGGACGACGACGACCCGCCGTCCTTCGCGCTGGGTCCGGACGGTCAACTCCAGTTCCTCGCAGCTGAGGTGCCGTGCGCCGGTAACTCCGAAGCGGGTGTCGAACCACGGTGTCGGCTCGCGCCGGAATCCCAGGTTGCACCCCACCACCCAGTACGGTGCGACCAGTTCCGTCGTGGTCCCCGGCCATGCTGGCGGCACGAACATCTGGAGCGCATCGGCAGGCAGCCGGCTCTGCGGGCCGCCGGGGAAGTACGCCTCGACTCGACCGCCGGCGCAGCAGGCATCCGACTCTTGCAGGGCCCGCACCATCTGCGAGGCCCAGGCGCGGTGCGGGCGTGCATCGGGGTCGGTGACAAGGATGAACTCGCCGCCTGCCCGCCGTATGCCGGTGTTGCGCGCACGCGACAGGCCGACCTGAGGTTCGTGGACGACGAGCGCGTCCATTGGGCCTACCCGCTGAAGGCCCGCGGTGAGAGCCGGCACGGGCTGGTTGTCCACGATGATCAGCTCGATGCTGCCCACGAACTCCTGCGCGGCGATCGCGCTCGCCAGAGCGGGGAGGGCCTCGGTATTGCCGTAGACCGCGACCACGACACTGACCATTACCTCCGCCGGCGGATGGACGCGAGCGCGGCCGACGTCTTCGCCGAGCTGCACGGCCCGGGTCTGGCCGTGGCGGAGCAGCTGCTCGCCGAGGGCACGCGGAGGAATGTGGACGGTATCAAGGCGCATGCTTGACCGGCTCCTGTTCGTGGTTCTGTGTCGGGAAGGACCGGTTCTGGCTCAGGAGCCACATGTCCCGCAGGGGCCCTTGCGCGGCTGTGAGCTGGGTGAACGTGCCCTCTTGGACGATTCGCCCGCTGCTCAGGACGACGATGCGGTCAGCGGCGGCGGTGTTGCCCACGTTGTGGGTCACCAGGACGACAGCCCGGTTGCGGGCGATCTCGCGCAGCCCGTTGAAGATCCGGTGTTCTGCGTGCGGGTCCAGGTCGCTGGTGGGCTCGTCCATGACCAGCAATCCGGCCCCGCGATGCAGTGCTCTGGCCACCGCGAGGCGCTGCCACTGGCCCGAGGACAGAGCCACCCCGCCCCACATCTCGCGGGCCAGCAGGGTGTCCAGGCCCGAGCGCAGGGTCGTGATCACGTCGTCGGCACTGCTGGCTGCTGCGGCCCGCATCACCGCAGCGTCCCCGTCGGGCTGCGGCTGGCCTAGGGTCACGTTCTCGCGGACGTTCATGGGCCATCGGGCGAACTCCTGCGGCACTACGCTGCATTCGCGCCAGAGGGTGTCGGCGTCCAGGTCTCGCACGCTGACGCCGTCCCACAGCACCTCGCCCTGGGTCGGCAGGTTCAAGCCGCACAGCAGTTTCATCAGAGTGGTCTTGCCCGAGCCGTTGACCCCGACCACGGCCACGATCTCCCCGCGCCGCACCTCGAAGTCCACGTCCCGCAACGTGGGCTCCTCCGAGCCCGGATAGGAGAACGACACCCCCCGCAACTCGATCCGCTCGGGGGGACCGGTGATCGCAGTGGTTCCGCGAACGACCCGGATCTGCTGCTGCTCGGCCTCCTTGACGAAGCGGTCGGCGTCGTCCATGTAGAAGCCGGACCTCAGCAGTTGGCTGCCGTAGCCGATGATGCCCTGCAAGCTGGTGGACGCGGAACGTAGGGCGAAGATCGCGGTGCCGGCCGCGGCTGCGGAGATGCGGCCGGTGTCCAGCAGCACCCAGACCGCCGCCCACAGGACGCCGGAGGCGATCCCGGAAGCTGCCGCGCCGTACAGGGTGATCTTCGCCCGCTGCCAGGCCGCCTGGTCGGTCGTGCGGTCGACCCGGTCACCGGCGGACTGGTACTTGCCCATCAGATGCGGGGTGATCGTGTCCGTGCGGATCTGATCGGCGGCGTCCTTGGCGACCATGGTCCATCTGAGCAGGTACAGGACCCGGCGGTCCCGGAACGTGGCGACCGTGGCGACGTAGGTGATCCGCTCCCCCTTCAGCGCCGTCGCGGCCTGCGGCAGCGCCGCCAGCAGCAGCAGCGGCAACAGGGGCGGGTACAGGGCCGCCAGCACCACCGACGCCGCCACGAGCGTTGCCAGCGACGACACCAGGTTCTGAGTCTGCCCAAGGGCCTGCTGCGCCTGGTCGACGCCGCGTTCAGCGGCGTTGTACCGGTCGGAGAACCCGTCGGCGTCGTAGGAGGACATCTCGGTCCGAACGCCAGCCAGCAGCAACCGGGTGCCGACCTCGCGCTGGATGCGGGGCGACAGTCGCTGGGACAGGGCCTGGATGACGATGCCGAGCAGCGCCCGCAGCCCGGCCGCGGCGGTGAGAACGAGGACCGAGGGCAGGGCGCTGTCCAGGCGGGAGGGGTCGGTCGCGGCCTGGATGACGGAGCTCAGCGCCCGGGTGGTGGCGAACAGGCCCAGCGCGGACAGCAGGCCGGAGACGACCTGGCAGACGATCAGGACCAGGGCGGAGCGAGGGTCGACCTGCCAGGCCAGGGCGAAGGTGTGGTGTACCAGCCGGGGCAGCCGTCGGCGCATGTCGCGGCCGTTGAGCACGGTCGGGATGTCGTCGCTGTCGCCACCCGGATGAACCCACTTCAGGTCCTCGGACTGCTCCTGCTCGTCGGTGTCCTGCTGTTCAGCGGTCGTGGAGTCCTCAGCCATCACCAGCTCCCTCGGGCGGCGTACGATCAGTTGGCGGATCTCGCCGGGCTCGGCCGAAGGGCCCCCTCTTCCGGTTCGTTCTGCTGCGGCGGGTGGGCGAGCAGCTGGTGCAGAGTGTCTTCGGCGTTGTCGACGGCGAGGGTCAGGGTGTGCATGTGTGCTGGTGAGAGATGCCCGGCATCCAGTCCCGAGGCGGTGAGGACTCCGCGCAGTGCGCCTGTCTGCTCGCTGGTCATGTAGGCGAGCATCGGGCGGTGGTGAAGGACGTCGCGGGCCGCGTAGCCGTCGCAGAGGGCTGCGTCGAGCACGGCGGACCGCAGCCGGTCCCCGTGGGAGGTGGGCTGGTCGGCGGTCAAGTCGAGTGCAGTCAGCGCCAACCGGACCTGGAACGCCACGGTCAGCCGGTCTTCGGGAGCGATCAGCGCGAGCGCTTCCCGAACGACAAGATCGCACTGGGACTGAGGGGTTGACGCGTTCGCGGGCGCGCAGGCGAGCCGCAGCAGGGCGGCGACGGTGTCTTCCCATGGTTCGATCGGGGTGCTCGCGTCGATCATGTCGGCCGCTTCCTGGACGGCGCCGAACTCCATCAGCGACATGACCTTGAGCTGTCGACCGTCGAGGAGACGGTTGCCGATGCCGCGGTGGGCGGCCATGGCGTCAGCGGCCTGAGTCCAACGCCCCATACGCGCAAGGGCTCTGGCTCCGTCGATGAGCACGGTCACCCACAGCTCCTCGCAGATCTTTCGGTGGTCAGCCTCGTCGCGGATCAGCGCGGACAGGTCGATGTCGTGGCCGCGGACCTGGGCTGTTCCGCGCTGCTGCGCGGCCCGGTACAGCCGTTGCAGGACGTCGTAGGCGCCTTCGCCGTCGCCTTCGCGGATCAGCAGCCGGGCGATGTTGACCAGCGGCATCAGCGACATCACGGCGATGCCCTGGGTGAGGTGTCCGGCGCTGGCGAAGACCTGGTGCTGTCGCCAGCACAGTTCGGTGGCCAGGTCGGGCATCGCCAGGTCCGAGGCGATCAGCGCGGCGTAGTTCAGGACCCCGCTGTAGCGGGCCACCAGGTCGTGGTGGTCCGCAACAGCGGGAGCGATGGCCATGGTGGACAGCGCCGCCATGCGCTCGGCCAGCGGCAGCCCGGGAGGCTTGGGCCGACGGACCAGGGGGATCCGCTCGGCTATCGCGGAACGCATCGGGTCAGCTCCGGTGCTTCCAGTCAACGACGAGACGGCTGTACGCCTTGTCGATGACGAACCGCTGGTCGGCGGCGGTCAGGTCCGCGCGGGCGTCGCCGACGGCCATCCGGAATCCGGGGGTGACGGCGGGGTTGCCCCAGCCGCGGTCCCACTCCACGATCTCGGCGGCGACCTGGTTCGCGAGGGCTTCGCCGCCGGGGCCGTGGCCGATGACACCCACCTCCCAGAACCGGCCCTTCTCGTCCTCGCCCTCGCGGATGGTCATGTAGGCCAGGGACTCGCCATCGAGAGCGGCCATCGACCCCCAGCCGAAGTGCGGGTCGAAGCCGGGGCGCGAGCCCGGCATCCGCGACAGCCCGTTGGGCAGCACGCACGCCAGGTAGAGGTACAGCCACTCCCAGGGCGAGCCCTTGCGGAACTTCACGCCGGTGAAGACCTTCGACTGCAGCTGGTCCAGGATGGTCCGCATCGCCTCGCGGTCCACGTCCTGCTCGCTGAAGGTCTCCAGCCGCACAGTCCCTTCCCCGGCGTGGGGCACCAGGGTGTAGATGTCGTCGCAGACACCCTTGCGCAGCGGGACGAAGGTGGCCATCTCGCAGGAGACCGTGCGCCAGAAGTCGCCGTCGCGCTCGAACGCGAAGCTTCGCGAGATGCTGCCGCGGATGCGCATCGGCAGGACCAGGCGTCCGCCGGGGGCGAGCTGGTCCAGGATGCGGACCGGGACGTCGCCTGCGCCGACGGTGAACTGGATGCGGTCGAAGGGCGCGTGCTGGGGCAGCCCTTCGGCACCGTCGCCCAGCACGGCGTTCACGTTGGAGACGCCGGCCTGGGCCAGGTTCTTCGCCGCGCCGTCGACCAGGTCCTGATCGACGTCCAGGGTCCAGACCTGACCGCCGGGCGTAACCAGCCGGCCGAGCAGGGCGGCGTTGTAGCCGGTCGCGGCCCCGGCCTCCAGGACCTTGTGTCCGGGCTCGGCCCCCAGCTGCTCCAGCTGGGTGGCGACGATCGAGGGGGCGCTGATGCAGGAGATCATCTCGCCCGACTCGTCGTCCTTGATGGAGATGGCGTCGTTGACGTAGGCGGTCCGGAGGTCGACTCCCGGCAGGAACCGGTCGCGCTCGGTTGCCCGAAGCGCCGCGATGACCGGGCCGGAGTGCAGGAGCTGGCCGTCGACCAGGGTGGTGACGAGCGCTTCGCGCAGGGCGGCGGCGTCGGGGGTGGCACTGTTCAAGGTGGTTTCCATCCGTGTGAGGCTAGGGGCGGGAGGCGAGGTGGACAGGGGCGACACGGCGGCCGATTCGCTCTGGTGGAAGGTGGCTTGGCGGATGAGCCAGGCCGCGGCTGCCTGCTGGTCGACGGGGACCGCGCTGCGGTTGAACGCGAAGATCACCTGGTGGGCCAGGACCAGGCGCAAGCCGCGCGTCAGCTGCCCGGAGGCGTTGAGTTTCCGCAGGTGCCGACCGGCGGTCTCGAAGGCGGCGACGCGTTCGGCCCAACCGGGTTCGGGGTCCGGGCGGCGGGCGCCGTCGGCGCGTATCAGTCGTCGCATGGCGGTGATCGCCTGTTCGCGTGCCGGGCCGGTCGGCAGGTTCACCGGCGGCCGGGTGCTGGCGAACTTGGCCCACACGTCGCCGATCTCGTAGGGGTCCAGGCCAGCGGCCCGGTTCAGGGTGGACAGCAGCAGGATGGCGCGCTCGCGCGTGCCCGGTGTGCCGGTCTCGGTCAGGGCGGCGGGGCTGTCGGCGCACCACAGGGTGTGGGCGACGTCGGTCCCCTCGGGTCCGCCGAACGCGTCGGTCTCCGCCTCGTAGGTGCCCGCGATCCAGCCGGTGACAACCTGGTCGGCGACCAGGCGGTCCAGCAGCGCGCCCGAGGGCTGCTCGGTGCGCAGCCGCAGGCCCCCGTCCTTGCGCAGGAAGAAGTACCGCTGTCCCTCCAGGGCATCGGCGAGCAGCTGCGCGGCCTGGGGGCTGATTCCGGGTCCGCCGGGGAATGAGACGGCGGCGTGCCACCAGCCCGTGTCCTGGCCGGTGACGGCACGGTCTTGGTCATCGAAGTCCATCGTGGTGGTACTCCTTTCGGTGGTCGTCAGGTGATCAGCAGTGCGCGGGTCCAGCCGATGGTGTCGGCGCCCTCCAAGGCCAGTCGCGCCCCGGACCGGCCTTCCAGGAAGCCGGGCTTGGGCAGGTGGTCCAGGCCGGTCACCAACTGGCCGTGGAGGGATGCGGCCCGGGCCGTGAACCGCTCCGGCTCTGAGCTGTCGTCGGCTATCGCGCGGACGAGGGTGAGCAGCCCGGCCCAGCCATGGCACAGCGAGGCGTCGGTGACCGTGGCGAGCCGGGCCGGATCGGTGACGGCCGCGAAGGCGGCATCCTCGGCTGCCTGCTGCCGGGTGTCGTCGCCGAGAGCGAGGGCCGCCAGTTGCCGGGTGCGGGCGAGCCCGAGCGTCCCGTAGCACCAGGACGGACGCAGGTCCTGCGGATCCTCCGGCGACGGGGCGGTGAGCTGATCCGGGGTGACCCAGTACCCGGTCTCGTACCGGTCCAGCCAGCTCGCGAAGTCCTCGACGGCGTCCAGCTGACCGGGGACATGGACCCCTTGGCGCAGCGCCAGGGCCAGCGCTGCCAGCGGGCCTGCGATGCCGTGGGCTACCCCCAGGTTGCCGTGGCCGCCGGGCAACGGCTCGTCGGCCGGTCCGGCGTCGGACCACCAGCCGGGAAGATCCCGGCCTTCGCGCTGGACGGGCTGGGCCAGACTGACCAGGTAGGTCAGCACGTCCGGCAGCAGCGGTGCGGGGGCGGCGCGGGTCAGCAGCAGTGCGCCGAGGCCGGCCAGGCCCCGGATCAGATCGAACTCCGCAGGGCGCGGCAGCGCGCCGCTGGACCGGCGCTTGTGGGCCGAGGCCAGCCGGGCGGCGACCACACGGTCCGTGGCGTCGAACACGGAGCGAGGGACCTGACCGGCGCGCGTGAGGACGAACTCGAGGGCGGGTGCGCCGTGGAACAGCGACGCGTTCGCCCCGGTACTGACGCCCCCCTCGACCGCGCGCTCCAGATGGCGCCGTGCCGCGAGGAGCGAACCGCGTTCGATGGGCAGCAGCGCGGCTCCGAGGTCGCCTTCGGACAGAGCCTGCGTGGTGGGCGCGGTCGCCGTGGTGGGCGTCATGAGCGCGCCCCCAACGGCACGATCAGGCTGTGGGCCCGCCCGTCGATCCAGCCATCAGCATCCGGCGGGGGCGCCTGGTGGAGGACCACGACATCACCGGGAGCCGCGGAAAGTTCGTTGCGCAGCAGGTCCAGGTGCATGTCCTGGTTCAGGTCCAGCGGCAGCTGCTGGTCGTCCTCGGTCAGCAGGACCCGACTGGGCACCCCGCAGCGCTCCATCCAAGCGTGCAGCTGCCCGCTCCACTGGTCCAGGCTCGCGGTGCGCCCCGGAAGCGTTCCCGCCCGCAGTTTCCAGCGGGCCGCCACCAGCGTGGTGCGGCGGTAGCGCAGCTCCGGGGTAGCCGGGAGCGCCCATGCCACCCCCCAGTCGAACCAGGTCACCTGTGGGGTGGCGGCTCGGCTGATCTCGGCGAGGAACCGGGCCAGCGGCGGCGTGTGGTGGTTCCAGAGGAAGTTGATCGCGGTCGGCGCGATCAACTCCAGGGGTGTGCCGGTGCCGGCCCGAGTCAGGTAGAGCCGTCCACCGCGCATGCCCACCGCCAGGTCTCGGGCGAACAGCACCATGTCGCTGGGGTGCCGGAACTCACCGACGCTGACGACCGTGGGTAGTACCTGGGGAGCGCGGGTGAGCAGTCCGGCCGGGACCCGGCTGGGGTGGAAGGACAGCTGGGCGAGGTCGGCGCCGGGCTCGACCGTGGGCAGCTGGCTCGGCAGGGGGCCGGTGGGCGGAAACAGGTGCCAGAAGCGGCCCGTCATCGCACCGGCCGCCCGGGAGACGGTGGACACCCGGAGCCGGAAGTCACCGCGGTCCAGGGCATGGGTCGATCGGGCTTCGACCTGCGCGCACAGCTCCAGGTGCGGCGGGGTCAGCGCAGGGGGGTCGCCTGCGGCGGCTTCCAGTTGCTCGATTTGCGCGCCGGTGAGGCTGACCGATCGGACGCCTTCGAGCGCGGCGGTGCCGGCCAGGTCCAGCAGCAGTCGGTCACGCAGCGACATCGGCCGCGGCGGCTCGGAGACCAGACCGAAACCGTCGGGAAAGCCAAGTCCCTGCTCGGGATCCGTCAGCAGCTCGACTCCGACCTCGACGCCCTCGCCGTAGCGTTCGGCGAACTGCTGGGCGTAGCGCTGCCACGCGGGAGTGCCGTTAGGGTGCCTGGCCAGCCGGGTCAGGACGGTCGCCGCGGTGGCCGCCTCCAGCGCGACCGCCTGCGGCAGCACCACCGTGGCGTCCAGTCGCAGGTCCGACGCTCGCGCCAGGGCGCTCCACTGGGCCACCGGCAGCACGGGTGTCGGGTCGGGAGCAGTGGCGGGTGCCCGCAGTTCGGATCGCAGCAGCCGCACCTTAAGGAGTTCCGCGACCAGGGCGCTGCGCTGAAGCGGGCTGGTGTCGGGGAAGTCGGCGGCCAGTTTGTCCACCAGCGAGGAGTACGCGATTGGAGCCCTGGCCGCTTCCAGGATCAGCGCGACCGGGGGTGTCATGGCGATCGAAAACTCTGAGGCGGCATCAGCGGGGATGTGCAGGCGCCCGCCGCGCTGACGGGCCAGGTCGGTGACGCAGACCGTGATGTTGTCCATGATCTCGGGGTCGGCCTCGCACGCGCTGATCGCCGCATCCAGGGCTGACGGATCCGGGCGGGACACCACCGTGTGCTCGGTTCCAAAGCGCACCGCAGCGGCGTCGGAGAAGGCGACGCTGGTCACGCCCGCGAACAGGCCGTAGGGAGTGGATCGGCCCGCGTACCTGATCGCGTACCGGGCGACCGCGAGCCCCACTCGCCGCACCCGCCGCTCCGTGCGCCAGCGGCCTTCCAGGATCGCCCCGATCTGATCGGAAAGGACGAGGCTGGCACCGCAGACCGCCTGCCGGAAGGCATCATCGGCCCACACCACGGACAGCCACGCGCGCCACCGCTCGGCCGGTGCCCCGGGGCCTGGCCAGGCCGGCATCGGGGGCGGCGTGAGGCTCACCGCTGCGCGCAGCATGCCCTCACCGGTGACCTGGTACAGGTTCGCTCGTCGGCGCGTCATCACCTACTCCGTTCTGGTGGGAGGCAGCAGGGGGTGCGCGGGCCGGACAGGGACACTGTCCGACCCGCGCCGGGTGAACTCAGCCCGAGGTGGTGCAGGTGCTCGGGCAGGAGGACCCGCAGTTGTCCCCGGTACCGCACATGAGCACGGTCTCGGTGGCGGGGGTGTTCTCGATGTAGGAGATGTCCAGCTGGAACGGGTCGAACGGGGCGTCCTCGGCGGCGTCCGGCTGTGCGTCGGCGCGTTCGACGGTCTGGGTGCTCATCTGGTGCTCCTGCTTCCTCTCAGAGGGACTGATGTGGACGTTCAGCCGACGGTGTTCGCACCGTCGGACGCTTCTCCAGGGGAGCGGTTCAAGTCAGTGGTGCGTCCCCGGCCCGGTCCCCTATGCCGGCTGGCGGGGGAGCAGGGACCGGGCGGGAGACGCTCTTCCCGCCGGGCTGCGGCGGGGGCTTGGAATGGCTACCAAGGCAGCCGGGTTCAGGTGGCCATCGCGGCTCGGTGACGGCACGGCGCGTACCCCCGCGGTGGTGCTCCTTTTGATGGTCGGGGTGCCCGGTCCGCCAGGAGCCGGGCACCCCCGATTAGCTGGCGACGGCCAGGCGGCGAACGTGCTGTCGTGGGCGCATCTCGCGGATGCGGTGGCCGAGGTCTCGCATTTGGCGGTGCCGCTGGCCCTCGTCGGTGTCGGTGTGCTCGGTGGCAGCCAGCGGCAGTGCCGCGGCCGGGACTCGGAGTTGGAACCAGACGAGCTTGCCTTCGCCGTCGGGATGCCAGCCGCTTCCGTCGGCCATGACCTCGATGAGGAACATGCCCCGACCTCCCAGCGGCAGCGACCCGGCCACTTCGAGGGGCCGGGCGGGGCCGGCGGGGTTACTGTCGCGGACAGCGAAGGTGATCAGGTCGCCCTCGGCCTGCATGACGGCGGTCAGGGCCTCAGCCGTGCCGCCGTGCCGGAGCCCGTTGGTGATGACCT
This sequence comes from Streptacidiphilus cavernicola, assembly GCF_042510955.1. Taxonomy (NCBI): domain Bacteria; kingdom Bacillati; phylum Actinomycetota; class Actinomycetes; order Kitasatosporales; family Streptomycetaceae; genus Streptacidiphilus; species Streptacidiphilus cavernicola. The sequence goes on from NZ_JBHFAB010000013.1 coordinate 172,499, forward strand.
CACTGACCAGCAGCTTGAAGACGCCGGCAGGCCCATCGGGGTTGCCGTCGAAGCCCCAGGACCTGAGCCGGCGCATCGCCTCGTCGCGGGCGATGCCGACCTCGACCTCCTGCCGCGGGATCTGCCACCGCGCCTCCGGCGCGCTCTTGCCGGTCACGGTTGGACTCGCTCGTCGGCCCCGCGCGGAGCGGTCCGCAGTTTCACCCCGGGGATGAGCAGAGAGGATGGCCCGGCGACCGGCGCAGGCCGCGGGGACGAGACGGTACCGGCAGGATCGGCGGGCTCGGGGTCCCGGTACAGGTCCTGCGGCGGGAGGTAGGGAGTGGGGGTCACGATTTTCTCCTGGCGGAAGAGTTGGTCTGGTTCCAGCGGACTGTCCCGCACCCGGGATGGGTGCGGGTGAGCAGAAACCCGACCCAAGACTGGACCGGTAAACCGGACCAGTCAACGGTATGTCAGGAACTTCCACCCATTGGGTACTTGGTAACGCGCTCCCACATCCCCTCGGGAGTGACGCCTTCCTCTACGACGAGGACCTCACCGTTCTGGTCGCGACTGGTGTGCACGAGGACATGCACCGCGGCCGGGCACTCGGTACCCAACAGCTCTGCCTCCTCGCCGCTGATCAGCCGCACCGACTCGACGTCAACACCCGCGTCCGGGGCGGTCCCGGGCCGGCGCCCGGTGCACCGCTCCACATAGCGGGTCGTGCCCTCGGCAATCGCGCCCTCTCCGCGCAGCTTCGGGCAGACGTCGGCGATATCCGCCGGGAACCAGGCGACGACCACCGAGTGCGGAGTGCCGTCCACCAGCCGCATGAGCCTCGACCGGCGTAGCGCCGACTGCCCGGCCACAAGGCCCAGCGCGTGGGCGATCGGGGGTGGCGGATACTCCATGGACGGCGCACCCAAGCGTGTGAACGGCATTCCGGCGGCCCGGGTGGTACCGGCCTGCCGACCGCCGGCCGGCCGTGCCACCGGGGTACGTACGACGGTGTACCCAGACCCCTGGCGGCTGACGACCAAGGCATCGGCCTTGAGGACCTCCAGCGCCTTGTTGACGGTGGCACGGGAGACCTGCCACTGCTCGCACAGGTCCCGGCCCGCGGGCAATTTGACGCCAGGAGGGAACTCCCCGGCCTCGATGCGCCGCCGCAGGTTCTCGGCGATCTCTTCGTACTTGAGCATCCGGTACAACCTTCGATCAGGCGGCGGCGCGGGGCGCGTCGGGCCGATTGGTCCAGTTGACCGGTCAGGTTAAGGCAATACCGTGTCGCGGCGGGGGTGGGGGGGTACAGAATGCCCGCATGGCCCCTGAAGACGTCACCGCCCAGGTGTCCACCTGGTACGCAGAACAGTTCGACGAGGGAGCACGCCTGAGCCAGAGCGCGGACGGCCGCCTTGAGCTGCTGCGCACTCGCGAGCTTCTCGGCCGCTACCTGCCCCAGCCCCCCGCTGATGTCCTGGACGTCGGCGGTGGACCCGGCGCCCACGCCGCCTGGCTGACCGACCACGGCTACCGCGTCCACCTGGTCGACCCCGTCCAACGCCACCTGGACCAGGCCCGCGCGAGGACCGGCTGCACAGTCGAACTGGGTGACGCCCGCCACCTCACCGCGGCCGACGCCTCCTGGGACGTCGTCCTGCTCCTGGGGCCGCTCTACCACCTGCTGACTCCGGAAGACCGCTCCGCCGCACTTGAGCAGGCCCGCCGCGTAGTGCGCCCCGGCGGGATCGTCGCCGCCGCCGCCATCAGCCGCTTCGCTTCCCTGGCCGAGCACACCTCCACCGGCAACCTCATCAACGTTCGCCTGCGCGCCTCCGTCGAGGACATCCTGTCCACCCAGCAGTACGACGGCCGGCGGGGCTTCACAGCCGCCCACTTCCACACCGCCGACCAGCTGACTGCGGAGATGACCGCCGCGGGCTTGCTGCCCGATGCCGTGTACGCAGTGGAGGGCCCGATGTGGGGGCTGGTCAAAGCGGTGGAAATCCGCGGCGGGAAGCCGCTGGCCGATGACGACCCGGTGATGCTGTCCGCTCTGGCCGCCGCCCGGCTGGCCGACCCCTACCCGGAGTTGCTCTCCGCCGCCTCCCATCTCCTTGCCGTGTGCCGAGTGCCACCCGCGCTGCTGAACCCTGCTGCGAAGACAGGTAGTTGACATCTCCAGTGCGCTGCTCGTTGGCATCGGGCCTCCAATCGGCGGTCGGGTCGGATGGCTGGTGCCGCTGTCCGACCGGTAACGGGGGTACCTATCAGCCGGACAGCGGGTCTATGGGGTGCAACGGTGGAGCGGGGCGATGCGGCACGGGGGCGGGGCTGTCCGTAGATCGGCGAACAGCCCGCAGACCCCCCGCGCCGGGCGCGGTGCACCGTGTCCTGCGCTCGCACGGTTCCGCGGCCTAGCCGCCCCGGGAGGGAGCGGCGTCCTGGGGGCTACGCGGGCCGCTCGGGCTCGTGTCCGAGGTAGCGGGCGAGGTCGGTGGCGGTCACGTATGCATTGCGGTCGAGCGTCAGCGGCCTCTGGTCGGGCATGTGCGTCCGGCGCGACATGATCACGGGGCCAGGGGGCCGATCGGGGTCGGTGCCCGATCGGGATTGTGAATCAGTCATGGGCACGACAGCTCTCTGCGTAGGGGTCTGCGGTGAGGACTTGCATGGAGGGTCAGTCGTCCGGCGGCGCGTGATCCAGCACGGAGATTGGCGCGAGCCCGGCCGCCCCCGCATCCTGGCTGAGCTGGTCGCGGACCATCCCACCGAGGAGCACCAGCACCGTCCCACCCGCGGCCAACCACACTGCCCCCAGGAAGCCCATCACCCGATCGGGGGCGGCGTGCTTGCCCCGCTGGGGCCCTTGTTCGCCTGCTAAGTCGCTGGTTCGCACCGCTCTCCTACTTCCAACTGGCCTGGTTCGTGCTCCTGATCGCCCTTGAACTCGCCCCTGCCGTCGCCGCGCCTGTTGGCGTCGCCCATGGCCACTTGCTCCCAAGCCAAGCAGGAACGCCGACGGGGACGCGGTGGGGCACCCGAAGCTGACGGCTACGCAGATGCCGGACTCGGACTGCAACCGACGGCTGCAGCGCGAGAGGCGAGTCCATGATGATCATGCGCGGCTCACTGCTCCCTCCCGTTCGCCTCACGCACAGCAAACCGCACGGGCACGCACGACGTAACGTTTCAGGGGGGTTTCACTTGGAATCGTCGATCGAGGAACCCCTCGCGCCGGTAGGCTTGTTACAAGCCACACGGGAGTAGTGACGCCATGTCAGATTCCACAGCGCGCCATCCACTGAGCTTCATGCGACTTCAGCAAGGCTTAGGAAAGGCCAAGCTGGCCCAGAAGTTGAACGAGCATGCCATCCCGATGGGCGTGAATCTCGCCACCAACCGAACCACTGTGTGGAGGTGGGAAACCGGCCAGTACGACCCCGACGAGAAGACGCAGGCGGTGATCGCCTCGTTCTTCGGCCTCGCCAATGACCAATGGAGACATCAGGATTGGCCCCTGTGGCTGCCGGTGTGGGAGGTGCAGGGCCTTTCCGCTTCTTGGGATGCGCCCGGTACCGTGGAGACACTGACACATCTGAACAGGAGCGGACTCTTGGACCGCAGAGGATTCGTCACTGTCACCGGGGCCGCGCTAATGGCCCTCATCGCCAGTTGGGCTGACGCGCCCAGCGCGTTCGCCTCCGTACTCGCGGGTGACCGCGTCACCGACACCATGGTCGCCAAGCTGGAGAAGCGCGTCGAGTCGCTGCGCGAGCTCGACGCGGAGATGGGCGGAGCGCGACTCCTGGAACAGGCCCGCGGAGACCTGGCACTGGTCTCCGGCATCCTCCAGCAGGGTCGCTACACGGAAGAGCACGGCCGGCGCCTGCATGCTCTCGCCGCACGTGTGTGCTACCTCACCGGTTGGATGGCCTACGACAGCGGCCTGCACTCAGCTGGCCAGCAGTACTACGTGGGCGCGCTGCGCGCCTCGCGCAGTGCCGGCGACGACGAGTTCGGTGCGTTTGCCATGGCGGAGATGGGCGTCCAACTCGGCGAGAGCGGGCACACGAGCGAGCGGTTGGCAATGATCAACGCAGCCATCGCGACCACCCCCAGTAATATTCACCCGGCGGTGCAGTCGTACCTGCATCTCCACCAGGCCGGGTCGCTGTCGCGAACGGGCCAGGATCGTGAGGCCGCGACTGCGCTTCACCGTGCAACCAAGCTGTGGGACAAGGCGGACGGCGATCGCCCTGAGTGGATGGGCTGGTACGGAAGCGAGCAGATCGCGTCCACGCATGGCAAGATCCTCATTCGCACTGGCCGTGTCCAAGAGGCCACGGCCGCCTTGGAGTCCTCGATCAGCAGCGCCGTTCCGCGTGACCGGGCTGTCCGGTCCGCGCGGCTGGCCGAGGCCCGGCTTATGGGTCACGATCTCGAAGGCGCGCTTGCCGCCGCCAATATCGGCGCCCAACTCCTGGAGGAGAGCGTGAACAGCGCGCGGGCGACCAGTCGACTCACTGAGTTCTCGGCAGCTCTAGAGCCATACGCCAAGGTGACGCAGGTCGCGGAGTTCCGCGACCGGTTGCGCGCCTTGCCGACGGTCGCAGCCTGATAGAAATCAGCCGCAGCCGGCCGGGCCGGCCTAGGCACCGCCCAGTCCCGCGATGTAGCCCCGTGCGCCCGCGCGCCGGGGGCGTGCGCTGATTGCCCGACCGACTGGTCGGGCACAGAACTCACTGCCACCGCGGCGTACCCGAATCCGCTAGCCGGTGGACCGCCGGCACCACCTGGAGCGTGGTGTCCGGCCGGTCTCGAACGGTGGTCTCCTAGCTCGACCCTGCGCTTGGTGTCCCGGTTCGTCTCGGTCTCCTTACGTACGCTCGCGAGGTCTGCCGCCGACCCGCGAGGGGCGCGCGGAACCGCGAGGGGGCTCGCGGAGCGTTGGGCAACTTATCCCGAGAGGGAGCTACGCCCCCTCCGCTATCGTGCGTCCTTTGGGCCACCACTGGACTCGGGAGTTACCGATGGCACGTCACCAGCGTGAGGAGCGCGAAGGAGCGCGAGAGGCCCGCGAGATGTCGCGGGCCCAGCGCGAGCAGCACCGGGAGACCGTGGACGGCTTCGTCGTTCCCCTGTCAGAGGTATCGCTGCGGTGGCTGGCCCGGGGGACGACGGCGGTCCTGCTCCCCGGGGTCGCGCTGATCCTCGCGGCTCTCGCGATCAGCCTCGCGGTCGTCAACGTGACGGCTCTGCACGCCTACCTCCATGCGGCTGATGCCCCCTACGGTCTGGACTGGGCAGCGCCGGCGTCCCAGGAGGGCTTCGTCCTGGCGGGCGAGTCGATGGTGATGCTGAACGCGGTGCTGCTGCGCCGCTGGCCGTACGCGCTCGCGGGCCTCGTAATGAGTCTCGCGGGCAACGCGAGCGCTCTGTGGTGGCACTTCCACGATGCTGCTCCGCAGTTCCGGTGGCCGCTGGCGATGGTGGTGGTGTTCGGAGCAGTGGCGCTGATGGCGTTCATCGCGGTGACCCACCGAGCGGTCCACCTGATCGCGGTGCACTCGGCTCGCGAGGGCCTCGCGGGATCTCGCGAGGATCGCGAGGAAGCGCGCGATCTGGATCCGGCGGAGCGCCCGGTGAAGATCGCTGAGGCGGCCAGGGTGCTCGACGTGAAGGACTCCACGATCCGGTCGTGGATCCACCAGGGCGCGCTGGCGAACCGGAACCCGAACGGGGAGCCGATGTGCGTGCTGCTGCGCGACGTGGTCTCGCTGTGCCAGGACCGCGGTATCCCCTACACCGACCCGGCTCCTGTCCAGGTGGGGGTGGGGCCGTGAGCGGGGAGCGGGAGCGAGCGGCCCGGTTCGCGTTGTGGTGGGCGGAGCTGGCGGAGGGGCAGGCCGGCGGGGCGTGGCGCGACGCGGTGAGGCCGCGGTTCGAGGACTCCGAGCACGGCCGCTGGCTGGAGGCCGGGGGCCGGTTCCAGGCAGACGGCGCGGTGGCGGAGCGGATGGCCCTGATGTGGGCCCGGGTCGCTGCCGTCCTGGCGCCGGCCGGGGAGTCGGCTGGGTGAGGCCCAGCTGCCTGGTGGGGCTGAAGGGCCCTCTGTTGCCTTGGCGTCCGGTGTGGCAGTGTCCGCTGGAGAGTTCAGGGACGAGGGGGCAGCCATGCCGGTAGGAGAAGAGTGATGGCCAGTGGTGAGGCTTTCAGCAAGCGCGTACTGCGCAACCTGAGAAGCAACTGGCCGAAGAACGTGGTGTTGTTCGTTGCGCTGGTCCTGCTGCTGATGAAGGGCTTCGGCCTGGACGCGGACCGGGCGCTGTTGACGGCGATGGTCCTGCAGCTGGTCCTGGCCCTGGTCGCCGGCTTCGTTCTGGCGTGGGCGCGGGACGCGCGGGGGCGCCGATAGCCCGCTCAGCCCGTCCGCGGTCAGCGCCGGCCTACCCGGGAGCCGGGCCGCGGCACCGCTCCCCCGTCACCTGCTGGTGAGGGTGTACCGGTCGGGTAGGTCCTCGGGTCGGCTGCGGTAGGCGGCCAGCACGCGCTGGTAGGTCAGCAGACCGCGGGCGGCCAGCTGCTCCTGGGCGCGTTCCACGCTGCGCTGCGAGCAGCCGAGGGCTTCCATGGCGCGGGTGCGGGATATCTCGACGACGGGCCGGTGGAAGTTGCGGGACGAGGCGCGGCGGAGCAGGGCGTAGAGGTCGACGGCCGTTCCGGACAGGGGCTCCTCTCCCGGTTCGGGGAGGGCGTCCTGCTCGTGGCGCCGGGCGTCGTGGGTGCCGCTCATCCGGTGATGGCCGTGACGGTCAGGGACTCCTTCGAGCGCTTCTTGGGGCGGGTCAGGTCGTGCTCGGCCAGCAGGGCGCTGAGGGCTTCGGGGTCGTCTATCTCCTTGCCGGGAATCCGTCCGATCTTGAAGGTGCCGATGGGGCCCTTGTAGCTGCCGGACTTGGCGTCGGCGAGCTTGGCCGCGGCGAGCTGCTTGTCGGCCTTGGCCTGGGTCTCGCGGGTGCGGGCGGCGGTGTACTCGGCGGCGGCGTCGGCGATCTCGCGGCGCTTGGCCGGGTCGATGGCGTGGTGGTTGGACCGGCCGTCGGTGATTTCGGGCCAGCAGCGCCGGGTGAACGGGCAGGACCGGCAGCGCCAGTCCAGGTCGGGACCGAGCAGGTCGGTCGGCGCCCACAGCGGCTGGTCGGCGTGGGAGTAGATCAGGCGGACGCGTTCGATCACGGCCATGGCCTCGCGCTGGCCGAAGGGCCGCACGGTGATCACGTCCTCGCCGGTGGCGCGGTCCATGTGGATGAACGCCGTGGCGGTGACCGGGTAGCCGGCCTGGCGGCGGCCGAGAGCGTACCCGTCGACCTGCCACTCCTGGTGTTCCTCGGGTCCGTAGGACACGATCTTGCCCAGTGCCCACTCCTTGACGGTCTTCAGGTCGACGATGCAGCCGCCCTCCTCGCCTGTCTCGGTGTCGCGCACGCGGACGTAGAGGTCGTGGCGGCCGGGGATCTGCTGGCTGGCGGCGGTGAGCGTGATCGGGTCCTCGACCAGGACCTCGACAACCTCGCCGTACCCGCTGAGCGCTTCGGCCAGGATGGGCAGGAACCACAAGTGGATGGCGGTTCCGAGCCAGGCGCTGCGCTTCTCGCCGCCGTCGTCGTGCTCGGGGTCGTAGGGGGTGTTGGCGGCCTGGAAGGCGGCCTGGCGCAGGCAGGGCCCCAGTCCGGACAGGGAAAGTCCGGGCGGGTGGGGGTCGTTCGCCGAGGCGCGGCGGAACGCTTCGGGGACGGCGCGGGTGAGGAGGGTGGAGAAGTCGAGCATGGTCACAGGCTCCCGGCGGGGTCTGACAGGGCGCAGCCGGGGGCGTGGTCGCCGTGTTCGATGATCATTTCCATGGTGCAGGAGCACTCGGGTTCGGCGGCGGCCTGGGCGGCGTGCGCGTTGGTGGGTTCGCCGGCGGCGGGGTCTTCGGTGACGGGCGGGTCGACCGGGGCTGTGGTGCTGGTGTGCAGGGCGGTGGCGGTGGCGGTGTTGCCGATGGTGGCGACGACGGCCTGGGTGATGGGCTGGCCGCGTTTGACGCCGCTGTAGAGGGAGAGTCCGAACTGGTCGCCGAGGTTCACGCTGGCGCGTTTGAGGGCTCCGGACAGGGCGGACTTCGCGGCGTTGTCGTGGGCGTCGCCCAGGGAGGGCTGGCGCGCGGACTCGGCGACGGCGACGTCGTCGAAGCGGGCGAGCTGGGTTCCGTGGGGGTCGCGTATGGTCAGGCGGACCTGGGCGCGGTAGATGACGGTCCACCGCGGCTTGGGTCCGCGTTCGGCGTCCGGGTTGGGGTCGGGGTGCTCGATCTCGCGGACCAGGTCCAGGGCGAGGGTCTCGATGTCGAATCCGCCCCAGCCGAGGATGCGCAGGAGCCAGCGGCGGGCGTCCCACTGGGCGAGGTAGGCCATGCCCCGCTCGTCGGGTAGGACGCGGGCGGGGTCCAGGGGTTTGAGGAGCCATTCGAGCTGCTGGGCCGTCAGGCCGCGCGGCGGGGTTGATACGGTCACAGGCAAACCTTTCTTGATACTTAAATCCTACATGATGACTCGGCGGTGAGCAAGCCCGAAAGGGCCTGCCACCTGCGGGTTCAGCTGCGGTTCTTACCCGCGAGAACGATCGGCGAGTTGTCGATCCGGGAGATCCTGCCGGTCGCCCAGCCCCACTCCAGCAGCACCTCGTACGGCCACGCCGGCCGGTACAGCATGTAGTGCTTCTCCTCGGCCACCGGGAAGTCGCCGTCGCCCTTCTTCGCAGCCGCGTGCCAGCCGTCGACCGCCTTGGTGGTCACGCCGAACATCTCGGCGACCGCCGGGGTGAACAGGAGCTTGCGGCCCTTGTCGTCGAAGCGCTCCGGGTCGACGTTGGGCACCCAGCGGCCGGGGCCCTTCTCGGTGCGTGTCGCCTTGCCCGTGTCCTTGTCCAGGCGGCCGGTGTCGACGCCGACCTTGACGACTCCGGCCAGCCTCCACAGCGCCGCGCGCACCCCAGGTCCGCGCGGAGTGCTCGGGTCGCCGAAGTCGTCAGCATTGATCCACTTTCGGACGGCCACGTCGGTGACCTTGAAGACTTTCGCGATCTCCTTGGAGCTCAGGCCCTTGTCGATCCACCGTACGGCGGTGTCCCGGTCGATCCCGTACCGCTCGGCGACCTCGTCGGGGTCGAACTTGGGCTCCTTGGCTCTGGACATGCGGGGCCTCCGAGGACCTGGGCTTGATGATACCCAAATCCTACAGCCCCGGTTTGGTCGGCGCGACAGCGGGGGCCGGCTCACCCGGACCCGCGGGGCGGCGGCTCGGACGGCGCCGGGATCCGGGACGGCGGCTGCGGCTGCACGTCCAGGTCCTTCGCACACCGGTCGCGGGCCGCTGCGTCATCCCGTCCGTTGTCCGCCAGCCACTGGCGCAGGGGTTCCTGGTTGCCCGCGAGCGCGGCCGAGACGGCTTCGGGCGGCGCCCCCGCCTCGACCACCGCTGTCCAGGCCAGTACTACGGCGATCACCGGACCAGCCCGGGGAAGCCGTGGGGGAAGGCCCGGAGGCGGGCGGCCTTGGCATCCAGGCCGTCGGGGTCCAGGGTGATGCCGGGCAGGAACCGCGGGTCGATGCCGGCGAGGAGTTCGGCGAGTGCCGGGTCGCGTCGGCAGCGTTCGGCGAGTTCGGCCAGGCGCGCGGCCTGCCCGGCCATGTCCTGCTCGTGGTCGGCGCGGGTGTTGGACCGCCTCACCCGGGTCAGGAAGTCGTCCACGGCGTCTCCTCCTCGAAGGTCCAGTGGTCCGCGTCCATGCGGTGCTGGTCGAGTTCGTCGTGGCTGTCCCAGCGGGTCTTGCAGTCGGGGCAGAGTAGCGCGGGGTCGCCCTGCGGCTGCTCGGCCTCCGGCGGCGCGGAGCGCTGGGCGTCGAGGTGCTCGAGTCGCCGGTTGAGTTCGGCGCGGGCGCGGCGGTCGCCGTCGGTGCCGCCGGCGTGGGCGGGGCACGACTTGGCGAAGTCGGCGAACAGGCCGCACAGCACCACGATCACGTCGGTGTCGTCGGCGGCGACGGTCCGGGCGAAGCCGTTGGTGCCGTAGCGCCGGACGTCCGCTTCGGCGTAGGCGGTTCGCCACTTGGCCTGCGCCTCGGTGACGGTGCCTCGGCCCTGATGCAGGTCGGTGCCCTCGTACCAGGTGCAGAAGGGTCCGGGCAGGCGGACGGTGTACCCGCCGGTGGTGGTGGTCATGCTGTTCCTTCGTCGGTGTCGGTGTCTGGGGTGCAGAAGTGGTCCACGGCGGTGGCGACCAGGACGGCGAGGTCGTCTCCGTGCTCGATCGTGCAGATGGCCTCGGTGCACCTGCCGCAGACCAGGTTCGGGTCTCCGATGTCGGCGCTGTCGACCGCGAAGTGGTCGATGTCCAGCGGGATGCCGTGCAGGTCCATCAGATGTTGCGGGTGTGGCGGACGAAGTCGACGGCGGCGTCGTGGTCGGCCTGCTGGGCGATGCGGCGCATCGGGTCGCCTGCGGTGAGGGTGAAGCTGCCGGCGATCAGGTCGGCGGTCAGGGAGTCGTGGAGATTGCGGCAGGCGGTGGCTAGGGCGAAGTCGTCGGTGCAGTCCTGTCCGGCCTCGGCCTGCTCCCGGGTGATTCGCTCGGCGGCGGCGCGCAGGCCGGCGATCAGCTGGTGGGCGGCCTGGCGGTGGATCAGGGAGGTCAGGTCGTCCGCGGCGTAGCTCGGGAGCCCGTCGGCGACGCGCCGGGCGGCCAGGTCTCGCTGGTCGTCGGCGTTGCGGATGATCTGTCGGACGCGCCCCGCCGTGCGGGTGATGTCGTCGGTCATGGTGGTGCCCTACTCCTTTGTTGATACTTAAATCCTACATGTCAATGTGACGAGAGGCAAGTTCTCCCGGCTCAGGACCGCCTTCTTCGCCGACCAGGTCGATGCGGACGGTCTGCCCCGTGACCTGGTCGCGGACGGCGAAGTCGTCGACCTCGCGGTGGGCGGCGGCCCGCATCCGCCGCTCGGCGGCCTCGGCGGCCTCGTGGGGGCCGTAGGCGTAGGCGTCGATCTCCCAGGCCACCAGGTAGTGGCGCAGTTCGGGGCCGGCCGCCGCGGCGCTCACCGCGACCCCTGGGCGGCCTGGTAGTCGCGGCAGTCGCACTCCTGGCGGCAGGGCAGCGTCTGGACGGCGGTGAGCTTGAAGGAGTGGTTGCCTTGGGCGTGGCCGCAGGTGCAGTCGACCGGGCCGCCGGGGGCGCGGCGGCGATACAGGGCCGTGGCCTCCCAGGTCATGGCGTCGTGGATGGCGTCGGCCGCCGCGGCGTAGAGCTGGTCGGCGCTGATGTGCGCCGGGAGCCGGTCGCGGTCGAGGACGGCGAGCAGTTCGGCCAGCTCCTCGTCCTGCTCCAGCAGGGCGGCCAGCTTGCGCAGCCCGCCGGCCTGGTCGCGGGCGGCGGAGGCTTGGCCCATCCAGTGGGCGGGGTCGGCGGGGGCCAGGGTCAGGTTCATCGCGGGGTGCTCTCCTCAGGGTTCAGTGGATGCGGACGGCGGTGGTCAGGCGGTGGCAGGTGCCGGGGGTGTCGCAGGAGCAGGGGTGCTCGGCCTGGGCGAGGGGGCTGTCGTAGCCCATGCGGTCGACCAGGTGGCGGATGTCGGCGCGCAGGTCGGCGAGGGCCTCGGCCTGCTCGGCGTGGTCGCGTTCGGCGGCGCTGACGGGGATGCGTACGTCCTCGCCGTCGACGCCCACGGTGCGCCAGGCGGCCATCTCACCGCGCCGGTCGAGCACGACGATCTCGACGTCCGGCCAGATCCACCGGGCGGTCTCGGTGATCTCCTCAGCCAGCGCGGTGACGGTGATGGGAGCGAAGAAGGCGGGTCGGGCGATGGTGGACATGGGCGGAACCTCCATTTCTTGATACTTAAATCCTAGTTGATTTACACCCTAAAGGCCAGTTTGCCCCCCTGCTGTGACAGTTGACGGCGGGCCAGGTAGTAGCGCACCTGCGCCAGGTCCTCGAAGATGTGCCCCGCCCGGCCCTCGGCGTCCTGCTCCGCCCAGTCCCGGGCCTCCGCCGACCAGCTGTAGTCGACGATCCGCCCCACCGCCGCCCACACCTCCGCGGCCTTCAGCAGCCGGTCCTCCGGAGGGCTTTCCGGCATCTGGATCATGGTGGTTGTGCTCCTAACGTGCATGGTTGCTCATGTCGGTTGCTGTTGTGGGTCAGTGGGCAGGCGATCAGCCACGGGTGACACGGAGGCGGGGGCCGGGCGTCCGGAGGAGGCCCCCGACTTGCGCTCGGCGCGCGGAGCGCGACCGTGACGGCCGGGAACCTCGCTGAGACCGCGCAGCGGACCGCGATGGGTGTTCCTTCACTGGGGGGTAGATCTGGGTGTTCCGGTGGTGCAACCGGCTTCACCTACAGAGGTGCAACCCGCTTCAGGTACCGGAGGTGCAACCAGCTTCAGGTGCACCGGTCGGCGTGGTGCTCGGCGCAGACCTGCGCGCCGGCCGCCCCGGCGTGGTCCATCTCCAGCCGCTCGGGAGTGAGGATGTAGTACGTGTTCGTGCTCTTCGAGCCGTTCGGCCGTAGCCGCTGCTCGGTACGGATCAACCCGGCCTCCCTCAGCCAGCGCAGGTGGTTCTGCACCTGGCGGCCCGACAGTTCGGCGTGCAGGGCGAGCGTGCGCACCGAGGGCCAGCACAGGAAGTCCTCACCGACCTTCTCGCACAGCAGCACCAGCACCAGCTTGCGCGCTGGCGCCCCCACGATCTGCCTCTTCGCCCAGGACAGGGAGTCCCAGCTGCTCACTGCAGGTACCAGCTGTTCGCCTCGGCCTCGGCGCGGGCCGCGGCGATGATCTCCGGCAGCTCGTGGCGGCGCTTCATCATCTTGCGCTGCACCTTCTCCAGGGCGTTCCAGTCCCGGCACGTCCATGCGCCGTGCTTCTTCGCCAGTTCGACTATGCGCTCCACCGCGGCCTGGATGCTGGAGGGCTCCTCTTCGATCCAGCCGGTGCCGGCGTCGCTCACCATCCACCTGGTGCCGTCGACGCTGGCGAGTTGGAAGCGGCCCATCGGCAGGCCGTACCGGCCGTGGACGGTCCCGGCGACGATCCTCAGATCCTCGCCCTCGCCTTCGAGCTCGGCGGCGACGCCGAAGCCGGCGATGTCCATGTAGCGCTCGGTTCGGGTGGATTGGGTGCTGGTGGTGGTCAAGGCGGTCTCCTGCGGTGCCGTACGCGGTCGTTGGGCGGGGGGTGGGTGTTTCCGTGTGGTCAGCGCCAGGTCGAGGACAGGCGCGGGTACTGCTCGTCGCGGTAGCCAGGCCGGTGCACGCCCTCGTCGACGCAGCCGGCGCACCAGTTGGCGCCGTCCTCGTCCTGCTGCCAGGCCCCGGATTCGAGCCGGGCGTCCAGGTGGGCGGTCTCGGCGTAGCAGCCGTGGCACGAGTCGGCGTCCTTGTCGAGGTCGACCAAGACCACCGGGTCGGTGCGGCTGGTGTGCAGCCGGTGCGCGGTGACGGTGGCGGTCTGGTTCATTGGGCTTCCCTTTCAACTTCTTGATACTTTAATCCTAGATGACGTGAGGGGCGGAAGCAAGTTTTGGCAGGTCAAAGGCATGCCGATCACCGCAGCCTTGCACCTGGCTACCGCTCGCGCAGCGCGAAGCCCCGCGATGCCGCGGCGAGCTCGAAGCGCCGCAGCAGCCCCAGCTCACCGGGTCGCACCCGGCCGCCGCCCTGGTGCTCCAGTCCGGCGACGGACACCCATCGGCCACCCCCCCAGCGGATCGCCCAGCTCGACCGCCGCGAACAGGAACACCCACCGCCGCCCCTCCAGCGGTGGCACCTTCGCCATCCCGCGCACCAGCACCCCCGATTGCGGACCCGCCACCGTCCGGGCAAGCTCCAGCGCGGTGCGGTGCGCCGTCACCCCCGCCGGCACCAGCCGCGACCGCGACGCCTGCCAAGACCCGTCCCCGGCCTGCCACGCCCACACCAGACCGGGCCGCGTCCGGTGCTCGATCACCACCGTCGCCTGCTGGAAGTACGAGGCCGGATCACGCTCGATCCGCTCGCGCACAGCCTGTCCGACAACCCGACCGGACCGATCCACCACCTGCAACAACGTCACAGCCAAGGACGGTAGTTGATCCCCATTTATGCCGGTGTGTCAGATCGTGCCCGCGCGATATCATCACCCTTACGGATCAGTCAAAATCTTGGATGGTGATCAGGGTGGCGAAGTACCGCAGCGGCCCCCAGCCGCGGATAGCGTGCCCAGGCGGCTGCGAGCGCGAAGTCGCCGCCCGCGAAGTGATCGGCGCCATCGGCATGGGCGCGATCGTCGACCACAAGTCGGTGCCCGGCCGCCACGAGCTGACCCTGTGCCCCGGCACGGGCCGCGTGGTCGAACTGCCCGCCGAGCGGGCACACCAGCACCCCATCCCCAGGCTGATGCACCAGCTGCGACTCCTGCTGCCGGAGCAGATCAACATCTTCGACGCAGCCGAGAACTGACACACCGAAGGCTCGGACCTCTCGGCACCGCAGGTTCCACCCCTCGACGGGGAGTTCTCCCGCCACATCCCAGGTGTAGGGGCCTTCGCCGGGACGGGGCTGCGGGCTCACGAGGTGGGGCCGGCTCAACCCGCTCCGGGTGCAACGGGCTGGCCGGTGGTGCCGGCGATCTCGCGGAAGCCGCTGCGCTCGCAGGTGCCGGGCCGCTAACGTCCCGAACTAGACCGTGTGCCGTCAAGTTCAGGAGAGCTGCGTTGGAGACCTTCTTCGTCCCCGAGAAGATCTGGCAGGACGGGGGCCCCTTCCCGCACGTCCTGGTCCTCCTCAGCGAGTACGAGGAGTTCCGCGAGTACGCCCGTGCCCACCGCGAGCTTCTCGCACAGTACCCGGAGCAGCTTGGCGCGGTTCCCGAGGAGTGGCTGCACTCCACGGTCCAGGGCATCCACCACAAGGTCGACGACAGCCAGGCGAAGAAGCTGCGGAGCGCCCTGCGAGAGGAGCTGGCCGGCATGCAGCCCTTCCGGGTCCAGCTCGGCCCCGTCTGGCCCGGGATCACCGCGGTCACCGTCGCCGTCTATCCGGAGGACGGGATGGCTGAGCTCAACAGCCGCGTCCGCACAGCGATGGAGAAGGTCCCGGGCATCACCCTGCGAGCCCCTGAGCAGCGGTTCTGGGCTCATTCGTCGCTAGCGTACGCACGCGAGGACTTCGAGGACCGAAGCCTCAACCGGGAGCTCCGCGCTCTGCGGCCTCCGCGGGTGGACATCACCATCGACCGGGTCCACCTCGTCAACCAGTACCAGCGCCCCGACCTGGGCTACTACACCTGGGACGTGGTCGATGAGGTCCGGCTTGGCTGACCACCCGCGCAGGAGCCCACTTCTACTACACCCCGGCGAAGGATGACCGCATGACGACGATCGACGAACAGTCGCGGAAGTGGCAGGGCGAAGGCGGCCCCGCAGAGTGGACGGGGGCATGGGACCGCACCCGCGAGCTGATCAACACCCGTGCCAACTGCTTCGGTGAAAACGACAGCGACCGCTCGCAGGAGGACGGAATCTCCGCGCTCGCCACAGCCATATACATCACAGCCCGGGAGCAGCGCATCGAGCCGGCCGCTGTGACCCGGGAGGCGGTCGACCGCCTGCTGCACCGAAACCCGGAGGGGACCGTCCTCGACGTCGTCCAGCGATGGGAGGCCCACCTGGAGAACCTGGGGCACGACGTCGACGACAAGACCGACCCCGTCTCCGCCCGCTGGCAGCGCCTGCGCTACGAGCACGACCGCGACGGACGCAACTGGGACGACTCCCTCGCCCGCCACGGATATTCCCTCACCGCCATCAGTTACGTCCTCAGCAACCATGTGGGCCTGGCCTTCTGAGGCCAGGTTCAGCCGGGCTAGGGGCCGGCGCTGCTGTCATCCGAGCTGCCGACAACCGTCGGGGCCCGCGCCACTCACGTGAAGGAAGAGCACGGTGACCACGACCGAGATCCCGCGCGAGGACCTGTACGCACGCGCCCACGCAGCATCCGAAGCGGGGCGTTTCGAGGAAGCCGCGCGGTACGGGGAGCAGCTCGCGGAGCGCGACCTGCTCAGTCCGGGCCTGGACGACACCGCTACGCACATCACGCTCATCAACCTGGCCTTGGCCAACTTTGGCCTCGGCCGGGCCGCGCGCAGCGAGGAGCTACTGAACAGGGTGCTGGAGAGCGAACTGCGGACGCTCGGTCCCGATCACGGCTATCCGTGGATGACCCGGGCCCTCCTCGCCGAGGCGGTGGGCGCACAGGGGCGCTACGAGGAGGCCGCGGCCCACCTGCAGCAGGTGTTGGACCGGGCCGAGGCACACGGATGGCCGCGGCACGACGCCGCGATACGCGCACGACTGGCCCAGGCCCGAGTCCTCGGGCGCCAGCAGCACTGGGACCGGGCTCTGCCGCTGGCCCGGCAGGCAGCCACCGAGGCCGCCGCCGCCATCCCAATCCCGGTCGCCCTGTCGGCCCGGCAACTGCTCGGGACCTGCCTTCGCCAGACCGGGGAGTTGGAGGAGGCCGAGCTGGTCACCCGCAGCGTCCTGGAGGACCGACGAACGTACAACGGCACCACCCACCCCTTCACCCTGGAGGCGGCAAGCGACCTCGTCCTGGTTCTGGAGGCCGCGGGCACGCCCGGCCGGGCCCGCGAGGTCGCCGAGGAGTGGGCGGCGCCGGCGTGCGCGACCCTGCGGGGGGACCACACCGCCGTCGCGGTCCTGACTGCCGCACTTGCCAGGCCATGACCCTGAATCTGGTGCGGACCATGACATGGCATGGGACGATTTCCCGACGCTGGCGGGATGGGCAGTGAACTGGACGACCATCCGTGCCTTCGACGCCTACAGGACGGGGATCCCTCAGTGACGACCGGCGACACCATCGTCGAGCTCACTCCACCGCAGCTCGTGCTGTGGGTGGTGCAGAGCGAGGCGCACCGCCACCAGGCGCAGTACGAGCGGAGCATGGACCACCTCAAGGCGGTCGCCAGCGGCATGGCGCAACCGAACCCGCAGTTCATGCGCGCCCTGCCCGGCGACATCCTGTCCCGCCAGCTGTGGCAGAGGTCATTGACGTACGTCTCGACAGGCGTCGACGACTACGACGGGCCGTGGGCCGCCGGGTGCCCGGAGACGGCCGACCCCGTCCTGGCCCTGAGGCGGCTGCTGGACGACGTCGAGGCCCCGGTTCTCTCAGACCGTGAGATTCGGCCGATCGCCGTCGAGTTCCGCAAGTCCGAGATCGAGGCATACGACCAATGGGCACGACGCTGCCGTGAAGTCCTCGGTGTGGCCGAGGCCCCGCAGACCGGGAAGTGCTGACGCCTTCCCCGCCGGACACGGCCAGGACCAGCCCGACACCACACGGCACCGACTACCTAGGGGGACCCATGCTGTCCGCAATCCTGCTCGCGATCGGCGCCGCCACCGTCTCGACCGCCATCCTGGCCCGCAACCGCCTGGCCAAGCACCACGTCTTTGGGCTCCAGCTGCTGGGATCCGTCATCGCGTTGAGCGCGTGCATCGCCGACGACTCGCTACACCGGGTCGCCGCCGCGCCGGCCGCCGCCGCGGTGTACTTGCTGTTCGCCTGGTGGCTGGCGGGCGGTGTCGACCGCATGCCGGCCGCGCACCGCCTGCGCCGCCGCTACGTCCCCGACCTCGTCAAGACACCCCGCCCGTAGGCCGGGCCTGCGGGTCGTCGACCCGCAGCTCCGCCACGACCAGCAGCAACCCGGCGACGACGACCACCAGTTCCGTACCCGACTCCGGCCGGGCCAGGCGCACCGCCCGGTCCGAGTTGTGCTCCACGGTCGACTCCCACGGGTCGCGCGCGAGTTCAGCGACAACGGCCTCGATGGCTTCCTGTCGCTGCTGCGGCAGGCGGCGCAGGAGGATCTCAGCGTCGGTCGCCCACTGGATCCGCTCGCACACCGGCCCCTCCACCTCGTCGAGGTCGAGCCACCCTTCTTCACCGTCATCGCCGAACCGGGCGACCAGCGCTTCAGCGTCCGCCACCTGTTGCTCCTCGCCCGACCGGGCCGAGCCCTCTCCCGGCGCCCCGGCAGCTTCGTCGTAGTCCTCCAGTTGCTGGGGCATGTCCGGGATCGCCACATCGGCGCCGTCTTTCGGCACCCACTTCCCTGCACGGTCTTCTCCGTCGAGGCGGTACACCAGCACCCAGCGCAGCACCGGGTGGAGCTTCCCGCCGTGGTGCTCCAGCAGGGCGGTCGTCCAGCCGAGTGACTCCAGATGATCGGCGACCCGCCGTGCCCCGGCGTGCCACGCCTCCAATTCGGCTTCCTCGTCGGGCTCGTAGGTCCGGGCCTTCGGCGCGGTGTAGTAGGCCACCCGTACACAGGCCGTTGCCTGAGGCGGCCACTCGTCCGGGTGAATCGACTCCACTGCGCACCAGTCCCGCGAGTGCGGACCGCTCTGCTCCGGCGGCGTCAGGTCGGCCGCCTGGAGCAGGCCGCCGACCAGCACCGCGCCGGCGTACCGGTCGTAGCCCCGCGGCAGTTCGCTTTTGGGGTCGTCCGGCTCGCCGGTGTAGGTGTGACGGATGACGGTCGGCCACCGCGGGCCATCTACGAGATCCATCCGATCAGTCTCACTCAACACCCCGGCAAGGGGAGGACATTCGCCGACAAAGCCACCCCCGCGGGTGAGCGGCCCTGCGGCTACCCCTGCCGGATCAGCGCGGCCAGGGCCGCGTCCGGTGACGCCTGCGGGCTTCCCCGGTCGACGCAGGATCCGCCGTGCCACATGGCGTCCACCCGCCACTCGTCTCGACCCAGCAGCAGGGCGCGGCGCCAGAAGTCCAGCCGCACCTCCCGTCCGTCGCGCGCGGTGAGCACCGAGTGCTCCAGGGTCCACACAGAGGTGGCGTCCAGCCCGGCGGCCTCCAGGTCGCCAAGGATCCCGCCTACGAACAGCTCATGGTCAGCCATGCGCCAACGGTACGGGATCACCCGACTTGTCCCCGGGTCGCACCGCGCAGTCGTCGCTAGGCTGACCGGGTGCCCGATCACCCGATTAATAGTCCGTACACCCAGACAATTCTGGCTCCTGAGAAGCTGCGATCTCAGGGTCGAGAGTCGGTCATAGGACTTTCAACACCGCCCGTCACCCAGGGTGCGCTCTCGGATGCGGCACGTGCCGCCTTGGAGGGGTCGATGCCGCCGAGCACCCGCCGGGCGTACAAGACGTGCTGGCGCAACCTGGAGGCGTGGTGCCGTCCGCGAGGACTGGAACCGTTCGGCGGCCTCACCCCCTCGGACCTGATCGAGTGGACGGTCCACCTGACGACCGTCCCCAGCCAGCGGACCGGCGAACTGCTCTCGCCCTCGCACATCGGCAAGCACCTGTCCGCGGTCACCGCCTACCACCGCGCCGGCCAACTGCCCGCGCCCGACGGCTACGGCGCCCGCAAGATCCTCGAGTCCTACGAGCAGCGCCTGGCCCTCGAAAATCACCCGAAGGCGACCCCGCGCAAGGCGAGCGCCGCTGTGCCGCGGGCGCTGCGCAAGCTCACCGCGGTCTGCGACCCTGCCACCACGATCGGGGTACGGGACCGCTGCATCCAACTGCTCGGCATGTGCCTGGCCGCCCGGGCCTCCGACCTGGTCGCCATCGGCCGGGATCGCATCCGCGTCGACCCGGACGGGCGCGGCATCGCGGTACTGGTCTACCGGCGCAAGGTCAAGAAGTGGGCGTGGAAGGGCATCCCGTACGGCTCCCACCCCGACACCTGCCCCGTACGCGCCACCATCGCCTGGCTCGACCTGCTCGACAAGGCCGGCTTCACCGAGGGCCCAGTCTTCCTGCGCGTGGACCGGCACGGCAACATCGCCCACAAGATCATGCGGAAGGGGCGCGAAGTCGGCGACCCTACCGGCAGGTTGAGCACCGAGGCGGTCTCCGACGTCATCGAGCGCGCCGCCGACCGCGCCGACCTGCCGGGCCGCTGGCGCTCGCACTCCCTGCGGCGCGGCCTGGTCAACGCCGCCCGCGCCAACGGCGCCGACCTGGTCGACATCGGCCGCCACGGCGACTGGGCCGACGGCAGCAAGGAGTTGATCGGCTACATCGACGAGGCGGACATCTGGGACACCGAGCACAACGTCCTGTACGGCATCGGTCTGTGAGAACGGCGCGAGGCGAAGGCAGCCTTACTGCGGCTGCTTCCGCTTTAGGCTCGAAGGCCCGCCGGATGGCAGTGATGTAGCAGAATCGGGCCGACTCCAACGAGGAAGGGCCATCCATGACCCCGAGCAACATCCTGCCGCCCGAGAGCCCGGAGCACCAGGGAACCCCGTACCACGCGATCCTCACCCTGCACTGGGCATTGGCCACCGGTGGGACGGCAACGAGGACTTACACCTGCATCTGGAACCTGCGCAAGCCGGGAGCGACCCGCGAAGAGGCGTTCAAGCAAATTTTCGAGGATGCCGTCACGAAGCTTGGCCTACCCGCGAGTCAGTACCCGTCGGTCCTGTTCTTCGCGTTGGAACCGATGGCCATGCCCGATCCCGCCACCGCGCTGGGCTAGCGGCTCAGCCCTGATCGTCGCCGTACCGGGCGGGGTTGGCGTAGCGGTCCACGGCCTCCGCGGTGGCGAGCTCGAAGGCGGTCTCGACGTCATCCTTGTCGGTGCCCCGGGCCTGCCCCTCCACGCGCTTGTGCAGCCCCGGGCGACGCTCGCTGCGCCACTCCGCGTCGCGGGTAGTCCAGGCGTCCTTCTGGAAGTCCCACGCAGTGGCACTGTCCCGGTGGACGCGTCTGGTGCCGTCTGGGTCGATGACGATCGTGGCACTGTAGACAACAACGCTATCCGGCAGGGCGGTTCGGATCGCGGCCACGCCGCCCGGGCCCGTGGCCGCCCAGTCTGCGCGGGCCCAGTCCTCGACGGTGCTGTCGCCGTCATGCTCCGCGCTCCAGGCGTCGGCGAGTTGCTGCGCCAGGTCCCGGTCGGTGAAGGGAACGCGGTACAGCACCGCTCGCATCGAGCGCAGGTGGGCGACATGAACCAGCCGTCCGGCCGGTGCAGTGGTGGGCTCTGGCATACGGCAACCCTAGGCGACCGGCATAGCCCGGCGATACGGATACGCCCTTCCGCCCCGTGCTTCGGCACGGGGCGCGGTCATGCGTCGGCGAAGGACTCGTCGAGGACGCGGACGACGACGACGATCACCAGGTCGTCGATGATGTCGTAGACGATGCCCATCCCGGGGGCGACCTGTCCGAAGCGCACGCGGGGGTCGTCGCGGTACGGGGCGGAGGCTGCCGCGTTCATCGGGTCCTTGGCCAGGTTCGCCAGGCCGCGGTTCAGCAGGTCGCGGCGCTCGGGGGCGAGCTGGTCGCGCTCGGCGGCGGACTCTGTTGTGAACACAACCCGGTACATGGCCCCGATCCTACCGATCCGGGCCGCCCAGCGGGAAGGTGCCGGCGAGGCCGGCTCAGCCCTCGGTGCTGCCTGCTCCGTAGGCGCCGTCGGCGACCAGCTGCGAGACGCGCTCGGCCAGGGCGTCGGTCCAGGCGGAACCCATCCGGGCGGCGATCCCGGTGATCTCGGCGACGACGGCCGCGCATCCGTCCAGGCTCATCAGGTACAGCTGCGCGTTGCGCTGCCCGGTGGCTCGGTGCTGTCCGGCCAGCTCGACGCCGAAGACGGGCGTGGAGTCGGCGGTGCTGCCGATGACGGCGGCCGACACGGTGGTCATGGCCACGGCGTGGGAGGTGTCCACGCTCGCGCCCAGGTCTCCGCCCGGTCCGGCGAAGGCGCTACCCGGTGTCTGCTGGTCGTCCACGCAGCCCAGGGTAGACGACCGGCCGGTCAGCCGAACCCGGGTTACAGCTGGTCGAGGATGCGGGCGCGGGCCTGGTCGTACTCCCCGTCGCTGATCTGGCCTGCGATCTGGAGCTGCCGGAGCTGGGCCAGGCGCTCGGCGACCGGGGCCGGCGGTGCGGCTGGCTCGGTCTGCTCGGCACCGCCCGGGGCGGGCAGCTGAACGGAGTTCCGGTTCTGGCGCTGTCGGCGGTATTCCGCCAAGTCGGACCAGGAGCCCATGGCCTGTGCGAGGTTCTGCGGGGCCTGGCCAGGCGCCGGTGAGGCCAGCGCGGTGATCCGCTGGGCGGTGGTGCCGCGAGCAGCGCGGCGGCCCTCTCGGGCGGTGATGCCGGTGTTGTGCGCTATGCGTTCCTTGTCGGAGCGGAAGTCGACGGCGCCCATCGTCGTGAACGAAAGGATCTTGCGGGTGATGCCCATGGTGCGGTGTCCTCCAGCGTGGCGGGCATCGTGGCCCGGTACCTCGACGAGAAGCAACGATAAGGGGCATATCGCCGCCTGCGGCCTGGAAGGTGACGAAGGTAACGGCCGGCCAGGTCCCGGCGGTCACGACTTCGCCGGGGCGAAGCCCGCCTTCGACCGCTGCGCCTGCGACTCCCCCCAGCTTCCCTTCTCCCGTCCCTGTCGACCCGCGGTCCGGCACAGATCCCGTACCGGGCAGCCTCCGCACAGGGCGAGCGCTCGCTTCCGCTCGAGCTTCTTGCTGGCGAACCACAGCTCGGGGTCGTCGTTGCGGCACGGGACCAGGCGGTTGTCGGTCTCGGCCAGGGCGTCCTGCAGCTGGACCCAGGCCGCCGTCACCACAGCGAGTCCTGAGGGATCGCCGGGCGGCGGTTCAGCGCGGCCAGCCGGTGGGCCGGGCACAGGTCCCGTTCACCGGCACGGGCCGCGAGTTGCCATCCCTCGGAGCGCAGCTCGCGCTCCCACGCTTCGTTCAGGCAGGCGACGGGCACAACCCGCCGGGCACTGCAGGGCTTGGTGCTGGTGTCCTCGCAGCGGACGGTCACATCCCTCATGTGGTCATGTTCTCGCTGGTGGGGGGGCTTGTGTGACAGGCGCGGTCAGGTCTGTTCCATGTCGAACAGCAGCAGGACCTCTACCGGGCCGGCCAGGTCCTCCAGCAGCGCGGGCTTCCACGATCCGGGACACGAGGTCAGCACAGGGCTGCTGGGGTCGCGGTCAGGCGGATCGTGGCGCCAGACGAGGTTTCCGCTGTTCAGCGCAAGGCTCCGGCCGCATCCCGGCCACGGGCAGACCGCCCGGACGGTCATCGGGACGGCCCTGCGGACAGCCGCTCGGTGACCTCGGCGACCCGCTGGGGGCTCAGCCGCAGGTGGAGGTCCGAGCCCTCGGGGTCGCGGGTGAAGGCGGCGGCCGGGATCCCGGCGACGTCCGAGAGCTGCTGGGCGCTGCGTCGGCGCATCCGCAGCAGGACGTCCGGGTGCAGGGTCTCGCGGAACACGACCTCGATCAGTCCCAGTCCGCGGTCGGCCAGGACGCTGCCCAGGCGCATGGCGGCGGTGTAGGGGCTGGGGGTCTCGGTGGTCATGCTGGTTCGTCTCCTGGGACGGGCTAGGGGTTGTCGGCCAGCAGGGATGCGGCCAGGGCGCTGGCTTCCGGATCGGTGATCCACAGCAGCCAGTCCAGGCTGTCGGGGTCCTCGACGAAGCGGCGGCTGCCCGACTGGCCGAGGAAGGCTGCGATGGTGCGGGCGTCGCTCTTGGACATGCGCAGCATCATGCCGCCGGGCTGCGAGGGGCGCAGTTGCACCGTGACGCGGCGGCCGAATCCGCCAACTGCGAGCGCGGAGGCGAGCTCGATGGGCGGGTCGGGACGCGCGGTGCCGTCGAGTAACGCGGCCATGCGGGCGGCGGCGTTCTGGACAGCCTGGCCGATCTGGGCGAAGGCGTGGCTGGCGGCCTGGCCGAAGTCCGCCATGGCCTGGTGGGCGGCGAAGTCCTCGCCGTCCTCGGGTTCGGGTACGGCGGGCAGATGGGCGCTCACGCGGCCGAGCCCTGCTGGTTGCGCCACCTCTCGCTCTGCTCCAGCCGCTCGGCGAGTTCGGCCGCCCCCTGGTCCTGGATGCGCAGGGTGGCGGTGTGCTGGTGGTCGCGGTGGTGCAGTTCGAGTGCGGCGTGGATGCCGAACCGGGCCAGGGTGCGGGCCAGGGCGAGGAAGCCGTCGCCGGGCTGGTCGTCGGCCGCGGGAGCGCCGAGGGGGTAGGTCATCGCGGCCGGCGCTGGCGCGGTGCCGCAGGAGTTGCCGCCGCAGCATCCGGTCGGCGGGGCAGGGGGTGCGTCGCCGGGGCGGGTGGCGGGGGCCTGGTCGGTGCTCACGGTCGTGTCCTTGCTGGTGGTAGCGGTGTCCGGTCAGCCAGTGTGACGGTCCAGGGGGCTGGTGGGCGCCGTTCCTCACCCGTTCGGGTGAGGGCGGTGGTTACGGTTGGTCGCCGTCCGCATCGGTGTCGGCGGGAAGTGGCCGGGTGGGCTGGCAGGCGGGGCCCTTCTCGTGGTGGATGAGCCCGGCGGCCTTCACGATCTGCTGGCGGGCGACCAGGCCCAGGGCCCTGGTGCCGGACGAGGCTTCCCAGGACAGGGAGGTGCCCGACAGTTCCCCGGCCAGGCCGTCGACGGCCGCCGTGGTGCGTCGCAGCAGCTCCGCGGTGATGGCGGTGGGCCGCCCGCGCTCGAAGACCTGGGTCGGGAGCTCGGCGACGCTGTCGCCGGCGGCGTGCAGAAGTTGGGCGAGGGCTTCGCGCACGGACCGCGGCGACGGCGTGGCGTCAGTGGCGGTGTCGGTCATGCGGACGTCTCCGGGGGTAGGTCGAACAGTGGCTCCTGGGCGGCCCCAGTCGGGCTCTGGCGGCGGCGGGAGCGCCCGCAGGTGCAATGGTCCGCTCGGGCGGCCGGCGCGGCGGGAGCGGCCTTCACGAGGTCCAGGCGGCGGCCGTAGGGGGTCAGGTCGCCGCCGTTGGTGTCGTAGATGCCCGGCAGGCCGTCGGTGAACAGCGGAGCGGGGTTCTCCGGGTGGTTGATGGCCTGGTGGGCGGCGTAGCCGTTGTAGCCGCCCTGGACGGGTTGCTGGCAGTCCAGGCAGCGCCGCCACCAGGAGTCGCCCTCGATGGTGAAACCCGCGCTGGTGTCCAGGCCGACCCAGCCGAACTCTTCCCACAGCGGAATCGCGTTCACGCCTCGGCACCCGCCTCAGTAGCAGTTGACGGGATCGTCTCACCCGGCTCGGACACCGGAGGTCTGCGCTTGGTCAGCGCAGTGCGCAGGACGTCGTGGACGTCCTCGAGTTCGCGGCGGCCGAACTCGACGCCCGGCGCGGGGCGCTGGCGGCCGACCAACGTAGATGGATCCGTCATGTCCTTGACCACCGTTGTTTGCCCGGCAAGTGGGTCACCACCGCGAACAGGAGACAGGGGGCGGGGGTCCGGAGGAGCCCCCTGGCTTGCCGGAGCGCGAAGCGCGGAGACCGCCGGTGGAGTACTGGAGTGGAGTGAAGGAGTGGTACTGGAGGGGGGTGGAGTTACCTGCGCGGTGCTCTGTGTCAGCGACGGCGCTTTTCCCCTACTTCGGGCGGTTGCTGTCGGCGTAATTCCCCACCCTGACGGCGGTCGGTTCCCCAGGGGGATCCCGGTCGTCGGCAGGGGCCGGTCTACTCCCGGTT